>UROR01000008.1 GCA_900549535.1 uncultured Collinsella sp. | reverse complement strand
ACCCATTGATGCCATATAATGGTTTTGGCATAAATGTCGCATGCAAACCGTGTTTGCGGGCAATCGTTTTGACAACTAATTTGAAAGTTTGGATGTTATCGCACGCTTCTACCGCATCGGCATATTTAAAGTCGGTAAGCCACACATCGACCAGGTCGCCCAGCGCCGCCACGGCACTCGCGCGCTCGTAACCACTCGTGTTGTAGACGATCGGGATGACCAGCCCGCGCGTCCGTGCCGCGGCAATCGCGGCAGGCAACAGGTGCGCATAGTGCGTCGCAGTCACCAAATTGATGTTGTTGGCACCCTGGTCCTGCAGTTCCAGCATAATCTCGACCAGGCGCTCAGGCGAAATCTCAAGGCCAAAATTGCCCGTCGAGATCTCGTGGTTTTGGCAGTAGATACATTTGAGCGAACAGCCGCTAAAGAAAATCGTACCCGAGCCGGCCTCGCCCGAAATGGGCGGCTCCTCCCACATATGGAGCGCCGCGCGGGCGACCTTAAGCGTGTTGTCGGCGCCGCACACGCCACGCGCGCCCTCGTCGCGCGCCGCACCGCAACGGCGCGGACACAAATGGCAGGCGGGCGAAAAAAGTTCGGTCAACGACGTCGGCATAAAAACATGCTCCAAAACAATGATTCAGCAGCTCAAACGTAAAGGGACCAACCGCACAGACGGCTCGAGTCCAAGGCGCCGTAATCGTCCGACACGTTTTTTATAATGTCAAGACTGGAATCGACAAAGTGCCGCTTTATGATGTAGGTATTCCGCCCCCCGCGGAGCAACTGGGTGAACCGTCGCGTTTATTTAGGGAGCCCACACAGTCGTACCTAGTACAGGTATCCTTCGTTGTTAAGGACGCTGGAACAGTCGATGAGGGCACCCACCTGTTTTAGGTGGGTTCATTTTCGTAACGTGGGGGGTGGTTTTCATTTGCCGAAAACCACCATTACAGCCCATATGGATCCCCGCCGGTATCCCGACAAGCCATCGACAACATCCCAATATCTGGTAAGCGCGTGATTATCGCTGCATGCAATTCCATGCACCCCCCGTGGTCGAGTATCATGGTTCGGCTATGCCCTTTGCGCATGGCGTTCTTCTGACCTTTTCCTTCGACGCTTGGCGGTTTTTAGATTCATGGCTTCATCCCCGAGCTACATACCGTATCTATGCGTGGCAGCGGCGGCCTTTATCACGACCTTCCTCACGGTGCCCCTGGTCAAGCGCTTGGCAATTAAGCTCGACGCCGTCGACTATCCTTCTAAGCGCCGCATCAACACCAAGCCCATCCCGCGTTTGGGCGGAACGGCGGTGTTTTTGGGCCTGGTCGTTGCCTGTATTGTGCAAATCCTAGGCACCTGGTACCTGGGTTGGCCGCCCGTCCTGGTGCCGCACCCGCGCCTTCACATTAGCTATCCTATGCTGGCCCTCTCCTTTACCGTCATCTTTGCGACCGGCGCTATCGACGACGTCATCCAGCTCAAGCCCAAGCAAAAACTGGCCGGTCAGATTCTCGCCGCGCTCATCGCCTGCGTGGGCGGCCTGCGCATCGGCGTCATCGTCAACCCGTTTGCCCCCGGCGAGATCATGCTCGGATGGCTCGCCTACCCCATCACCGTGATCTATCTGGTCGCATTCACCAACATCATTAACCTCATCGACGGCCTCGACGGCTTGGCCACGGGCATCTGCGGCATCGCGTCGTTCACCATGTTTTCGATGGCCGTTCTCTCGGGCCGCATCGACGCCGCCGCGCTCTCCATTGCGCTCTTTGGCGCCTGTCTGGCCTTTTTGCGCTACAACTTCAACCCCGCAAGCATCTTCTTGGGCGACTCGGGGTCGCTGCTTCTGGGCTTTGCGCTGGGCTCCATCTCGCTACTCAACGTGAGCCGCACCGCCGCGCTCACCTCGCTTATCATCCCGCTCATCGTTGCCGGCGTGCCCATCATCGACACGTTTAGCGCCATCGTGCGCCGCAAGCGCGCCCACATTAGCATCGGGCAGGCCGACAAGGGCCACATCCACCACCGCCTGATCCAAGAGGGCTACAACCAAAAGCAGGCAGTGCTCCTCATCTATGCCTGGTGCATTATGCTTTCGGCCGGCGCCGCCGCGATCAACCAGGTCGAGGTGCCCATGCGCGTGCTCATCTTTACCGTGCTCGCCATTGGCTCGGCGGCCTTTGCCAAGCATCTACATCTGTTTGAGCCCGTGTTGCGTCACCATTACAACAAGCGCACGCACGAGGATGAGCTCGTCACCCCCGACGATCCCGCCTTTAAGCAAGAGGAGCAGGCAGCAGAAGAACGCAAGGAGGAGCGCCACCACAGGCGCTAGGGTAAGCTGCCGAGGATGCGTCCAGACGCCGCCGGCCAAACGTGCAGCCACGCCGCGCCCATCGCACAAGCCGCCGCTCTCCCGCCCCTCGCCTACTTACGACCCGCCCCTCCAATAAACGCGTTATCATCTTGACCCATGAATATACGTTAGGAGCAATTATGCCAAACGAGAACAGCTACGAAGTCGCGCTGCAGAAGAGCAACGCCATTCGCGAGGGCCTGGCCAAGACGCCCGACAAGTTCACCATGCTCACCGGCGACCGCCCCACCGGCCGTCTGCATCTGGGTCACTACTTCGGCACCCTCAAGGGCCGTGTGGAGCTGCAGAACATGGGTGCCAAGACCAACGTACTCATCGCCGACTACCAGGTCATCACCGACCGCGACACGACCGAGCACATCCAGGACAACGTGTACAACATGGTCATGGACTACCTTGCCTGCGGCATCGACCCCGACAAGACCATGATCTACGCGCACTCCGCCGTGCCCGCCGCCAACCAGCTCATGCTGCCGTTCCTGTCGCTGGTGTCCGAGGCCGAGCTGGCGCGCAACCCCACGGTCAAGGCCGAGATGGAGGCCTCGGGCCACGAGCTCACCGGCCTTCTGCTCACCTACCCGGTGCACCAGGCCTGCGACATCCTGTTCTGCAAGGGCAATGTGGTGCCCGTCGGTCGCGACCAGCTGCCGCACATCGAGCTCACCCGCACCATCGCCCGCCGCTTTAACAACCGCTACGGCAAGGTGTTCCCCGAGGTCGACGCACTGCTGTCCGAGACCCCGCTGCTGCCGGGCCTGGACGGTCGCAAGATGAGCAAGAGCTACGGTAACGCCATCAACATCTCGATGACCGCCGAGGAGACGGCCAAGCGCATCAAGAAGAGCCAGACCGACTCCGAGCGCATGATCACGTTCGATCCCGAGAACCGCCCCGGCGTGTCCGGTCTGCTTTCGACGGCCGCCATCTGCACCGGCCGTTCCGAAGTCGAGATTGCCGAGGAGATTGGCATGGGCGGCTCCGGCCAGCTCGAGAAGTACGTGACCGAGGCGGTCAACAAGTACTTCGCGCCGATTCGCGAGCGTCGCCAGCGCTACGAGAACGACCTGGATTACGTAAAGGACGTCCTGCACGAGGGCAACCGTCGCGCCAATGAGATCGCCGAGCAGACCCTGGGCGAGGTTCAGGACGCCATGGGCATGGTGTACTAGCCGAGAACAATAAACAGCAGTCAAACAAAACCGCCGCGATGAGTACAATCCTCATTGCGGCGGTTTTGTTTTCTTCAGAGGTCGGTCGCCGAGGTATTCAGCCGCTCGGCAGAACCCCTAAGTCGCAAGCACCCTAAGACTATATTCTGTTAAGCAATGACGCCCTATTGTTTTAACATGCGGCAGCGTTTTACAGCAGAGCCGACCGACTGGAAGGAGCCCCATGAGCTCAGTTGCGTTTTGTACATGCAACGACCGGAAATGCCCGTTTAACCCTGTCAACCACGACAAGGGCTGCACGCCTTGTATCGCCAAGAATCTGCACGAGCACGAGATTCCAACGTGCCTGTTCAACGCGATTTCCCCCGATCGGCTTGAGGCCGATAAAGACGAGTGGTCGTGGCAAGCGTTCGCGCGGCATGTAGAGGCGTATCTGGGAAGCAACAGCCCAAGAATCCCCGCGGGCGAAGAGACGCCGCAGGGGCTTACAAAGATCGGTTGCTGCAAGCGGGACTAACAATCAAAGTTTGTGCCGCCCTAAGGCCAAACGTCGGCACCTCATTTTGGGATAACGGACCTGATGTTTTGTCCCATGATTACGGGAAAGCGCCCGCCGGCCATGGCAGCCGACGGGCGCTTTCCCGAAGTACACCGTTGAATCGCACAGAGGGGAGGAATGCGAATCAAACTCAACAGGGCAGGCTTTTTCATCGCCTATTGCCTGCTCCGTTGCTGAAACCAATATAGTTCGCCGTGGTTTACTTTGTAGCGACAATAAACGCCGCCACACCTTCTCCATAAGTTAGCTCAGATAAACTAAAACCACCACAAAGGTGCCTGTGAACTGCCTCCCATTTCTTGGACATCGGGAAATGGGAGGTTTTCCATGAGTATAGATCTCAGGTCGAAGCACGACCTGGAGTCCAGGAGGCGGGCCGTCGAGCTCTTCGACGCCGGCGTCGGCTGCAAGCCGGCGGCCGAGGCCCTGTCCGTCCCCCGCGAGACCGTGAGAGAATGGCAGTGGGTATACCGGGCGTTCGGAAGCGAGGCGCTGCTGTCCATGGGCGGGAAACAATCCAGGTACACATTCGAGCAGAGGGTCGCCGCGGCGTCGGCCGTGGTCGACGGCGGGATGGCGAAGGCCGACGCCATGGCCGAGTTCGGGATCAGGTCGAAATCCCCGCTGGAGCGCTGGTGCAGGCTCTACCGCGAGGGCGGCGCCGAGGCGCTGCGGCCCCGCCCGAAGGGCAGGCCGAGGGGGTCGAGGTCGAAACCCCGGGCCCGCACCCGCGAGCAGGAGCTCGAGGAGCGCTGCCGCAGGCTCGAGGCCGAGGTCGCCTACCTAAAAAAATTGCGCGCCCTGGTCGAGCGGGACGGGCTCTGACCAGGGCGGCGGCCGAGGCGGTGAGGGCGCTGAGGGCGGAGGGGCACTCCCTGCGCCACCTGCTGGAGTGCTCGGGGCTCAGGAGGTCGACCTACTACTACGCGCTGGCGCACCCGCGGAGGCCGACCAGGCCCGAGCTGCGCGACGCCGCGGCCGAGATATTCTCGCGCACCGCCAACGGCTGCGGGCACCGGCAGATAGCCATGTGCCTGCGCGCCGAGCTGGGCGCGGTCGTGGCCGACAAGACCGTGCTCAAGATGATGCGCGAGATGGGCATCCGGTGCGGGATACGCCGCCGGGGCTCCCGCCGCCGGTACAGCTCCTACAGGGGGCTCGTGGGGAGCACGTTCGAGAACGTCATCGCGAGGGACTTCGGCGCCGAGGGGCCGTGGCAGAAGCTCGGCACCGACGTCACCGAGTTCAAGGTGGCCGGCGCCAAGGCCTACTGGGCCCCGGTGCTCGACTTCTGCACGAAGGAGATCGTGGCGAGCGACATATCGACCTCGCCGGACCTCGCCCAGCAGCACAGGATGCTCGACCGGCTCCTCGAGGCCCTGCCCGGCGGGGCGGCACCGACCGTGCACTCGGACATGGGCTGGCAGTACCAGCACGAGTCCTACGCCTCCAGGCTGGAGGGGGCGGGCATCACCCAGAGCATGTCGCGCAAGGGGAACTGCATCGACAACGCCGCCACCGAGCAGCTCTTCGGCCACGTGAAGGACGAGTTCTACCGCGGCAGGGAGTGGGGCAGCTTCGGGGACTTCAAGCGCGACCTGGAGGGGTACATAGACCATTGGAACACGCGGCGCAGGCAGGTAAGATTGAAGGGCCTGACGCCGGAGGAGTTCCGGAACCGGGCCCTTGCGGCGTAGTCGCTATTTGTTCAGTCCAAGTTTCGGGGCGCAGTTCACTGTCCCCTTTGCGGTGGTTATAGGTGGCGTGGGCGGTTAGGCCTGGAAGGTGTCGCGATCGGGGGCGAAGGACTGCATGGCCGCGATGGTGCGGTCAAAGAGTTCGGGGAGCTCCCAACCCAGCATCTCGGCGCCCTGCGTAATCACATCGCGCGAACAGCCAGCGGCAAAGCGCTTGTCCTTGAACTTTTTCTTGAGCGACTTGGTCGTAAAGTCCATGACGCTTTTGCTCGGGCGCATGATGACAGCCGCGCCGATCAGACCGGTGAGCTCGTCGCAGGCAAACAGGATCTTCTCCATCTGCAGCTCGGGCTTGGGCAGTGTGGAGTTGAAATCAGACGTATGCGTCTGGATGGCGCGAATGAGCTCAGGGGAGGCACCCTCGCCCTCGAGGATCTCGGCCGCATAGATGGTGTGGTTCACAGGGTCGTCCTCATGCTCCTCCCAATCCAAGTCGTGCAGCAGTCCGACGATACCCCAAAACTCCTCGTTCTCGGGGTCGAACTCGCGCGCAAAGTAGCGCATGGTGCCCTCGACCGTCTCGCCGTGGGTGATGTGGAACGGGTCCTTGTTGTGCTCGTTGAGCAGTTCGAACGCGCGGTCGCGGGTGATTCCGGCGGTAAGCGGCTCTGCCATAAGAGACTCCTTGTGCTCGTGGGTATCGCTAATGATTGAATACTACTAGAACAAGAAAACCACCACAAAGGTCAACAGTGCCCCCTTTGTGGTGGTTTTTGCGCGGGAAGGTTAGTTGAGGGCGGCTTGGGCCAGGCAGGCCTCGGCGTCTTCTTCGGTGACACCCAGGGCGACGGCGAACTCCTCGACGGAGCGGCGCTTTGCCTCCTTGAGCACACGCATGTAGTATGAGCTGGGCTTTTTTCCGGCTTCCTCGGCCTGGCGAATACGGTGCATCATGGTCTTTGCCACGCGGACCGTCTCGGGCGCGCCCAGCTTGAGCTGCTGCTTAAAGTGCGTCTCCTCGAGCGAGCTGTTGCGCTCGGTGAAGGTGTCGCACTCGAGCTCGCTGTAGTGGCTCAGCAGGTGCTCGGCATCTTGCTGAGAGATGGCGGCATGCAAGCGATCGGCCTGCGCCACGGGGTACATTAGGATTGTCTGCGCATGTCCCTGCTTGGTCTCGAGCAGTAGCATGGGCTGCGGCGTGTCGTCCCTAAAACCGACGACGGTGCAGACTCCCTGACCCGGATGAATGACGTGTTGACCGATTGAGAACATGCTACCTCCAACTTATACGAATTTGCGTATGTCTAGAATACCACGCTGACGTGCGCAAACCTTCACTTTATGCAGGAAAAGCACACAACTCCGATAGGTAAGAGTATTCGATAAAACCTGCAGCTCATTCATACCTTTATACAGTTCCAGCACGTGCATAATCTGCAGGCAGATCGCCAACTTTGAGCAACCCCGCATAAGCCGTAGTCATTTTTGTGCATATGCAATATCGATTGGCTTTACCCTGCGACAGTGCGCGTCGCTTGTGATAGAGTGCTACAAACTCTGGCTTTTGCCCTACGAGTGACCAAGAGCTCGGGGGCTTTAACACAAGGAGGATCTATGCCCGAGAAGATTGAAGAGCTGGTACGCGCTGCGCTTGCTGCGGCCCAGGAGGCCGGCGACCTTTCCGCATTTGAACTTGACGATTGCGCCATCGAGCGACCGGCTGATACTTCTCATGGCGAGTGGACCTCCACCATGGCCCTGAAGTCCGCCAAGCTGGCTCACTGCGCCCCGCGCAAGATCGCCGAGGCCGTCGTTGCCCATATGCCCGAGGACCCCGCGATCGAGAAGGTCGAGATCGCCGGCCCCGGCTTCATTAACTTCTACCTCTCCGTCGCCGTCAAGAACGCCATCTTTGGCGAGGCCCGCGAGAAGGGCATGGACTTCGCTAAGTCCAACGTCGGTGGCGGCCTGAAGACCCAGGTCGAGTTTGTTTCCGCGAACCCCGTCGGCCCCATGCACATCGGCCACGGCCGTTGGGCCGCTCTGGGCGATTCGCTCTGCCGCGTCATGGAGCACGCCGGCTACGACATCCAGCGTGAGTTCTACATCAACGACCACGGCTCTCAGATGAACACCTTCGGTAACTCCATCAGCACGCGCTACATGCAGCTTGCCGACATCATCGCCAAGCAGGGCGTGGATATCGACGAAGCTCACAAGATTCTGATCGCCGACCGCGACGCCTTTGTCGCCGACGAGAACGATGAGCATCCCGAGACCCATCCCTACCAGGACAACTTTGCCGAGACCCTGGGCAAGGATTCCTACGGCGGCGACTACATCATCGACGAGGCTGCCGAGTTCTGGCGTACTGACGGCGACAAGTGGGTCAATGCCGATCCGCAGGAGCGCATGGAGAGCTTCCGCGAGCGCGGCTATGTGAAGATGGTCGACAACATGCGCGACCTCTGCCACGCCGTCAATTGCGACTTCGATCGTTGGTACTCCGAGCGTTCGCTGTATGTGAAGGACACCGAGGGCGAGACCGCCGGCACCTCCGCCGTCGACCGCGCTTTTGAGAAGCTCGACAAGATGGGCTACCTCTACACCAAGGACGGCGCCCTGTGGTTCCGCTCCACCGACCTGGGCGATGACAAGGACCGCGTCCTGATCAAGTCCGACGGTGAGTACACCTACTTCGCCTCCGACGTTGCCTATCACTGGGATAAGTTCCAGCGCGTCGACCACGTCATCGACATCTGGGGCGCCGACCACCACGGTTACATCGAGCGCGTCCGCTGCGTCTGCGACGCTCTGGGTTACCCCGGCAAGTTCGAGGTTCTACTGGGCCAGCTCGTCAACCTGCTGCGTAACGGCAAGCCCGTCCGTATGTCCAAGCGCAAGGGCACCATGGTGACCCTGCAGGAGCTCGTCGACGAGGTCGGCTCCGATGCCGCTCGCTACACGCTCATCTCCAAGAGCTCCAACCAGATGGTCGACTTCGACATTGAGGCCGTTAAGAAGCGCGACAACTCCAACCCGGTCTATTACGTGCAGTATGCTCACGCCCGCGTGTGCTCCATCCTGCGCCGTGCCGCTGACGTTACGCCCGAGCAGGCTGACGAGATGGGCATGAAGGCCGTCGCCGCCAAGGCCATCGGTGAGAACGTCGATTACTCGCTGCTGACCGACCCGACCGAGCTCGCCCTTTCGCGCAAGCTCAATGAGCTCACCGACCTGATCGCCAGCTGCGCTCGCGATCGCGCCCCGTTCCGTCTGACCCACTTTGCCGAGGAGCTCGCCGGCGACTTCCACAGCTTCTACGCTGCCTGCCAGGTTCTGCCGAGCGAGGGCCGTCCCGTCGACCCCGAGCTTTCGCGCGCCCGTCTGGCAGCTTGCGACGCTGTCCGCGTGACGCTCGCCCTGGTGCTTACCCTCGTTGGCGTTTCCGCGCCCGAGCAGATGTAATCTGCGGGTCATTTGACCGTGTAGGTTTGGTTTAACTGAGCCCTATAAGCCCGATCTCCTACGGAGGTCGGGCTTTTTTCGCAAACGCCGACGTATTGATGAATTTGGAACTGCTGGAAATACGAAACTATGCCGGTTTACTACGATGAATTGAGGAATTCTAACCACGCCGGCTTTTGCTAAAAAGTGCAAGGCATCTACCTGCGGTTTTAGTTCAACAAGTTTCGGAGTGGTCGCGGTTGAGCGATCCATCGTAGTAAACCGCCATAGTTTTGGCGGAGGCAGTCAGATTTGTGGGTGTTTAACCAAAGAGTGTCCCTTTTGACTAGTCGTTTAAGAACGTCCCCAATGACTAAGTTGCAGGTGGCGGCGGTTGTGTTACACTAACGCTGCGTAGTTGACGCAATCATCTCGATACAGATCAATGATGTCCGTCGTTTTGAACGGAACTAGACTGTTTAGCCGCCCTGAAGGTTTATGCAGGGAGCATGTGATCACAGGGCTTGAAAAGAAAGTTGAGCAAACACTGTGTCTGATCAACAGCAAGAAAACGAAATAACGACGACGCAGGCCGCTCCCGCTGCACCGGTTGCGTCGGACCAGGTCGCGGCGCCCGCGCAAGCCTCGGCTCCTGAGACGCCTAAGGCTGCTTCGACGCCTATGCCTGTAGCGGCTGAGAAGGCCGTGCCTGCAACTGGTGAGGAGGCTGCTCCGGCAAAGCCCAAGCGCACGCGCCGCACGGCCAAGCCTGCCGCTGACGGCGAGGAGGTCACCAAGCCAAAGCGCCGTACCACGCGCACGACGCGCGCCAAGCGCACCGTTGCAGCTGACTCCTCGGCGCCGATTTCCGATGAGGTCGCGCAGGCACGTGCGTTGGCGCAGATTAGCGAGGCTCAGGTGGTGCGCGCCCGCCGTCGTGCTGCCGAGCGCGAGGCCGCGGCTCTGACCGAGCTTGCAGCTCCGTCTGTGCTCGAGACGCCTGCCGCCACCGAGACTCCTGTCGCCGACCAGCCGACCGAGAAGCCGGTACCGCGCACACGCCGTCGCACGGCTGCTAAGGCCGAGCAGGTTGCTGAACAGGTAACCCCCGAGCTCACTGAGGCTTCGGTCCGTTCCGCGGCAGGGGAGGGCACATCGCCTGTTGAGCCCGCTGCGCCTGTCGAGGCCAGCGAAGTTCCCGTTGTCGATCCGGCTTTGCGCCCGCACCGTCGCGGTCGCAAGCCCAAGGCCTTTGTCGAGGCCGAGAAGGCCGCAGCCGCAGCCGCCGCCGCTCGGGATGCTGCGGCGACCGCCAAGTCCTCAACTGCTGCCGATGAACCCGTCCAGGATGCTACGACTTCCGAGGCCGTTTCTGCCGATGCCGAGCCCGCCGACGTCCGTCCCGGTCGCAGGCGTCGCACTGCTGCTAAGCGCACGTCCAAGGCTAAGGCTGCCAAGAAGGGCGCGTCCGAGGATTCCGCCGAGACGACCGCCGATGTATCGACTGATGCCGCCGAGCCCCAGGACGTCGAACAGCCTGCATCCGAGAAGCCCAAGCGCGGTCGCAAGAAGTCCGTTAAGGCCAAGGCCACCGAGCAGCATGCTGATGTCGAAGCGCAGGTTGATTCTGGCGCCGAGGCCAATGACGCCGCTACGGCCAATGTTGACACCACCGCAACCGATGGTGCCGCCCCCGCCGAGGGCGAAGACGGCGCTCGCCCCAACCGTCGCCAGCACAAGCGCAACGAGGAGCGCAACGAGCGCAAGGACGAGCGCAACAACGACCGTCGCAACCGCCAGCGCGATCGCAAGCAACGCAACAAGGAGCGTAATGCCGCTCCCACCGAGCCCACGCTTTCGCGCGAGGAGCTCGCTGCCATGAAGGTCGCCGAACTTCGCGAGAAGGCCAAGGAGTTCGAGATCGAGACGACCGGCAAGAAGAAAGCCGAGCTCGTCGAGGAGATCTACGTCACCGCCGCGAAGGCCGAGGGCTTCCGCGACATCAAGGGCATTCTGCAGATTCGCCCGGACAGCTCCGGCATCATCCACGCCCATGGCTACATGAAGTCCAACGACGACGCCTTCGTGCCCGCCTACCTCATCCGCTCCGCGCGCCTGCGCACGGGCGACGTCATCGAGGGCTCGCTGCGTCCTTCGCGCGGCGGCGACAAGCGCGCCGGCCTCGCCAAAATCACGACCGTCAACGGTCTGGACCCCGAGCAGATTCGCAACCGTCCCAAGTTCGGCGACCTCACCCCGGTCTATCCCAATGAGCCGCTGCGCATGGAGCACGGCAAGGATTCCATCACCGGTCGCGCCATCGACATCGTGTCGCCGATTGGCAAGGGCCAGCGCGGCCTGATCGTGTCCCCGCCCAAGGCCGGCAAGACCACGATCCTCAAGAAGATCTGCCAGTCCATCTCGATTAACAACCCCGAGGTGCACCTCATCTGCCTGCTCGTCGACGAGCGCCCCGAAGAGGTCACCGATATGCAGCGTTCCATCAAGGGTGAGGTTGTGGCGTCGACCTTCGATATGCCTGCCGACAACCACACCCGCGTGGCTGAGCTCGTCATCGAGCGCGCCAAGCGCATTGTTGAGCTGGGTGGCGACGTCGTGGTGGTGCTCGACTCCATCACGCGCCTCGCCCGCGCTTACAACTTGGCGGCGCCCGCCTCGGGCCGCATCCTTTCGGGCGGCGTCGATTCGGCGGCCCTGTATCCGCCCAAGCGCTTCCTGGGTGCAGCCCGCAATATCGAGAACGGTGGCTCGCTCACCATCCTGGCCTCTGCCCTCATCGACACCGGTTCCAAGATGGACGAGGTCATCTTTGAGGAGTTCAAAGGCACCGGCAACATGGAGCTTAAGCTCGACCGCGACCTGGCCGACCGCCGCATCTTCCCGGCTATCGACCCCGTTGCCTCCGGTACGCGTAACGAGGACCTGTTGGTCGACGAGCAGATGCGTCCGTTTGTCTTTGGTCTGCGTCGCATTCTTGCCGGCATGAACAATACCGAGCGTGCGGCGGCGTCGTTTATCAAGGGTCTGAAGGGCACCAACACCAACCAGGAGTTCCTGGTGCGTTCGGCCAAAAAACACAGCGACTACGAGCAGACGTTCTAGGTTGTCATCCACGCGCTGCGATAGTCATCAATGCGATAAAGGGTCGGGGCTTTGAGCCTCGGCCCCTTTCCATTGCGCCGCTCCGCGCTTATTTTTGACCGTAAGACCGACGAGCAGCAGGTTTCCCGTTTCAATCCGACATCGTCGCTTGCAATCGGCAGGGCGGTTTCGCATAATAGCTTTTAAGCTTCGCGACGGAAAACGCAGATGAAACGAACCATATACCGTTGCTTTGGGGCATAGCCCCGCTTCATCTTCTCTCGCGCAGCCAACTGAATGATGCGATTTGGGTGCTGGAAGATGGGGAGAGCTCATGGCTTCTTCTGATGCAACACAACGAGCAGTCCTTGCCGGACTTTCGTGCGGGATCGGTCTTGCCGCTCCCGTGGTTATGTATGCCGCGACGCTGCCGTTTTCGTCGGTGAACGAGACGGTCGTGGCGGGTGCGGTTCCCTTCGCCGTGGGCGCGGTGGCGGGCGTGGGTATCTATGCCGCCTCGCTGGGTATCTCCGAGTATCGTGCGCAGCGTGAAGAGCGTCTGTTCCAGCCCGATGCCATGGGCGGTGCCGCCAATCTCAATCAGCATCAAAGCGAGTTCAAGACCGCCTCGATTCCAGCTCAGCAGCAGGATGCGACTCCTTACGCTGCGACTTCTGCTTCTCAGGCTCAGTCGGAGCAGTCTAACTCGGCATTCCTTTCCGGCCTGACTGGTGCGTTCCAGCGCCGTCATGCCGACGATGGTGTTCCTACCATTGCTCGTGCCGCAGATGCTATGGACGAGGCCGAGGCTTGGTCCATGATCGACAGCATGCTCGACGACGATTCGCCGGTTAGCTGCGACCCTGCGCGCTCGCGCGACGTCTATCAAGTCGCCATCGACGAGCTCACCAACGGCGGGCAGACCGGCTCCTTCAATCGCGACGACATCGCCGCCGCGGCGCGTGCCGTGTCGGGCTCCCAGGCCGCCCCTGCGGGCAGCACGGCGGCTTTTGTGGCACTCGTTGCCAACGCGGCAGCCAATAACGCCTACAACGCTACCTCGGGCGACGCGAACGCTTCTGTCGACAATTCGTACGTTGATGAAGCCATGGCCGCGGACGAGGAGGCCGTTGCCGCCCGCCGTGCCGCCGAAAGCTCGCTTTGGGGCGCTCCTGCCCAGCAGCAGGCGGCTGAGGCTGCGCCGTACAACGCAAACCTCGCCAGCATGCCTATCATTTCCGGTGCCGCGGACATCGATCTCGATGACCTCGATGAGCCTGCAGCCATCACCGCATCGATTGATGCCCAAGATCGCATCGACACCGGCGACCTTCCGGACGCCTCGCTCGAGGTTGATGTCCCCATGGCCGATTACTCGGGCCACGAGGACATGTGGGCCGCCGCCACCGCGATTCTGGATGAGATTGACGAGCCTGCTCCTGTTGCAGCCCCCGCTCCCGTCGCTGCCCCTCAGCCTGCTGCCCCCGCCTATGTCGGCCGTCACAGCGCTGTGTTCCCCGAGGATACTGCCCGTATCTCGCGCGAGAGCATCGAGCGGGCCGAGGCTATTGCCGCCGGCATTATGGAAAACCGTCGTCACGAGCGCGTCAATCAGATCCTCGAGGAAGAGATCGAGCGCCTGCAGTCCTCTACCGCCAAGCGTACGGGTCGTGCCTATCTGAGCGTTATCGAGGGCGGTACCGCCAGCTTCGCGCCGCTCCGCGCGGAGGCATAACTTCTGCATGGTTAAGATCAATCGAAAATGGGCGGTCGTGACCTGCCTGATGGCGCTCTTGATCTGGGGCAATTCGCTGGTTCCCGGCTCGGGGTCGGGCTCGCTGAGCCTAACGGTCATGGAAGCTATCCGCGGTTTCCTGCACGGCGTGGGACTTCCATATGAATGGGTGACCAACTTTGTTGTTCGCAAATGCGCGCATTTTACCGAGTATATGGTGCTCGGCATCTTGGCAACGCACGCCTTTGATTTTGAGGGCCGGCGCACCTTTGACGTGCTGCTGCCCACGGCGGTGTTCCTGCTGCTGATTCCTTCGATCGACGAGACGATTCAGCTCTTTGTGCCGGGACGCGCCGGCATGATCACCGATGTGATGATCGACTGCTGCGGAGCGGCAACGGGCGTTGTGCTCCGATATCTCTTACGGCCGCTGATGCGCGCCAAAAAAGCCGCCTAGGACGTATTGTTTGGTCCTAGGCGGCCTTTTTTATTTGAGGGCTTATATGAGACGTGGTGGCGTCGTTCCGTAGGTCGGATTTGCCGGGCGCGCCACGCCCTGTGGGTGCGTCTGCTACTGAAGCGCCTGTGCGCCCAGGGCCAGGCAGCCCATGATGCCCTGCTTGCCCTCGAGGCTGTTGTTGACGATGTAGTTATCGATGTCGGCCATCTCGGGCGTGACGATGTAGCCGTTGAGCATCTCGGCGCACTTCTTGCGCGCGAGCGGCACGATGGGGGTGTGGTCGGCCACGCCGCCACCGATGACGATCTTTTGCGGTGCGTAGCACAGGATGTAGGTCATGAGCGCCTGCGCCAGATAGCCGGCGAGCAGGCCCATGGCCTCCGGGTCATCGGCCATCTCTCCGGCGCTCTTGCCACCCCAGCGCTTTTTGACGCCGGGACCGGCGATGAGGCCCTCGAGGCAGTTGTCGTGGAAGGGGCAGCCGCTGTGCTCGCCAATGGTGTCGCGCGGGTCGCGAGTGACCAGGATGTGGCCGGCCTCGGGATGCATCATGCCGTGCACGAGCTTACCGCCCGAGAGCACGCCGGCGCCCACGCCGGTACCGATGGTCAGATACACCACGTCAGTGAGGCCCTGGGCGCAACCAAAGGTGACCTCGCCCAGGCAGGCGACGTTGACGTCGGTGTCGTAGCCGCAGGGAATATTGAGCTCGTTTTGGATGGTGCCCAGCAGGTCAAAGTAGCGCCATGCCGTTTTGGGCGTCTCCAGGATCTTGCCGTATTGGGACGAGGCAGGGTTGACTGCGGTGGGGCCAAAGGCGCCGATGCCCAGCGCGGCGATGTCCTTGTCGGCAAACCATGCGTTGACGGCCTCAACGGTCTCCTGCGGGGTCGTGGTCGCAATCTGCTCGCGTTCCAGGACCGTGCCGTCTGCATAGCCCGTGGCGCAGACCATCTTGGTGCCGCCGGCCTCGAGCGCTCCGATAAGCTGCTGCTCTGCCATAGTATTCCTCTCTGGACGAGTTGCTCCGTGACTAAAGTATAGCGCTCTAAAAAATAAATGAGGTCGCTATAAAAAGAAACCTCATGGCCCAACGGGTTCACGAGGTTTCTTTAGTGCCTTTAGTTACTGACCGTCCTTACCCGCGCGGCTCGATTTTATCACGCAGAGACTTGAGGTTCTCAAGCGCCGCGTTAAGCGTCTCGTCTCGCTTGGCAAAGTGGAAACGAATCAGATGGTTGACGGGCTCGCGGAAGAAGCTCGAGCCGGGCACGGCGCCCACGCCCACCTTTGAGGCCAGGTCCTCGCAGAAGTCGAGGTCGCTGTCATAGCAAAACTCAGAGATGTCCATCATCACGTAGTAGGCGCCCTGCGGCACGTTGTGCGTGAGGCCGATGCTGTCGAGTCCCTGACAGAATAGGTCGCGCTTGGCGGTGTAGAGGTCGAGGACCTCCTGGTAATAACTGTCGTCGAAGTTGAGGGCGGTGACGACGGCCTCTTGCAGGGGAGCGGCGGCGCCTACGGTGAGGAAGTCGTGGACCTTTTTGATGCGCTCGGTGATTTCGGCGGGAGCGATGGTGTAGCCTAGGCGCCAGCCGGTGATGGAGTAGGTCTTGGACAGCGAGCTGCAGCTGATGGTTCGATCGAACATGCCGGGCAGCGTGGCCATATAGACGTGCTCGTGGGGCGCGTAGACGATGTGCTCGTATACCTCGTCGGTAATGCAGTAGGCGTCGTACTGTTTGCAGAGGTCGGCGATAAAGGTGAGCTCCTCGCGCGTAAAGACCTTGCCGCAGGGGTTGGAAGGGTTGCACAGGACGATGGCCTTGGGATCGTTGTCGCGGAAGGCCGCCTCGAGTGTCTCGCGGTCAAAGTCGAACGCAGGTGGGTTAAGCGGCACGTAGATGGGCTCGGCACCCGAGAGGATCGTGTCGGCGCCGTAGTTCTCGTAGAATGGCGAGAAGATGACGACCTTGTCGCCGGGGTTTGTGACCGTCATCATGGCGGCCATCATGGCCTCGGTGGAGCCGCAAGTGACTACGATATTCTCGTTGGGGTTCACCGGCATGCCCATAAAATGCTCCTGCTTGGCGGCAAGCGCCTCACGCATGGCTTGGGAGCCCCAGGTGATGGAGTACTGGTGATAGAGCGGCTTGGGATCGGTGGCGATGGTGCTGAGGCTATCGAGCAGCTGCGCCGGGGGATCAAAGTCGGGGAAGCCCTGCGACAGGTTGACGGCACCATACTTGTTGGAGATGCGCGTCATGCGGCGGATGACCGAATCGGTAAACGCCGCCGTGCGGTTGGAGAGTTCTTTCATGCCGGTCCTTTCGAGCATTTGCAGTGGGGCAAGTTTACTCCTATGAAACCGGTGGGATTTGCTCGAAATGGATCCGAAAAACTCTTTTCAAAATTCTTGAAAATTGGGGCTTGCATCGCGTGGCGTTCCTTGCAATAATAGTCGAGCGCGAAGCGCACAGGACACGGTGGGTGTAGCTCAGTTGGCTAGAGCGACGGGTTGTGGTCCCGTAGGTCGAGGGTTCGAGTCCCTTTACCCACCCCAGTTCTTGCTTCGTGTTGATATCGGGTCGTTAGCTCAGTTGGTAGAGCAGGGGACTCTTAATCCCAAGGTCCAGGGTTCGACCCCCTGACGGCCCACCCAAAGTATGTTAAAGCGACTGGCTTAGGCTGGTCGCTTTTTTGTTGACCTCGCATGGGGTCGAACCCGTCGGGGCGCGAAGCTGAGGAAATGCGTAAGCATTTACCAGCGCAGCGCGCAAGGCGCAAAGCGCCGAAGCGGCCGCCTGCAAAGCAGGCTGACCCCCTGACGGCCCACCAAAGCATGTTAAGACGGTCAGCGAAAGTTGGCCGTCTTTTTTGTTAACCTCGCATGGGGTCGAACCCGTAAGGGCACAGACGCTTTACAAGTCGAGCCTGCCCTGGGGGTCGGTGAATCCGTCTGTACCCTCCTTGAGCTTTTTCTCGTCTGCTTTCACGCGACGTTCGAGCTTCTTTGTATCTTCGGCAGGCGGTAGGTTCTCGGGTACAATTCCGCGGTCGATGAGGCTGCCACGCACGCTTGTGTTGTTCTCGACGTGCTCTTGCTTGATCTGGTCCAGACCGTACAGGTCGTGTTCCTCGGCGTTGAAGGCCGTCATCGAGTTCGTAAGGTCCTTTGCTTTGATGAGAACATCGGCTAGCCTGTCCGCCAATGCCGAGCTCTTGGATACGCCGAGCTGTTGCTTCATTTCCGCCGTGCTTCTGCCGCCGAATAACGCTTCATCGCCCTTCGACTTGATGATTGCGAATCCTTTGGAGTCCACGCCGCGTTTGAACGCAATACCCGAGAGCTGTTTCTCTGAATCAGATAGCGAGTGGCGCGCCTGCAAGCGCTGAATCTCTGCGAAGCGCTGCTCTATGAGCTCTTGGCGGCGCGTCTGCACGGCGAAGTACGCCTGTGCGAGCGCGATTTCTTGCTTGTTTGAATCTCCGTTCTGGGCGATTAAATAGCATGCATAGCGCGTAAGTTTGTAGTCTTTAACCGCGCGAGCGGCGACACCGGCAGTTACCATTTTCGTGGTGTCACGAAAATGGGAATCAACTGGAGTTTTGTTTGTTTCGCACGAGACTTTTGCCCTCTTAACAACTTCGGCAAAGTTCTCCCATCGAGTGTACCCCATGGGTTCCATTAAATCGCGTGCGAGCCAATACTCAACGCCGTCTTCCACATTGGCGTAGCTATCAAGTTTGACACGCCACTTCTCGATATCTCTACTGTCCATATCTCCTCCTCGCTGGCCTATTGTCTATGCGGGCTTTGCCCGCTCTGTATTCAGAATTAGGATACGCTGCCGTGCGGACACGAATGGGCCCCGTGCCACTTCGAGTTCACGGGGCCCATAGATATCGATTAGTTGTGTTTTGCTTTAGATAGGTGTCCAGTTTAATTCGCTCGGCAGTGCGATCCGAGACTTTCGGTCCGCTTGTGCATGGCTTTGACCATCTCCGTTGCCAGCTGATTCTGCGATTGCAGGCGGGCGAGGGCTGCGATCTCGCTGTCATTGGCATGCGGCTTGCTCAGCGCCGTTGCCTCGTCTTTCAGGCTTTCAAGCTGTTGCAGGGCCTTGGATAGACCTGCTTCGGTCCTGTTGATCATGCAATAGGTGCTCATCGTGTGCTTAAGGCTGTGTGTCAGGCGTTCGGCATCTGTTGTGGCAATGCCATACTGAGGGAGGGCGATATCCATCGGAGCGGCCGCCTCGGGAGCGTCCAGCGCTGCTCGAGCTGCCGATGCGCCCGCGATGCGCCCGAATACGATGCCATTGGCACTCGACAAGCCGCCGATGCGGTCGGCGCCGTGCATGCCGCCTGTCGCCTCGCCGCAAGCGTAGAGGCCCTCAACGCCCGTTTGCGCGGTCTTATCGATCTTGATGCCGCCGTTAGCGGCGTGGGCATACATCGCCACGCGCATCTCGTCGGTCGGCGCGATGCCGTGCTCGTCTTGTAGCCAGGTGGCAAAGGTCTGCACAAACTCGGGGACGTCCTCGCGGGGGAAGTCGTAGTGGAGCGCCAGGCCTTCGGCTCCCGCTTGGTCGATGGCTAGGTCGATAGCGCGAGAATCCAGACGCGAAGTGAAGGGACCATATCCGGAGCGTTGCTCGAGCAGATCGTCGAGCTTATCGTCGGCGATATCGACCGGCTGGTCTACATGTACGTAGCGCCAGGTCTTCTCGTTAAAAACAAGGTTTCGCTTGGGCTCTATAAAGCCGGGCATCATCTGCATGAACTCTATATTAGTAAGGGACGCACCGTGCGCCAGCGCGATAGCCTGTGATGAGCTGAGCACGTCGGCGGAAGTGAGGCTGCGCTCGAACAGGCCACCCGTGCCGCCCGCAGCGATGATAGTGGCCTTGACTGCCATAGGCACGAGACGCTCGTTTGTCCGGTCGTAGAGCGTGGCGCCGACAATCTTTCCGTCCGTATCTTCAACAAGGTCGATAAGCTCATGGCGGGGGAGCAGGCGAATGCCGAGCGACTCGATCCGGGTCGTCAGAGCGTCCTCAAGGGGCTTACGGGTGAGGCCGCGCCACATGCGCGTCTTGTGGTCAAAACAGGGGATAAATTGCTTTTGCTGGGCGCTCTCAGCGCTTTGCGGACGCTGGAGCTCAACGCCTAGGTCTTGCTCGAGCCATTCAATTGCTTGGGGAATGCTGTGGACAAACGTCTGGACAAGCTCGGGGTCGGCGACGCCGCCACCAACGGTCTGGATGGTATCGATGAGGTCTTGTTCGTCGTCTTCGTTAACGGGTCCGATAAGCCCCAGGCCCCAGGTTCCGGGGAAGAAGCTCGATCCACTCATAGTCTTTCCGGCGCTTGCCACAGTGACGGTTGCACCCGTGCGTGCCGCTTCGATGGCGGCGCAAAGGCCCGCAATGCCAGATCCAATTACCAGTACGTCAGTCGATTCCATCGGATTCCTTTCTCGTCCGGCGCATTGTCGCACGGGTGATCGGCAATGGGGCCGCAAAGACTCGGCAAATCGGTAAAGGGCAAATATGGCAGGTGGGCGTCATGGACGCTCTGACGCTCCATCTCATCACATCTCGTATTTCGACCCAACTGATATATTGGCATTAGCTACCCCGCGACAGCACAAACAAAAAGAGCCGCTACCTCGAAAGATAGCGGCTCCAAAGCTCAACTATATGAGCATCGCGCGGGCGCGATTAGGCCTTGAGGGCCTCCTCGACGGCGACAGCGCAGGCGACGGTGGCACCGACCATGGGGTTGTTGCCCATGCCGATGAGACCCATCATGTCAACGTGCGCAGGCACGGAGGAAGAACCGGCGAACTGGGCGTCGGAGTGCATGCGGCCCATGGTGTCGGTCATGCCGTAAGAGGCAGGGCCGGCGCCCATGTTGTCCGGGTGCAGGGTACGGCCCGTGCCGCCGCCGGAAGCGACGGAGAAGTACTTCTTGCCAGCCTCGAGGCGCTCCTTCTTGTAGGTGCCAGCGACGGGGTGCTGGAAGCGCGTGGGGTTGGTGGAGTTACCGGTGATCGAGATGTCGACGTTCTCGTGCCACATGATGGCAACGCCCTCGCGGACGTCGTCGGCGCCGTAGCAGTTGACGGCGGCGCGGGGACCATCGGAGTAGGGGATGGTCTCGACGACCTTGAGCTCGCCCGTGAAGTAGTCGAACTGGGTCTTCACGTAGGTGAAGCCGTTGATGCGGCTGATGATCTGCGCAGCGTCCTTGCCCAGACCGTTGAGGATGACGCGCAGCGGCTCCTTGCGGGCCTTGTTGGCGTTCTTGACGATGCCGATGGCGCCCTCTGCGGCGGCGAAGGACTCGTGACCGGCGAGGAAGGCAAAGCACTTCGACTCGTCGGAGAGCAGCATCGCGCCGAGATTGCCGTGACCGAGACCGACCTTGCGGTCCTCGGCGACGGAGCCGTCGATGCAGAAGGACTGAAGACCCACGCCGATCATCTTGGCGGCTTCGGCCGCGGACTTCACGCCGGACTTGATGGCGATGGCCGCGCCGACGGTGTACGCCCAGCAGGCGTTTTCAAAGCAGATGGGCTGGATGCCCTTGACGATCTCATACGGGTCAAAGCCCTTGGCCTTGCAGATCTCGCGGCACTCTTCGACGGAAGAGATACCGTACTGAGCGAGGACGCCGTTGATCTTGTCGATTCTTCTCTCGTAGTTTTCAAATAAAGCCATTGTTTCGTCCTCCCTTCCTTATTCCTGACGCGGGTCGATGTACTTGGCAGCGTTGTCCCACTGACCATAGTGACCCTTGGCCTTTTCGAGCGCTTCGTTCGCATCGATACCCTTTTTGATGAAGTCCATCATCTTGCCGAGGTTGATAAACTCGTAGCCGACGATCTCGTTTTCCTTGTTGAGCGCGACGCGGGAGCAGTAGCCCTCGGCCATCTCGAGGTAACGGGGGCCCTTTTCGGCGGTGGCGAACATCGTGCCGACCTGGGAGCGAAGGCCCTTGCCGAGGTCGTTGAGGGAGGCGCCCACGGGCAGGCCGCCCTCGGAGAACGCGGTCTGGCTGCGGCCGTAAACGATCTGCAGGAAGATCTCGCGCATAGCAACGTTGATGGCGTCGCAGACGAGGTCGGTGTTGAGGGCCTCGAGGATGGTCTTACCGGGAAGGATCTCGGAAGCCATGGCGGCAGAGTGGGTCATGCCCGAGCAGCCGATGGTCTCAACGAGGGCCTCCTCGATGATGCCGTCCTTGACGTTCAGCGTGAGCTTGCAGGCGCCCTGCTGAGGTGCGCACCAACCCACACCGTGCGTAAGACCGGAGATGTCGGAAATCTCCTTAGCCTGGACCCACTTGCCCTCCTCGGGGATGGGTGCGGGGCCGTGGTATGCACCCTTGGCAACGGGGCACATGTTCTCCACTTCCTGTGAGTACTGCATGCCTCTCCTCTCTATCGTGTTGGCGTCCCGTCTGGGGGTCGTGGCTGGCGATTGCCGGGCGACCCTTCGAAAGGGACATGACATGCAGCCCCTATAATACCGCGAAATGCACGGAATATTCGGCGAACGGCTCAGTTTTCGTAGCGAGAAGTCTGGAAGTTTTAATTGAAACGGTTTAACTCTATGTTCTGTGGTCGCGAACTTCCATAGAGGGGGTCCGTCTTGGGCAAGCTTTTGGTCGGCTCTTGTAAGCGTTGCGGGGGTTGACCTGTTGCAACGGTGCCGTTCGCCGCCTGTTTACTGCCTTTTGCCGCGCGAGTGTATTGTTTTGCGTGAATGTTTTGATGGCACGCTTCAATCGTGCTGTATTGGATGGCAAGCAGATCCCGGCGAAGGGAGCGCCATGCAGCGCGTTTGGAGAACGGTTACGGGCTTTTACCATGTCTGTGCTCGCGGTGCGGGCAAACAGCTCATCTTTGAGGGCGATGAAGACCGGCGGGAGTTTTTGGAGCTGATGCGCGAGTGCTGCCGCGAGGCGGGCGTGACGGTTATCGCCTGGTGCCTTATGGGCAATCACGTGCATTTGGTGCTTGCAGATTACGAGGACAGGATGAGCGCGGCGATGCACCGACTGCTTTTGACGTACGCGCGGCGGTTCAATAAACGCACGAGGCGCACAGGCCATCTGTTCCAGAACCGTTTTGACCGGCGCTCGCTCGATACCGACTGGCAGGTGATGGAGGCTATTCGCTCCGTACACGCCGATCCGCAGGAGGCGGGCATCAGCTTAATCGAGCGTTATCCCTGGAGCAGCTTTGCCGAGCATTTGCGCGCTTACGACGGTGACGCGGCTGATGTCGCGAGGGGATTTTCTGATCCTTCTTGCGTGCTTGAGCTTTTTGGTTCCGCCAAGGCCTTTATTGCCTATTCGCTTTCGACGCCCGACGGCTGCGAGCCGGCGATGCCCGATCTAGAAGAGACGGAGTGGGAGCGGCGAGCCTTTGCCGACAAGTTGTCGAAGGGGCTCGGGGTTAAGCTCAACGGGGTTAAAGCCACACCGTCGGCGCAGCGCAACATCGTTATTCTTGGATTGCACGATGCCGGTTTTACGGTGCGTCAGATTGAGCGGTATACGGGGATTGGCAAAAGTACCGTTTCTCGCATTGTGCGTGCCTGTGCACGAACAGCGGTGCGGACTGGCGGAAACGTGGTGTAGGGCCGCCTGTGCACCGCAGCTGGGGTCGCCCATATGCCACAACTATTGTTCTAAAAGCTTGGTACGGTCACTGCGCTTCTTTATTTGCATAGAACGATTGCCGTCATGCATAAAATTACGGCTCCGCTCGGTTTTGCCCGTTCCTACCCCCGTCCGCGCCGTGCAAAAAGCGGAGTTTTCTGCATCGTGGTGCTGTCGGCGCCGCCGCTATTTTGCAACATACGGGCTCTGAAACTATTTATGCCTGCCGATACGCTCCCGAAACTCATGTTTGCGCCTCCTGAGACCACGATTCTTGTTCTAAAACGCAATATAAAGGCGACTGGAGATGTTGATTAACGCTTCCAATGCGTATACATACGGCTTGTCGTGCTGAATACTCGCAAAAATGCACGCCGCACCCTAGGGGACCCGTCTGCGGCAGGCGCGAGGCGAGCCGGAGCCCGGTAGGACGGGGCTTGGCACATTGCTTGGCGGGTCCGTGGCCCTGCGGCAGGCATTTGATGCTGTGGAAAACGCCCGTGTTCGCAGCTGACAGCGCAGTAAATGACAGACCGGGCGCCGGACGCGCGGACTGTGTATCCGCGCTCGTTATGAAAAAGCCGAGTCGTCCGTATCGGACGGCTCGACAATCAAAATCCTTGGATTTAGGGCATCCGCTATTCGTTAACTTGTCCCTCGAGCATGCCGTCGAGGGTGCGCCAGGCGAGCTCGGCGCATTTGACGCGGGCGGGCATGTGCGAGATGTCCTGGAGCTGGGCGGCTTCGTCCAGGTCTTCCAGGTCGTCCTCGGAGAGCTTCTCGCCGCGGATCATGGCGAGGAAGAGCTCTGCCAAGCGGTGAGCTTCCTCGACGGTCTCGCCGGTGATGAGGTCGGCCATGATGTCGGCGCTGGCCTGGCTGATGGCGCAGCCGTGGCCGGTAAAGGAGGCCTCCTCGATCACGCCGTTCTCGACGCGCAGCTGCAAGGTGAGCTCGTCGCCGCAGCTGGGGTTGATGCCGTCGTGCTCGTGCGTGGGAGCATCCATCTCGTACTTATAGTCGGGGTGCGAGTTGTGCTCCATAAACGTGGTGGAGGTGTACAGATTACCCATTGAACGTGCTCCAAACGTGATGCAGGCCGGCGATGAACTTGTCGATGTCGGCCTTGTCGTTGTAGAAGGCCACGCTGGCGCGGCAGCAGGCAAGGTTCTCGACGCCCAGCCAGGTGAGCAGCGGCTGCGCGCAGTGGTGGCCGGCGCGGATGCAGACGCCGTCCATGTCCATGATGCTCGCGACGTCGTGCGGGTGGATGCCCTTGACGTTAAAGCTCACAACGCCGTGGTGGTTGTCCCAGTAGATGGAACCGATGATTTGGACAAAGTCGAGCTGCATGAGTTCGCCCATCAGATAGTGGACGAGTGCCCGCTCGCGGGCCTGGATGTTCTCGTAACCCACCGTGTTGACCAGGTAGTCGAGTGCTGCACCCGTGGCGAAGATGCCGGCGGCGTCCTGCGTGCCGGCCTCGAATTTCTCGGGGACGGGCGCCCAGACGGCGTCCTGCTCGGTGACCGAATCGATCATCTCGCCGCCGGTGAGCATGGGCGGCATGGCGTTGAGCAGGTCCATTTTGCCCCACAGCACGCCGATGCCCATGGGGCCCATGGCCTTGTGCGCGCTAAAGGCAAAGAAGTCGGCGCCCAGGTCGGCCACATCGACCGGCATGTGCGGCAGCGACTGTGCACCGTCGACGACCAGGTAGCCGCCGTACTTGTGCACGAGCTTGCCGAGGTTCTTGACCGGGTTCTCGACGCCCAGCACGTTAGAAACCTGACCCACGGCCAGAATCTTGGTCTTGGGACCAACCTTGGCAAGAACCTCCTCGGTGGTGAGTTGGCCAGTCTTGGTGGGGTAGAGGTAGACGAGCTTGGCGCCGGTTTCGCGGCAGACCTGCTGCCACGGGATTAGGTTGGAGTGGTGTTCCATGATGGTGATGACGACCTCGTCACCGGGCTCGAGCACTGTGGGCGCAAAGCTCTTGGCGACCAGGTTGAGCGACTCGCTCGTGTTGCGGGTGAAGACGACCTCGTTGGCCTGTGAGGCGCCGATGAGGTCGGCGATCTTCTGGCGGACCTTCGCGATGGCGTCGGTTGCCTCGACGGACAGCGAGTACAGGCCGCGCAGGGGGTTGGCGTTCATGCGCTGGTAGAAGTCGCGCTCGGCGTCGAGCACGCAGGCAGGGCGCTGCGCGGTGGCGGCACTATCGAGGAAGGCGATCTCGGGGTGCTGCTGGAACAGCGGGAACTGTGCCTTGTAGGGATTGGTCTCGATATCGACGGTAGGCCAGCCGCGCGAGGCCTCGTCGCTGGCGTCGAGCTCCATAGGCTCCGGTGCGGTACAGGTATCGCATTTAACGTGCTCGGTGTCGATCATGCGAGCTCCTCTTCAAAGTTGTCGATCAGGTTGTTGCCCAGGCGGACGACGGCGGCGCGGGTGCGCTCGTCGGTGGCGGAAAGCGCGACGTCCTCCAGCTTGGCACGGACGAACAGGTCCTCGGCGGCGTTTTGGTCAAGGCCGCGGCAGGCGAGGTAGAACAGCTGCTCGTCGCGGACGTGGCCGATGGTGGCTCCGTGGTTGCCGGCGACGTCGTCCTCGTCGCACAGGATGACGGGGACGGTCTTGTTGTCGACGCTCTTGTTGGCCAAAAGCACCGTCTCGCGCTCGGTGCCGGTTGCACCCTTGCAGCCGTGCACGAGGTCGATGGTGCCGCGGTAGACCTTCTTGGACGTGCCGGTCAGTACGCCGTTGGCGTCGATCTCGCACTCGGTCTTGCGACCGCGGTGGCGCAGCTCGTAGTTAAAGTCGCGCACCTGCTCGCGGGCGCCCAGGTAGTCAGTATCGATGGTGACCTTGGCGGTATCGCCCAGCAGGTCGCCGGCAAGGCCGGTGGCACTGGCGCCGGCACCCAGGACGCTGTGCTGCACGTTGACGCGCGCGCCCTCGTCCAGGAACAGGCCGGTGTCGTCGAGCGCGATCCAGCTATCGTCGAGCGTCTGCGTGCAGGTCACGTTGACGGTGGCGTACTCGTGGGCGCACACGCGTAGCACGGAACCCACGACGCCTTGGCCGGCAACGGGGGAGTCCAGGGCGATCTGCAGGTCGAGCGTTGCCTGCGGACGGGCGACGACGTCGATGGCGGCGATGGCCGCGGCGGCATCGACACCGCTAACACGCACGATAACCGTGGCGTGCTTGTATGCGGGCACATCGATGACGATGCACTTGGTAGCGTGGTTGGCCAGGTAGGTGTAGGCAGCCTCGCCCATGCCGGTCTCGAAGGCCTCGGCGGGGGAGAGCTCCTCCTCGAGCTTGATGGCGCCGGCCTGGTAGACGGAGGTGGCGGGCACGTCGAGCTCGGTCTCGGGCGTGATGCGGGCGCGGTCGGCGGCATCACCCGGGGCGGAGGCGCGGCGCTCGGGGAAGCGCTCGGCCATGGCGTCCATGGCGGCGTCGAACGCGTCTGCCACGCCAGCAAATTGCTCGTCCAAGCCCTCGACCTCAATGGTCTCGGCGGGAGCGGCAGCAAGCTCGTCAGAGAGCTCGAGCTTGGTCTGGTTCATCTTGAGCCAACCCCAAGTGGCAGCCGGCATCGCGTTGACCTGCTCGAGCGTGGTAGCAGCGGTGTTCGTGGTCTGATTCATTATCCGATCGCTCCTTCCATCTCGAGCTTGATCAGGTTGTTCATCTCGACGGCGTACTCCAGCGGTAGCTCCTTGGAGACCGGGTTGGCAAAGCCGTTGACGATCATGGTACGGGCTTCTTCCTCCGGGATACCGCGGCTCATCAGGTAGAACACCTTGTCGTCGCCGATACGTCCGATGGTGGCCTCGTGGCCGATGTCGACATTCTTGGCTCGGATGTCCATGGCCGGAATAGTGTCGGAGCGGCTCAGATCGTCGAGCATGAGCGACTGGCAGCTCACGGTTGCCTTGGAGCCCTCGGCCTTGGGCGTGGCCACGATGGAGCTGCGGAACGTCTGGATGCCGCCGCTCTTGGAGATGCCCTTGGTCTCGACGGTCGCCGAGGTCTCGGGCGCGTTGAGCACGACCTTGCAGCCGGTATCGAGGTTCTGGCCGGCGCCGGCAAAGGTAATGCCGGTAAAGCTCGAGCGGGCGCGGCAGCCGTTGAGCACGCTCATGGGGTAGAGGTAGCCCACGTGGCTGCCGAAGGAGCCGCTGATCCACTCGATGTCGCCATCCTCGTCCACGCGCGCACGCTTGGTGTTGAGGTTGTACATGTTCTTGGACCAGTTCTCGATAGTCGAGTAGCGCAGGTGTGCGCGTTTGCCCACAAAGAGCTCCACAGCGCCGGCGTGGAGGTTGGCCACGTTGTACTTGGGCGCGGAGCAACCCTCAATGAAGTGCAGGTCGGCATCGTCCTCGACGATGATGAGCGTGTGCTCAAACTGGCCGGCGCCCTTGGCGTTAAGACGGAAGTAGCTCTGCAGCGGAAAATCGAGCTTGGTGCCCTTGGGCACGTAGACAAACGAGCCGCCCGACCACACGGCGCCGTGCAGGGCCGCAAACTTGTGGTCGGTGGGCGGGATGAGCGTCATAAACTTCTCGTGGATGAGCGGCTCCCACTGCGGGTCGTGCAGGGCCTCCTCGATGCCAGAGTAGACGATGCCCATCTTGGACGCGGTGTCCTGCATGTTGTGGTAGACCAGCTCAGAGTCGTACTGCGCGCCGACGCCCGCCAGGTAGCTGCGCTCGGCCTCGGGGATGCCCAGGCGCTCAAAGGTGTTTTTGATGTCGTCGGGCACCGACTCCCAGTCGTGCTTTTGGTCGGTGTTGGGCTTGACGTAGGTGACGATGTTGTCCATGTCCAGGCCCTCGATGGAGGGGCCCCACGTCGGGTCGGGAAAACGGTTGAAGATCTCGAGGGACTTTAAACGCAGGTCGAGCATCCACTGCGGCTCGTCCTTTTTGGCGCTAATCTCGCGCACGATGTCGGGCGTGATGCCGGCGTCGAGGCGCTCGAATCCCTCCTCGCCATAGGTGAAGTCGTAGAGGCTGCGGTCGATGTCCGCGACCTCGGTGCGGTTCTTGGTCATTGCGTCGCCCCTTTACGCCTGCTGCTCGGCAGCGGCGGCCTCGGCCTGGGCGCGCTGCTCGGCGGCCTCGCGCTCGAAGGTCTCAAAACCGTTCTTGTCGATCCAGGGGATGAGCGAGGCGTCGTCCTCGCGCACGATGTGGCCCTTGACCATAACGTGGACGCGGTCGACATCCAGGTGCTCCAAGATGCGCGTGTTGTGTGTGATGATGAGCATGGAGCCGTCGCAGCTCTTGCGGTAGGCGTCCATGCCGTGGCTGACGGTGGACAGGGCGTCGACGTCTAGGCCCGAGTCGGTCTCGTCGAGGATGGCGAGCTTGGGCTGCAGCAACAGGAGCTGGAGCATCTCGACCTTCTTCTTCTCGCCGCCCGAGAAGCCCACGCCCAGCTCGCGGTTGAGGTAGGCGGTATCCATGTTGAGCTCTGCCGCGAGCTCCTTGACGCGACGGCGGAACTCCTTGCCCTTCATCTCCAGGCCGGGGCGGCCGGCGATGCTGGCGCGCAAAAAGCTCGACAGCGGCACGCCCGGAATCTCGACCGGGGCCTGGAAGCTCAGGAACAGGCCGGCGCGCGAGCGCTTGTCGGTGGTGAGCTCGGTGATGTCCTGGCCGTCAAAGACGATGCGGCCGTCGTTGACCGTGTAAACGGGGTCGCCCATGACCAGGTGGCCGAGGGTGGACTTGCCGGCGCCGTTGGGTCCCATCAGAACGTGGGTCTCGCCGGCGGCGACGTTGAGGTTGACGTTGTGGAGGATGGTCTTCTCGTCCACGGAGGCGGTCAGACCTTCGATGGAAAGCAGCGGATTTGCGCTCATGCTGTCCCTCTCTGTATATGGTGTACTCATAGGTGTACTA
The DNA here is from genome assembly GCA_900549535.1 of uncultured Collinsella sp. Lineage (GTDB taxonomy): Bacteria > Actinomycetota > Coriobacteriia > Coriobacteriales > Coriobacteriaceae > Collinsella. The sequence goes on along the minus strand of UROR01000008.1, from coordinate 2,282 downwards.
AACCCTAGGAATCTTCTCGGAATAAAGTTACTATGGGTTCGGCGTTAGTCAAGGGAAAACCCGACTAATCCACTCGACTTTTCAAATTCTGGGACATAATAACCTGTTGTGTTTGTCCCATTTACTTAAGATTCGGGACAAACAAAGCTGGTCATGTTGTCCCAGATGCGATGGGAGGGTAGGTATGCTCATTTCTTCCAAGGGCCGCTATGCCCTCCGGCTGATGATCTATATCGCGGCGCTCGGTGACGCCGAGGGCAAGATTGCCCTGCGCGAGGTTGCCGACCGCGAGCATATCTCGCAAAAGTATTTGGAGCAGCTGGTTCGTCCGCTTATGAAGGCGGGCCTGCTTAAGAGCGTGCGCGGCAAGGGCGGCGGCTACATGATGGCCAAGGACCCCGCCGAGGTGCGTGCCGGCGACATCCTGCGTGCCGTCGAGGGCAGCACGGCTCCGGTGGCGTGCGATGGTATCGACAATAGCTGTACCCGCAGCGACCTTTGCTCGACCGTCAAGTTCTGGCGCGGGCTGGACGACGTGATTGAAAAGTACGTCGACGGCGTGACGTTGGCAGACTTGGCCGCCGTTCCCGAGATCAACTTTGACATTAAGCTGTAGGTTGAGCGCAATTCCTTAAGATTTCGCGGAGGGTTGTTGCCGTTTACCGAGGGGTTGTTGTGCAATAACGGGCGAGCTGCAATACTTAAATCTATCTTTGCAAACTGCACTTTAACTACACCAATGCAGGGAGGATCTTATGCAGCCCAAGCATTCTGCGATTGTCGCGGGCCTGACGCTGGCGCTTTCGTTTGGTGCCGTTTCCGCGCCGGCACCCGCCGCCGCCGAGGAGCCCACGCCGGGCGTTGCCTCGGATGCCACCGATATCGATAAGGGCCTTTACACCCAACAGTCCTTCTCGGGCGTGCTGAGGTCGGTCCAGGGCGTTTCGTTTGTCAACGTGACTCCCGAGATGAAGTACTTCACCAAATATGAGAGCCATGGCAACTATAACCAGGGCTTTTCGTATGGCGACGGTTATAACGCGCTGGGCTATTACCAGTTCGACCGCCGTTGGTCGCTCATCCCGTTTATGAAGCAGGCCTACAACTACAACCCTGAAAAATACTGCATGCTTAAGGATGCGATTGATCGCGGCAGCGAGATTTCCAACACGAGCAATGCCATGTACGAGAACGGCCAGCTCACCGAGTTGGGCCGTATCGCTCAGGATGCCTTCCAAGGTGCGTACAACACCGATCCTGTTGAGTTCTCAGCACTTCAAGATGCCTATGCGTACAACTCGTACTATGCGGTGACCGAGGCGTGGCTCAAGAGCGGCCTTGGTATTGATATTTCGGGCCGTGCCGATTGCGTCAAGGGCATGGTGTGGAGCATTACCAACATGTGCGGCACCGGTGGCTGCAGGGACTTCTTCCGCTGGGCGAATCTTTCTAATGATATGACTGACCGTGAGTTTGTGACGGCGCTCTCCAATAGCGTGGTCAACAATGTCGCCACCAAGTATTCGAGCCAGCCCCAGTATCATGAGGGCTGGAAGAACCGTTATAAGAATGAGCTGAAGGACTGCTTGGCTTATATCGCCGAGGATGAGGCTGCCGCTGCGACGCCCGTGCAGCCCGAGCCTACGCCGGCGCCCTCGCCGACACCTGATTCGAATGACGACTCGAGTGACGATGCCAACGATGACAGGATGGATGCGCCCTCGACCGATGCTGACGGTAATGGCTCTGCTGGTGGCACTACCAACGACGGCTCTACCTCGAATGGCTCCGATTCGAACGGCTCTGCTGCGGGCGATTCGTCTTCAAACTTTACCGGCAATACGGACAGCGCCGCCTCTGGTTCGACCGGCGCTGACACCTCTAACTCATCTACCGGCTCGAGCGATTCGTCCGCTGACACCGGCTCTAACAACGGCTCCGGCTCTGACACGACCCCTGATTCCGATGCTTCCAAGGGCGACTCGAATAAGGCGCCGGACGCTCCCGTTGCTTCGCCGGACAAGAAGCCTTCTTTCTCCGAGCAGCTTGGTTCTACGCTGGGTTCTTCGCTGATGGCTGGCGTCAATAAGGGCTCGGCCCAGAACAAGGACAACTCTGATCGGGGTTCCACGGAAAAGACCGAAGCCGCAAAGGGCGACTCCAAGGACAAGGCTTCCGAGAAGGCTGAATCCGATAAGGGTCCTAGCTCTGATGAGAAGAGCGACAAGTCCGAACAGAAGAAGGGCGAGGATAAGAAGTCTGAATCTGAGGAGAAGGACAAG
>UROR01000007.1 GCA_900549535.1 uncultured Collinsella sp. | reverse complement strand
GCACGAAGGTGAGGTGACCGTAGTCAGTCATCCGGGGCGGGGCTCTGTTTTTACGTGGACGCAAAACGGGAGGCGTTTATGAAGAAGAAAATTCTGGCCGCCCTGCTGCTGGCCGCCTGCAGCGGCCCGGATACGCCGCCGGAGAGCAGCAGCGGCCCCACCGCCGGCGGGACGGCGGCCGCCTCCACCGCGCCCCCGCCGGCGCTCGTCGAGGCCGAGAACAGGCAGGTCAGGTTCCTGGCCGCCCGGATATCGGAGGCCCTCGACGAGGCCGGGGCCCTCGAGGCCGAGACGGCGGCGCTGCTCGAGGGCGACGAGACCTACGCGTGCCTGCTCACCGTGCCCGGCATCGGCCCGAGGACCGCGGCGCAGCTCGCGGTGTCGGTCGACATCGGGAGGTTCCCGGACCACGACCACCTGGCCTCGTACTGCGGCATAGCCCCGAGGGTGAGGAGCTCCGGCACGTCGGTGAGGTCGGTCAGGGCGTCCAGGCGCGGCGACGCGAGGCTCAAGTCCCTGCTGATCTTCTCGTGCAACAGCCTGGTGAGGTCCTCGGGGCGCTACGGCGAGTACTACCGGGCCTGCAGGGCGCGGGGCATGGGGCACGGGCGGGCGCTCAAGGCCGTCGCGAGGAAGCGGCTCAGGGCGATATACGCCGTGATGCGCGACCGGGTGCCCTACCGGGAGTAGCCCCGACGGTTGACAAAACTATAGGAACACCCAACGACTACGAGATCATCTCCAACAGCCAAGGCAACGCCGATGCTCTGGCAATGCCAGCGAGCGGTCGCCAGGGCGAACAAATTGGCATGAAAAGAGGGCGGCATAGACCTTCTGGTCATGCCGCCCTCTTTGAATGACAAGTTGTCGCCCTGGTGACCGCGCAGCGTCGAGCCGTTACGCGGTTTGGTAAAACCGCGTAACTCTTAAGGCCGCTGGCCCATGCCACCCTCGAGGGTGACGGTCTCGCCGTTCATATACTTAAAGTCGGGGCCACAGAGCTGAACGACCACGCGGCCGATTTCCTTCTCGACATCGCCGTAGTGGCCCGCCGGCGGCATGTGGACGTTGGCCTTGAACGCCTCGGGATAAGCATCCTGGAAGTTCTCGAGCGCAGCGGTCCAAGCAAGCGGGCACACGATGTTGGCGTTGATGCCGTCCTTGCCCCACTCATTGGCGGCAACGCGGGTCAGGCCGCGGATGCCCTCCTTGGCGGCAGCATAGCTGCACTGGCCATAGTTGCCAAACAGGCCGGCGCCCGAGGCAAAGTTGACCACGGAGCCCTTGGTCTCCTTCAGGTGCGGATAGGCCTTCTGCATGTACAGGTAGGTGGCATACAGGCCAGAGTAAATGGCCAGGTTAAACTGGTCCATGGTGTGATCGGCGATGGTCACGCCCGAGGCGCTAGCCTGAGCATTGTTGACGACGGCGTCGATGCGGCCGAACTCCTCAATGGCCTTGTCGATGACGTTCTGGACGACGGCTTCGTTGTCCTGGCCGGCCGAAACATCAGCCTGAACAGGCAGAACCTTGACACCGTACTCGGCCTCGAGAGACTCCTTGGCGGCCTCGAGCTTGGCGACGTTGCGGCCGGTGATGACGAGGTTCGCGCCCTCCTTGGCAAATGCGATATCGATGCCGTAGCCGATGGAGCCAGCGGAACCGTCCTTGAGCGTGGCCTTGCCGCCGCCGGTGACGATCACGGTCTTACCAGTGAAAAGTCCCATATAAAGTCCTTTCAAATCGCGACGGGCACGCCCGCCGACTGCGCGTGTCCAACTTCACGCGCCAAAAGCTGAAATGCAACTTTAGCGTGTTCAAGCAAAAATAAAAGACCGCGGTAGGCGAACGGCGCAACGTCTTTCGGCGAAGGGAATGTCAAGTAAAAATTGAATAGAGCGGCCGAGTTTTTGTTAACGCGACGAGCCATCGAACACGTTTTGAAACTTTGCTGCGGCGCGCGGGATGTCGGCGCGAGACTTTATCATAGGGTGACAAACAACGATGAGGAGCACATGCCTATGACAGACGAGCTGGACCCCCAGACTCAACAGCATATTGATGATTCCGCAGACGTCACTGCAGATGCCGACGCTGTGACCTGCGATGATATTGACCTCGACGACCCATTCTTGGACGAAAGCGCTACGGCGGAAACCCCCGAAACAGAAAACGCCGATGAGCAAAACGACGATGCGCCCGCTCAGGACGACGCCCCTGTACAGGACGACGCCCCGCAAGCAGCGGGCCCCATCGAGGTGTCTTCGGAAGAAGAACTCGATGCCGTCATGGACTCCATGATGGATGCCGTCAAAGCGATGAAAGACGCCGTCGCCGATGCCGATATTGATGCCGAGGAAGAGGAGGCCGCCGAGGCGGCCTCGACCTTTGTGCCCGGCGAGACTCCGGTTGCCGACCAGGGCAGTACCATGCCCTCGTTTCTGCAGCTCGAGCACCCCACGATTGGCGCCGATGCGGTCGATCCGCACGCAGCAGGCTTTTCTGTGATCGAGGGCGGTACCGGCAATATCGCCGCGCCGCAGGCTGCCGATGCGGACGCTGCCGACACCGCTCGCGCAACCGCCCCGCACTCCCCCGCCGCGAGCCGCGACCTGGGGACCGCTGTCTCGAACACCGCGAACGCCGTGGGCACCTTTATCGCCCAGGGCGCCTCGGCCATGCGCGAGATGAACGCCGCGAAAAAGGCACTTGCCGATGCCCGCGCCCACCTGGCCGAACTTGAGCAGCGCATTGCCGATCAGGCCGAGGAACTCGAGACGCGCCAGGATATCGCAGGCCGCTACGACCAGATCGTCGCCGACCAGCGCCAGGCGATCGCCACAGCGCAAAAGACCGCTGCGGCCGCCGAAATCGATCGCGATGTCCATGCTTCCAAAGTAGCAGAGCTCAAGGGGCAGTTCGAACAAATGAAGACAGAGGATGACGCGACTGAGCTCCGCCTGAAGGCCGCGCTCGATGCCGTGGAGGCCCGCGAGGCGAGCTCGCGCGAGACCGGCAACCGCCTCGTTCGCCGTCTTGAGGATTCCAAGCGCATCCGCGACAAGGTGCAGGCCGAGCGAGACGCCGGCATTGCCGCCGCACAACAAACCGTCGACGCCACGCGCGCCCAGCTCGAGACGCTGCGTCATGAGTATGCCGAGCTGCAACGCAATCCCTCGGCAAATCCCGCCAACTATACGGTGCGCACCAGCGAGCTCTCGATGCAGATCTCCGACACGGCAGATGCCCTGCGTAAAGCCGAAGAAGATGTCCCGCGCATCACCGCCGACCTTGAGCACTCGCTTGCCGCAGCCGAGCAGGCCGTCGAACAGGCGCAGGCCCCCATTGCCGACGCTAAGCGAGCCCATCAGGCCGTGACGGCAGAGGCCGATGCCGCGCGCGACGAGCTGCAGACCGCAAAAACCGCCGCTGCAACGCGCCAGCGCGAACTGCGCGAGAAGATCGCTGCCGAGGACAAGGCACGCCGCGACCAAGAGCAAAGCATCGCCAACGCCCAAGCAGATGCCGCACATGCACAGTCGATCATCGAGCAGGCGACCGAGGTGCATGACCATCCAGAGATCACTGAGTCGCTTGCAGGATCCTTGGCCCGAGACAAAGCCGAACACGCCGAGACCGAGCAAGAAGTCGCCCAGCTCGAGGCCACCGAGGACGCGGTGCGCGAGCGTACCCGCGACTCACGCATCAAATTCACCGGCGCCATCGTCTGCATTATCGCCGTAGTCCTCGTGATCATCCTAGTCTGGCTGTTCGCAAGCAAGTAAACCAGCCGCCAAAAAACGCTCAACGCAGTTGCGGTGAGATAGTTCCTGTTTAACCCTCAAAAAGCCAATTCAAGAACTATCTCACCGCAACTTATTGAGGAGATGAGCTAGAGGGCGCCGAGGAGGATGGCGTAGGTGGTGGATTCGCCGAGTTTGAGCTCGTCGCCGGGGTTGAGCTGGGCGGAGCGGCCGGGCTCTACTTGAATACACACACTCGTGGCCCCGTTTACCACCACGGTTCCGTTGGTGGACGACAAGTCCTCGACGTGCCAGATATTTTGAGCATCGCACCAGATATGGGCATGGCGGGCCGAGACGTCGTCGGTGATGCCGCCCTCCCCCGTTGCCAGCGCGCCGATCTCAACGCCTTCCTCACTCGGCTGAATCCAGCGCGGGACGCTCACCACGTAGCCGTTTTGCACGCACAGCAGTCCCAGCGGATGCGCCGGCGCGACCTCGTGCTCGCCCGCGACCGAAGATGTGCTCAGCGAGCGCGGCGTCGACGTGTCGCCGCCACAGGTCGCATGAGCGTAGTCGATGGCATAGGTCACCGACGAGCGGACATCTGCCGAGCAACCCACGGCGACAAACAGCACCAGGATGGCCTCGGCGCGCTCGGCGGGCATGAGTTCAGCCGCCTGCGACAGGCGCTCGAGCGCATTGCGATAGAGATTCGTGTCCTGGTGGCATTCCTCGAGTGCCCGCACCATGAGCTCGCCAGCGGGGCCGCACACCATATTGGTCACGGCCGCGGCGTCCATGGGATTGCGACGACGCAGGGCCAGCTGCGACATAATGCGCGCGGCCGAGGTGCCGTAATCGGCAAAATAACGTTCCTGCAGCGTGCCGACCGGCGCGCGCACGATGAAGCGCGAAACCCAGGAACGATCGGCGGCACGACTCTGCGGACTACGGCCGTCGGCGAGCGGGCGGCTCGAGAGCACCAGGCCGCACAGTTCGATATGGCTCAGGTGCGCTGCGCGCTTAAAGATGTCAAACATTGCCCCGCACGGGGTGAGCTCAGCTTGAGAAGCCATGGCTTAGCCCTCCTTGGTCGCAGAGATAGTGTCGGATACTTCGGCCGGCCCGCCAAAGGCGCGGGCAGCCGCGGCTCCGCCGGCAAGCGGCGTCGCCATGGGAATTTTCGCACGTCGCGCCGACACGACGGGAAGCTCAAAGGCAAACCCCATCGCCAGCAAGAACCACGTGAGCGCATAGGTTGCAATTATGGCGGCCACCAGGCCACCCGCCACGGCATGCTGGGAAAACACGGCACATGCGAGTGCGGCCAGAGCCGGAACCTCGCAGGCGGAAAGGGCCAACACGCCCTGCAGGAATCCCGCACGGCGGTCGCGCGCCAAGGCCCCGGCAGCGATGCCCACCATGCCCGGCGATGCCAACGCCAGCGCGGCGATAATGGCCGGCAGCTTCCCGGACCACATAAGCGGTCCCGCGGCAATCGTCACATGGGCGCCCGACGCCAACAGCGCCGCTGATACCACGACCACAGCCCAAAGCACGCCGCATGCCGCCGTCGCACCAACCATCGCCGCACGCCGGGCTGCGTGCCCCGATACCTCCATCGGGCACGGCATGAGCGGCTCGGCGCGAAGCGAGCGGGCGACATTTTGCGCATAGTGGTCGCAAAATGCCGAGAGCGCCGCCTCCACCGCAGCCGGCTCGGGACGATCTTCCTGATGGCAGGACAGGCAGGCCATCACCACATCGAACAGCTGAGCGTCGACAAACGCCAGCGCATCGCGCAAATCCTCGGAATTTGGATCGAGCCCCAGCTGCTGAGCCTGTTCGGCCGCGGCAAGTGCCACATCGGGCTCGCGTCGCAGCAGCTGCGTCAAGTCGCAGCCGGGCGCGTGGGCGCCGACGGGATAATCGGGCAGCGTATCCATCTTGAGGCGATAGGGGCTGGCGATATCGCGCGTCTTTTTGCGCGAGCCCGAAGTACCCGATGCACCCGGCGCCACTTCGTACGGCGCGACACCGGCGATGAGCTCGTAGACCGTACTCGCCGCTGCATAGACATCGATCGCCGGCGACATGCGAAGCATGCGCAGGTCGGGGATATCGTCGGTGAGCATCTCGGGCGGGGCGTAGGCCACCGTCGCACGGCGCAACGTGGCATAGCGTTCGGTAAACGACGCCTTGCCGCCGGTGCCGGCCACCGCAGAGGCGGGCTCGAGCGCCAGCGACGAGCCAAAATCGATCAAGCACAGGTCGAAGGTGCCTTCGGCAAGCTGTCGGTCGAGCGGCAGGCGCGCCGTGCGCACCATAATATTAGCGGGCGAGATATCGCGATGGACAAAGCCCTCCCCCACCAAGCTCATGCGGCAGAGCAGATCGAACAGGTCGCGACCCAGGCGCGCCGCCACGAGTGGCGACAGACGCCCGGCATCGTCCACGGCAAGGCGCGAGCGCAGGCGAGCGAGCGTCTCGCCCTCGACCCACTCCATGACAATCGCGGGCACGCCGTCGACCTCGCCCCACCCATATAAGCGGGGAAAGCCCTTAAGGCCCGAAAGGGCACGATGGCATTCATATTCCTCGCGAAACGCCGCCTTGAACTTGGCGACCAGCGCCTCGTGGGCGACATCGTCATCAAATTCGTCGCGCGTTGGCAAGATGAGCTGCTTGAGCGCCACGGCCTCGCCCTGCGCGTTGACGGCACGCGTCACACGGCCGATACCGCCGCGGCGCATGGTGGCGTCATCGGCAAACAGCATCGTAAAACGGCGCAGGTAGGAGGGAAGCTCGTCCGTGCCCAGGGCGACGGCCGGCTCAAACCCGTCGACGCGCGCCAGGCGCAGGCCCACCATGGGATCGCGGTTGAGCGACTGGGGTGCCGCAGAAGCGAGATCGTTCGTCATAGGGCGATCGCCGCCACATTGGTGTTGAAGTTGTTGAGCGCGACGTCGTCGTCGCCATAGTGCCCAACCCATTGACACAGGTTGGTATAGCAGCCCCACAGATTGGCATACTGCCGATACCACTTAGATTTGATCGAGAACCTTTGTCGACCGAACTCGGCACGGATGACAAACATATCGTTGGCCAGGGTGTCGCACGGTCCGGTATCGCCCGTAGCGTTATAGGTCGAAACCACGCTGTTGGCGCGGGCGACATAGCCATCGAGCATGTTGTATTTGGTCACGAGCCAACTGTGAATACTCTCCTCCTCGGCAGCCGAGAGGCCACCCGAGCCCGCGTCCCCGCCGGCGCCGCCGTCCGTCGAGCCACCACTCGAAGATCCACCGCCAGAGGCGGAGCCCGAACCGGAACCGCCGCTCGAGTTCGACGAATCGGAGCTGGAGCCAGACGAACCGGAGCCGCCAGGTTTCCCCGACTGCTGCGTATCCTGACCCTTTTGCTGCTCGGCCTTGTTTACGACGGCCGAAACGCTGTTATCGGAAAGATGATGGATAATCTTGGTGTTGGTGAGCACGATGGTCTTGCCGTTTGCCAGCGTAACCTCGTTGTCCGATGTTTCGGAACTGTCCGCATCGTCGCCACCGAACACAATGTGCGAGACCACGCTCGCCCACGTATATCCGGTTGTCGTTCCCAGGTCGCTTTTGGCCTTGCGCCCTATATGCAGCTCGCGCGCAGCATGCGCCTGCACCATGGACGGCACCGTCATGCCATAAGCCGAAACACCGGCTACGACCAGCACGAGCGAGCAAGACAGCAGCACATACGCCCGAGGTGCCAGGCCCAGCCGGCGTCGCATGCGCACCGCGGCGCCATGCTTTGTCTGAGTGCCCCCGGGCCGCATGCGTTCTCCTCCAACAAAAACACGCCGCTAAAAAGCGGCGCATTCTTTCATATCCACATTTGAGTGTATCAGCGAACCCAAAAGGTTGCGCAACGAATGGGCAAATACGAGGCGCAGACGGACCCATCCACGCGATAAGCGGACGAAAAGCAGGTTTGTTGCACAACAAATGCATGAACGCGCGCCCAATTATGAGCGCCCCATGCGGCAGACCGACGGGACATGCCGCGGAGCTGACGCCACCTAGATCGCGCGGCGGGCCTCGATAGCGCGGCCAAGCGTAAGCTCGTCGGCATACTCCAAGTCGCCGCCCACGGGAAGGCCGCTCGCAAGACGCGATACCTCAACGCCCAATGGCTTGATGGTGCGAGCAAGGTAGCTCGCCGTGGTCTCGCCCTCAATGTTGGGGTTGGTGGCGATAATGACCTCGTGGATGTCCTCGTGGCCCAGGCGCGCCAGCAGCTCGCGGATATGCAGCTGATCGGGACCGATCTTGTCCATGGGGCTGATCACGCCGCCCAGCACATGGTAGAGGCCATGGTAGCTGCCCGTGCGCTCGATTGCCTGAACGTCGCGCGGCTCGCCCACCACGCAAATGCGAGTGGTATCGCGCATCGGGTCCTGGCAGATGGAGCACTCGTCAGCCGTGGCGTAGTTAAAGCAACGGCTGCAAAAGTGGACCTCTTGCTTAACCTCGAGGATGGCCTCGGCCAGGCGGCGGGCCTCCTCGGCATCGGCCTCGAGCAGGTAATAGGCGATGCGCTGGGCCGACTTGGGACCAATGCCCGGCAGACGACCCAGTTCATCGAGCAGTTTTTGCAGACTGTGATTCGCACTCATATATATGCGTGTCTTAGAACGGCATGCCCGGGATGTTGAGGCCGCCGGTGATAGCGCCCATCTGCTTGTTGGCGAGTTCGTTGACGCCGCGGACGGCCTCGTTGACGGCAGCCATGATCATGTCCTGCAGCATATCGACGTCCTCGGGATCGAGGGCATCGGGATCGATGGTGAGGTTGACGAGCTCCATCTCGCCGTTAACGGTCACCTTGACCATACCGCCGCCGGCAGAGGCGTCGACGGTCTGGAACTTGAGGTTCTCCTGCGCGGCGGCAAGCTGCTCCTGCATCTTGCGAGCCTGCTTCATCATCTGCTGCATGTTCATACCGGCCATAATGGCTCCTTTACGTGCGGCCGCGCAACGAGCTGCAAGGGCAGCCGGGACGCGGCGGGACTTTCAAACTCAAAAATCGTACCACGGCGCGAGGCCAGCAAGCGGGGCGGTCACGCTACCTCAGTCGATATACATGTCCTGAGTGCAGACCGCACCCAATGATTATGCAAAGTTGCATAATTCGCATCTGCATAAGATTGAAAGCTAAATCTTGTAGAGCCGGAATCCGACATTTAATGCGTACCACTAAATGGCTAAATGCCGAGCCACCACTCGAGGTGGCGCTCATGACGGTGGGGTATAATTTGATTGCCATAGATAGCAATTTGGAGGTACCCCATGAATGCCCCCGACGCGCTCCAAAACATCCGCTCAAAACACCCCGCTGCATATTTTGTTCTCTATCTCTTTGTCGGCTGGGCATTGTTGGTTGCCATCACCCATGCTATATCCTTTGGAGCAGAACTGCTAATAGCCAGCTCGGGCCAGCCCGTCGTCAAATGGGAAGCGACCGATGAGTGCACCGACGGAACCCGAACCGTTTACTACAACAGCCCATCCCTCTACCAAGAGTTCAAGGTCAAGATAAAGAACTCCAAGATTGTCGATGCCGAACTAGGCGTTTTCTCGACAATCGGAGCAACCGTCAGCGCCGAGCAAGTCGAGTACACGGACAGCCATGCAACGTATCGTATCGACCTCAGCATCCTAGGCCGACCGTCACGTACCTGTCTACTCGAATGCGATATACGCGGCACCACACTACACATGTCCGAAATACAGATGCGCCCGGACAAAGAAATCTTTTCTTGAGCAGTATACCCGCCCGCACGGTTACTCCACCGGTTTGAAGATGGTGGCCTGGCCGAAGACGCTGCGGATGAGGGCTTTGGCCTCGTCCTCGGTCTGCGGGATGCTCGGGGCTGCGCCCTGATGGCCGAAGGGGCTGCCCGCGCCTGGGTTGGACTCCCAAGGGGCAGCGGGGGCGTCCTCCTCTTTGGGGGCAGCTGCAGCGGGCTTGGGCGCGGACGCCGCACCCGGCACGTCGAACGGCGGCAGATCGTCCCCGCCGGCATCGGCAGCAAAACCGCCGACCATGGCATCGTCGTAGGGAACCTGCTCGGATTCCCACGGCGCAGACGACGCGGCAGGCTGAGATTTGGGGGCGGCAGAGCGCTCGGGCGCACGGGGCGCGGGCTCGGTCGGGAGCTTGCCCGTAGCGGGAGCGCCGGCAGGGTTGTCGGAGCGCAGCCAGGGGGCCTTAGCCAGGTCGGATGACTTGGGCGCAGGCGCGGCAGCGGGCTTGGGCGCGGGAGCCGGAGCGGCCGGTTTGGGCGTGGCGGGCTTAGGCGCCGACGGGGTCGGTGCCATCACCGGCGTCGCTTGCTGCTGCGGAGCGCTGGCGCTCGAGGATGCAGGGGCCGCCGAGGACACGGGTTGCGGGTCCGCAGATACCGCAGCCCGTGCAGATGGAGAATGCTCCTCATGTTGAGGAGCCGGCGTGCCACCCCCATCCAGGACATAGTCGACGGTACGACGACCGAAGACCGCACTGACTGTCGGCAGAACCACCGACTGTGTGTCGGCGCGACCGAGCATCTTGATAGCAAAGGTCGAGCCCGCGGGGAACGAAACCGTGAGCTTGGAGCCGTCGTCGGCCGTGGCGCGGGCGTTGAGCAGCAGGCCTGCGTAGGAAGCCTGACGAGCCTTGACGCGCTCGACGACCTCGGCCCATTTGCGCTGGAGCTCGCCGGCGTCCTCGACCGCGGGGGTCTCGGCAGCACCGGCGGCGGCAACCTCAGCGGCGTTGTTGGGCTTGGACACCGGCACGGTCGATGCAGCAGGCACGGGAGCCGGAGCCGCAACGGGCTGAGGTGCAGGCGTTACAGGCTTGGGCGCGGGAGCCGGAGCCGCGGACTTGGGTGCAGGCTGGGCAGCCGGAACAGCAGCGCCGCGGTCCCAAGGCATGCCGCCCTGATGCGCGGACGTAGCAGCGGGAGCGGCAGATGCCACAGGGGCAGCAGCCCGGGCACCCGAGATCAGCGTCGGCTGCTGGACAGCGGGTGCGGATGCAGCAGGCGCACTCGCTTGAGCAGCAGCCACGCTCGCCGGCACGGCGCCGTTGGCAACCATGGCCTCCAGGCGTGCCACGCGCTCGGCCAATGCCTCAATCGTTAAATCAGCCTCGGGACGTGCCAGACGCGTGCAGGCGATCTCGAGCACCAGGCGCACGTCGCTCGCACCCCTCATCTCCAGTGCGGCATCGTCGAGCACTGTCAGCACACGGGCCAGGCGGTCGGCAGGATGCTCGCCAAAGGCAGCGGCCTCGGCAGCAAGCGCCTCGGCCTGCTCGGAGCCGCCCTCAAACAGCTCGGCACGGGCACCGGCAACGCAGGCAACATACACGTCGCGCACATGCGCCACCAAGTCACGCGTCAGCTCAAGCAGGTCATTGCCCTCCTCGACCTGTGCGCGAATGAGCCCATACAGCTCGGCGACATCGCGATCAGCAATGGCGCGCGCAAACTCGCCTAGAATCTGGTCCGAAACTTCGCCCAAAAGCGAACGGGCATCGTCCGCATGCACGGCGCCGTTGCCAAAAACGCTCAGCTGCTCCAGCGTGGAGAGCGCGTCGCGCATGCCGCCCTTGGCATGGCGCGCCACGATAGCCAGCGCCTCGTCGTCGTAATCGAAGCCCTCCTGCTCGCACACGTATGCCAGACGGCGCTCGATATCCTCGTTGCCGATGCGATGGAAATCGAAGCGCTGGCAGCGTGAGAGGATGGTCTCCAGAATCTTTTGCGGGTCGGTGGTGCACAGCACAAAGATCACGTGCGCCGGCGGCTCCTCCAGCGTCTTGAGCAGCGCGTTAAACGCCGCCGTCGTGAGCATGTGGACCTCGTCGATGATATAGATCTTGTACTTGCCACGCACCGGGGCAAAGTTGACGGAGTTGATGATTTCCTCGCGCACGTTGTCTACGCCGGTACGGCTTGCGGCATCGAGCTCGTAGACATCGGGGTGGTTGCCCTCGGCGATGAGCTCGCATTCCTCACAGGTGCCGTCGGGCATGCAGCCGCTCGCACCCTCGGCGCGCGCCGCCTCGGCATTGCGACAGAGCAGCGCCTTGGCAAGAATACGCGCCATGGTGGTCTTGCCCGTGCCGCGCGGTCCGCAGAACAGGTACGCATGGGACAGGCGCCCCTCGGTGATGGCGTGCTCGAGCGTCGAGACGATATGCTGCTGGCCCACCACGGAGTCGAAGGTGAGCGGGCGATACTTTCGGTACAACGATTCCATGGGTGCTCCCCCGGGTATACTGAGTCTTGTTGCCGCGGCGGCCATGCGGCCGCACGGCATACTGCATCCATAATAACCCGTACGGCGAGCCCGCCGCGATAGGAGTCCAAAGAGCATGGCAGACGCAGAGAGCAACCTCGTCCCCTCCGAAGCAGCCGACCAGGTCGAGGTCGCGCTCGAGGAGCAGGCCGCAGCCGACGACGGCATTCTGTACCTCAACGAGTACCAGTACGAAAACGACCTCGTCACCGACTTTGCGCGCCTGGTCGCCTCGCCCAGGCGTCGCGGCTCGCTGTATGTCGCCGCGGCAATTGCCGCGCTCATCGGCATCGGCATGCTGGTGGCCGGCGGCAACTGGATCAAGTTCGGCGTCGTCCTAATCGTATTCGGCGCCTTTTTGGCCTGGTGGAGCAAAAATCTGCACCATACGCTCGCGCGCGACTTTATCGAAGCCGTCGAGGCAGACGAGTCCATGGGCGGCCGCTACCGCCGCGTCGCCGCCAACGAGGACGGCCTGATGGTCTGGGGCAAGAGCGGCAAGTCGCAGTTCTTCCCGTTTGAGAAGCTCGACCATGTACTCGACGGCGAGCGCATCTTTGTGGCCATGTTCGCCGACCAGGGCGTGACGATCCCTAAGGACACCTTTGTGCGTGGTGATGCCGAGCAGTTTGGCTCCTTCCTCAAGACGCGCATCAACAAAAAGCTGCGCATCGAGACCAAACGCAAAAAGATGAAGGCCGAAAAGGCCGCTGCCAAGGCCAAGCAGGGCGACAAGCCCCAGGAGACCAAAGGCAAGCAGCGCAAGCAGAAGAAGAACAGGAAGAAGCGCTAAGGCCAAACCAGACAGGCAGCCTCGCATCCCGCTATCCTCCCCATGCACCCGAGCGTGCTACACTAGCAGCATCTATGCCACCGCGAACGGCTCGGCTCCGCGCCCGCCACTCGCAAACGAACTTTAAACGCACGAGGGTTGGCCATGCCGCTTTTCTCGCAACATACCGCCCGGTTCTCGCCGGACGTTCCTTTGGAGGGCACCAGCTCTCGCGAGCTGCTCAAGCGGTACCAGCCGCTCGAGACACTTGCGACCGGCGGTTTTGGCTCCATCGAGATCTGCCGCGACACGCACCTGCGCCGCCGCGTCGCCATCAAGCGCATCCCCCTTATCAACGGTGCCGGCATGCCTGCCAGCGACATCATGGATGTCCTGCGCGAGGCGCACACTGCCGCCATGCTTCAACATCCCAATATCGTGCAGGTCATCGACTTTACGCACGACACCGCCTATGCCTACTTGGTCATGGAGTATGTCGACGGTATGTCGTTGGCCGAGTTTTTGCATCGCGTGGACGGCCACTCGCTCACCTTTGACGAGGCCGCGGCCATTGCCGATGCCCTGGGTCAGGCGCTCACCTTCGCCCATAGCAATGGCGTACTCCACCTGGACATTAAGCCCGCCAACGTGCTCATCGACCACTCGGGCAATGTAAAGCTCACCGACTTTGGCATGGCGCGACTGTCGTCCGCCGGTGGCTTTGGCGGCTCGCGCGGCGGCACCATCGGCTACATGCCGCCCGAGCAGCTCGATATCGAGACCGGCACGGTCGACGAACGCGCCGATGTCTTTGCCCTCGCCTGCGTTATCTATGAGGGCTTGTGCGGCAGCGCCCCCTTTATAGCGGCCACGCCCGCCGACTCGCTCGACCGCATCATCGGCGGCGCCACCTATCCCAGCGAGCTGATACCACACTTTCCCCCGGGAGCCGAGGCCGCGCTCATGAGCGCGCTCTCCCCCATGCCGCAGGACCGCCCCAACAGCATCGAGGCATTTTGCGACCAGCTCCTTGCCGGTCTGGGCAGCGTGCGCGAGGGCCGTCGCAGTCTGGAGCAAATGGTTAGCGAGCTTTCGGATGACGAGCAGGAGCTCAACGATATCGAGCCGTCGCACTACGAGGACGACGCCATCGAGGTCGACCCCACACTCGGCTGGGCGGGCACGCGCTGGAGCCATGCGCGCGACTACACCATGCGCGCTATCTCGGCGCTAACGTGCGGCACCTTTAGCTTTTTGCTGATGCAAACGGCCGGGGTCGCGGCGCTTCCCGGGTTGGTCGTCGCGGCTATCGCTATTGGCGCGGCAGCCGGCTTGGCACCGCAGATTGGCTCGGCCATCTCGGCCGTAGGCTTTTTGGTGCTCATGGCAAACGCCACCATGCAGGCGCAGGGCATCCTGTCGATGTTGCCCGTCGCGGTGATCTTTGCCGCTGCCATGTCCGGTTGGTGGATCGCCTGGGGTCGCACCGAGGCTGCCGCGAGCGCCGCGCTCACCTGTGCACTCGCGCTTGGCTGTCTGACTGGCAATACCTTCCTGGCAGCTGGGGTCGCCGCCGGCGTCGCGTCATTTTGGCTCGGCCCGGCAAGCGCCGCCGCGGCAACGGGCATGGGCGTGCTTTTTGCCCGTCTGGCCACGGTCGCGCTTTCAGCCGGAGGCGTGCTGGGGCTCGGTAACGTTGCCGCAGCGCTGGAAGACCCGCTCCTTTGGGCTGCCTTTGTGCTGGTCGCGACAACTGCCGCGGCGTCATCTGCGCTGCTCAATGCCCATGCCAAGCGTGCCGATCAGGGCTCAAACCTTGCCGCAATCGCCGCCATCGCTGTCACCGGCATCGGCTGCGCAGCGGCATCCTGTCTTGCACACCATATGGAAATTGCCAGCCTTGCAGCCGCGGTCGCCGCCAAGGCGGCAGTTGCGGGAACCCTATCCTCTATAATCGTTGGGATATGCCTATATTTGCTCGGATACCAAAGAACCTATACGGAGAGTGATCTTTCGTGAACTTCCTGAACATCTTCGAGGACCACGTGGCCGGCATCTTCGGTGCCACCCGTGCCCCGTTCTCCTTTAAGAAGCTTGCCAAGCAGGCCGCTCGCGACATGGAGGATCAGACTCTGGTGATCAACGGCGTCAACACGGCGCCGGCACTCTATACCATCCTGATCGCCGCCGACGACGATCCCATGCTCGCCCCGTTCTACCCCGAGCTTTCGCGCGAGGTCCGCGAGTTTGTGAAGGCGCAGGCCGAAAAGCGCCGCTATGTCTTTGTCGGCGAGCCCCTCGTGCGCTTTATGATCGATCCGCAGCTGCGCGCCGGCAAGTTCTCGGTCTTTGCCGAGAACGTCGATGCCCCCACGCTCGGCCGCCTATACGAAGAAGAGCGCGCCTATCAAAACGGCCTGGGCCAGAACAACTCCGCGGCAAGCCGTGCCGCCAGCGCCCCGCGCGCCGGCCAGCAGCAGTTTGCTGCCCCGCAGCAGCAGCGCCCCGCCGCCATGCCCCAGCAGCAGCCGACGCCTCGCGCCGCCGCTCCCGACCCGCTTGCCACGGCAGACCCCTTCGCGCCTAGCGTCCCCGACCCCGCCGCCGCACCCATCCCGGTGCCGCAGACCATCTCGCGCGACGCGCTTGCCGGCATGGGCGGAGCCGCCGCGACCGGTGCCGCCGTGGGCCTAGGCGCCGCAGCCGGCATCGCCTCCAACATGGCGAGCACTCGCGCCCCGCAGCGCCCGCTCGCCCAGCTCGTCGACGTCGTGAGCGGCGAGAGCCATAGCATCACCTCCGCACAGGTGACCATCGGTCGCGAGCGCTCAGTTTCCGACATTGCCCTGCGCGACCCCAACGTGTCGCGCCGCCACGCCCAGCTCACCTTTACGGGCTCGGATTGGTCGATCGAGGACCTCAATTCCACCAACGGCACACTCGTCAACAACCGCCGCATTACGCGCTGCCCGCTGCGCAACGGCGATCTGCTGACGTTTGGCCTGAGCACCTTTGAATTTAGGGGATAGTCGCTTATGAACATCGATATCGTCCTTTTTGCAGGCCGCATCGTCCTGGTCGCCCTGCTCTATATCTTCCTGTTCGCCGTCATGAAGACCGGCGTGGGGCTTGTGCGCGGACAGCGCCGCGACTCGGCTATCTGGACGATCGATGTGGACAAGGGTCCGCGCGGCATCCGTGGCATCCACGTAGACATGCTCGGCCCCGTCATCGTCGGTCGCTCGCCGTCTTCGGACATCTGCATCAACGAACCGTTCGTCTCGGCCTCGCATGCGCGCTTTTCGCTGCAGGGCCCGGCGCTCATCATCGAGGACCTCAACTCGCTTAACGGCACGCTCGTCAACGGCCGCCAGCTCGTGGAGCCCGCGACGCTGCGTGAGGGCGACGAAGTCCAGATTGGCGACGTGGTCATGAAGGTGAACCGTCGATGATCGACGAGGAGAACAAGTCCGCAACTATGACCGAGGCACCGGCCGCCGCCACAGCTGCGCCGGCCCACGCCGCTCCGGCGGGCTCCGCACCCGTGGAGCCCGAGGACACCGTGTTCTCCCTGCCTCTTTCGCATGTAACGCATGATATTTCGGATCTCGCCGATAACGAGGACGAAGAGGATGCCGTAGCGGCGCCCATCGGCGCACATGCTGCGGAACAGCCCACAGCGCCCGAAGCAACCCCGGCGCCGGCTCACTTTGCAGAGCCCGTCGCCGCGGCAATCAACGAGAGCGCTGCGGTGTTTGCGGCACCCGAGCCCGCCGCGCCGGCGTTTCCCATAGCCCCGGCATCCGAGGTTGCGCCCACGTCTACGCCGGCGCCCGAGGCAGGGCCATCCCCCGAGGACGGCCCTGCGCCCGCAAGCGAGTCCGATGCCGTGGCCGAGCCCGCCGCCCAGTCGCAAAGCACACCCGCGCCGTCGCACTTTTCGACGCCCGAGCCTATAGACGTCAGCCCGCAAGACGACGAGTCGACCGCCCACGTGTCCGAGGAGCCCGACTCCCCGGACACCGACAATTCCGAATCAAACGCCGAGACCGACACCGTCTCTCCCGGTGACACAGCCGAGATCGACGTTGCCGCCGTTGAGGCCAAGCTCAAAGACCCCGGCTCGACCATGAGCTTTGAGCCCCTGACCGAGGAGCGCATCGAGACCGACTCGACCTATGATGCCGGCACCACCACGCAACTCATGTGGGGCGCCCGCTCCGACGTTGGCTGCGTGCGCCCGCACAATGAGGATTCCTACCTGGTGCAGTCGCCGCTCTTTTGCGTATGCGACGGCATGGGTGGTCACGCTGCCGGCGAGGTAGCCTCTTCCATCGCCGTCGAGACTATTGCCAAGACGGCCCCACAGTCCGCCGACGCAGCACGCCTGGCCGCAGCCGTCGAGGCAGCCAACGCCGCCGTAATCGAGGCGGCACTGAACGGCCTGGGCAAGCCCGGCATGGGCTGCACAGCCACCTGCGCCTACATCGAAAACGACACGCTCGCCATCGCCCACGTGGGCGACTCTCGCGCCTATCTGCTCCACGAGGGCACGCTCATCCGCGTGACCCGCGACCACTCCTACGTGGAGGAGCTCGTGGACGCCGGCGAGATCACGGCAGACGAGGCTCGCGTCCACCCCAACCGTTCGGTCATCACCCGCGCACTGGGCTCGGACCCCGCCATGTATGCCGACCACTTCACTCTGCATATCGAGGAAGGCGACCGTCTGATCCTGTGCTCCGACGGCCTCTCGAGCATGATTCCCGATAGCGATATCGAGAACATCGCCACGCAGTCCTCAACCGCGCAAATCTGCGTCGACAACCTAGTGGACGCGGCGCTTGCCGCCGGCGGCCACGACAACGTGACCGTAGTAGTCGTTGACCTGGTTGACGATGGCGTTATGCGCGAGGCGCAACGCGTGCGTCGCCGCAACATTACCATCGCCGCCATCCTGTCCCTCGTCTTTGTGCTGGCAGCTGGCATCTGGGCCTACACGGGTGTCACCGGCTCATACTACCTGGGTACCTACCAGGGCAATGTCGCCGTCTGGCGCGGCCTGCCCGGCAAGCCGCTCGGACTCAAGCTCCACTGGCTCGAGAGCGAAACCAGCATTAAGCTGTCCGACCTGCCCGAAGACACGCAAAACCGCCTCAAGGCGGGCATTCCGCAAACAAGTGTCGACGATGCGCAGGACACGATATCCAAGTACCGCCATCAGATCGACGAGGAGCAGACCCGTCAGGTGATCGACGCGCAAACGATCCGCAATAACACCGACCAGGGTTCGACCTCCGAATCGGATTCCGAGAATACCGCCGAACAGTCCGCCGAGGCCGAAGCCTCCGATAAGAATTAGAAAGGGAGTGCCGCTTATGAGTCGCCGTAATACCGAACTGCTCTTACTCATCGCCTCGGCGTTCCCCGTCATCCTGCTGTATGCGATGTACGTGCTCACCGCAGGCGCCGCCATCTCGTTTGAGACACTTGCCGTTCCGATCGGTCTCTTTGCCGCCTTCGCCGCGGCGCATATCGCCGTGCGCATTCTGGCACCCGGCGCCGACCCGGCCATCCTGCCCATCGTCTTTGTTCTTTCGGGCATTGGCATCACGTTTGTGACGCGCTTGGCGCCCACGCTCGCCATCTCGCAGCTCGTCATCCTGTTTATCTCGGTGGCGTTGATGGTAGGTACGCTTGCGCTGGTCAAAAACCTCGACGTAGTCATGCGCTACAAGTACACCTTTGGCATCATCGGCATCATCTTGCTGATGCTGCCCATCTTTATCGGCACCACGATCTCGGGCTCTAAACTGTGGATTCGCATCGCCGGCTTTACCATTCAGCCCGGCGAGTTCGCCAAGGTCTTTATCGTGCTGTTCCTAGCCGGTTACCTGGCCGAGAACCGCGAACTGCTCTCTATCTCCAACCGCAAGATCTTGGGTCTTAAGATTCCGCGTCTGCGCCTGCTGCTGCCGCTGTTCGCAGTCTGGGGCGTATGCCTGCTCGTCGTTGTCTTCGAACGTGACCTGGGCTCGGCCTTGCTGTTCTACACCATCTTCTTGCTGATGCTCTACGTTGCCACGGGTCGCTTCTCGTATGTCATCATCGGCCTTGTGCTCTTGGCCGTGGGGGCCGTGGGTGCTTACAAGTTCCTGTCGCACGTCCAGGTTCGTTTCCAGATCTGGGCCGATCCCTTTAAGGATGCCCAGGGCCAGGGCTACCAGATTGTCCAGTCCCTCTTCTCGCTGGCCGACGGCGGCCTTGTTGGCGTCGGCATTGGCAACGGCATGGCCAACAACATCCCCGTCGTCGAGTCCGACTTTATCTTCTCGGCTATCGGCGAGGAGATGGGCCTTTTGGGCGGTGGCGCCGTTCTTATCCTGTTTATGCTCTTTGCCGTACGTGGCCTGACCACGGCAGCCCGTGCCAAGTCCGACCTTGCCGCCTTTAGCGCCACTGGTCTTACGGCCGCCATCAGCTTCCAGGCGTTCTTGATCGTTGGCGGCGTTACCCGCCTGATCCCGCTGACCGGCGTCACCCTGCCCTTTATGAGCCAGGGTGGCTCCTCGCTGCTGGCAAGCTTTATCATCGTCGCGCTTTTGCTGCGCGCCGGTGACGAGGCAACCGGTCGCGAGGCCGAGCTCACCGGCACCGGCACCATGGCCGCCATCACCGACGACCAGGTCGCCTCGGCGGCCTCCCCGGCCGGCACGCGCTTCGCCACTTCGTCTTCGTACAACCGCGGCAGCCACTCCGCTGGCTCGCGTATGCGCCGTCGCCTGCTCGACACGCCCGAATCCGGCGTGCTCGGCCGCGTGGCGCTCGCCAATCGACTGACCCGCGCCGTGCTCGCCTTTACGGCACTATTCGCCATCCTTATCGGCAACCTCACCTATGTCCAGGTCATCAAGGCCAAGGACTATCAGGACATGCCGACCAACAACCACACCATCGCCCGCTCCAAGTACATCCAGCGCGGCTCCATCATCACGTCCGACGGCGTGACGCTGGCCGAGTCGCTGCAGCAGGAGGACGGCACCTACGTACGCTCCTACCCCAACGGCAACCTGGCAGCGCACGTGGTTGGCTACGTGAGCCAGCAGTATGGCACCACCGCCATCGAGAGCGTCATGAACGACACGCTCACCGGCTCCAAGGATTACTCCAGCTGGAACAACGCCATCGCGTCGCTCGCGGGGCAGACCCAGCCGGGCAATACCGCCAAGCTCACCATCGATTCGCGCATCCAGACGGCTGCCGAGCAGGCGCTCAAGGGCTTTAAGGGCGCCGTGGTGGTCATGGATCCGCGCACCGGTGCGGTCCTCGCGTGCGCCAGCTCGCCCACCTACGACAACACCAACATCGACGCCCTGCTGCAGGCTGGCGGCGGCGAGGACGGCTCTATGTACAATCGCGCCATGGACGCGCTGTACACGCCGGGCTCCACGTTTAAGGTCGTTACGCTTTCCGCGGCACTCGAGACCGGCACCGCCAGCCTTACCAGCACGTACCAGGCACCCGGCTCCATGGACATCGGCAACGCGCCGGTCACCAACTCTGCCAACGAGAGCTACGGCACCATCAGCCTGCAGCAGGCCTTCGCCGTATCGTCCAACGTCGTCTTTGGCCAGGTAGCCAACGAGATTGGCGCCAACTCGCTCGTCCAGTTTGCCAACGCCTTTGGCTACGGCCAAAAGCTCGGCCAAGATCTGACCTCCACCGCCTCCATCATGGCCGACCCCTCGCTCATGACCGAGTGGGAGATCGCCTGGGCAGGCGCCGGCCAGCCTGTCGGCATGGACCACACGCCAGGCCCGCAGACCACCGTCATGCAAAACTGCGTGATAGCGGCGGCCATCGCCAACAGCGGCGTGGTCATGGACCCGTACTTTGTAGCCCAGGTACTCGCCCCGGACGGAACCGTGGTCAAGACCACGCAGTCCCGCTCGCTGGGTCAGGCCGTCAGCTCCGCCACGGCCGACCAGGTCAAGCAGGCCATGCTTGCCGTCGTCCAGTCCGGCACCGGCACCGATGCCCAGATCCCCGGCGTCAAGGTCGCCGGCAAGACCGGCTCGGCCGAGACCGGCGGCACCAACGTCAACTCGATGTTCGTCGGCTTCGCACCTTACGATTCACCCACGGTCGCCATCTCGGTGGCCTTGGAGGATTTCGACAAGCATGACGTCGAGGCCGCTAAGATCGCCGGTATCGTCCTGACCGCGGCGCTTGCCGCACAGGGAGCGTGATGCCTGTGATCGAAGCGGATACTTGGGGCGCGCCGCGGCCGATGAGCTAGCGGCAAGGCGCCACGCGGTCCCAGCGGCCATAGATTTGGTACTACACACATCGTTGAGCGAATAAGTTAGTTAGGAGCAGGAATGGAACAGAGGGTCCTCGGGGGAAGATACCTCCTCAAGGATAAGGTGGGAACGGGCGGCATGGCGACCGTCTTCCGTGCGCAAGATCAGGTCCTCGACCGCACGGTTGCCGTCAAGATCATGCTGCCGCAGTATGCCGGTGACGCCACCTTCGCCGCCCGCTTTAAGCAGGAGGCCCAGGCAGCAGCAGGTCTCTCCTCCCCCTATATCGTGGGCGTCTACGATTGGGGCAAGGACGGCGACACCTATTACATCGTCATGGAGTACCTGCGCGGTACCGACCTCAAGAGCGGCATCAAGAGCCACGGCGCCCTCGACCCCAAGAAGGTCGCCCAGATCGGCTCGCAGATCAGCTCTGCGCTTTCGGTCGCCCACAAGCACGAGATCATCCACCGCGACATTAAGCCGCAGAACATCATGGTGCTGCCCGACGGCAACATCAAGGTGATGGACTTTGGCATCGCGCGCGCCAAGAACAGCCACCTCACGCAAGACAACAACGTGCTGGGAACCGCCCACTACGTCAGCCCCGAGCAGACCCGCGGTCAGGACCTCGGCCCCACCTCGGATATCTACTCGCTGGGCGTCGTGATGTACGAGTGCGCCACCGGCCGCGTTCCCTTTGACGGTGACGACGCTATCTCGGTCGCACTCAAGCAGGTCAACGAGCTGCCTATCCCGCCGAGCCAGATCAACTCCGGTGTCGACGCCGACCTTGAGCGCATCATCCTCAAGTGCATGGAGAAGGACCCGGCAAACCGCTTCCAGACCGCCGACGAGCTGCGTCAGGTACTCAACAGCTACCTGTCGGGCCGTGCCGTCAACGTCTCGGAGCCCACGCGCATCATCGGTGCCCCCGGTGAGCTGGGCGCCACCAAGACTCGCGAGCTTTCCGATCAGACGCGCGCCATGGTGCGTCCCGTTTCGGGCGTGAGCGGCCAGAATACCGCCCGTAGCTCGGTTTCGGGCTCTACCGGCTCCTACGAGGTCGAAAAGCCCAAATCCAACAAGAATAAGATCATCGCCGCCGTGGTAGCAGCCGTTGCCGTCATCGGCATCGTGGTGGCCTTTGCCACAGGACTCTTTGGCGGCGAGCAGGTCACCGTGCCCGATGTGCTGGGCAAGGACCAGCAGACTGCCGTCGAGCTGATCAAGGAAGCCGGCCTCGAGGTCGGCACCATCGACCAAAGCTACAACGACGATGTCGACGAGGGCAAGGTCGCCGAGCAGACGCCCAACGGCAACACCAAGAAGGCCAAGGGCACCAAGGTGAACCTGGTAATCTCCAAGGGCCCCAAGCCCTCCGAGAAGGTTGAGGTTCCCAAGCTTGTCGGCCTGACCAAGGACCAGGCAGAAGCCGCGCTGGCAAGCGTTGGCCTGAAGGGCAACGCCTCCGAGGAGGCCAACGAGGCCGATGAGGGCCAGGTCTTTGAGCAGGGCACCGAAGCCGGCAAGGAAGTCGCGAAGGGCACGACCATCTCGTACAAGGTCTCGAGCGGCCCGGATACCACGTCCGTCCCCGACCTGACCGACATGACCGAGGCCCAAGCACGCAACGCCCTCGATATGGCAGGCTTTGGCGTCGACGTGAGCTACCAGGAGAACGACTCGATTACCGAGGGCACCGTGATCAGCTGGAACCCCAGCGGCAAACAGAAGCCCGGCGCCACGATTACCGTCGTCATTGCCAAGAAGTCCGGCAAGGCCAGTGTTCCGGGCAACCTGTACGGCAAGAGCATCTCCGCCGCCGTCACCGCGCTCAACAACGCCGGTTTCTATAACATCGGCTTCTGTGACCAGAACGGCAATCCCGTAAGCGGTAACGAGGATGCCACCGTTACGGGCGTCTCCCCCACCGGCAAGCAGTCCACCGACAGCACGATCACGCTAACAGTCGCACTTTCTGGCTCGGGCTCTGGCTCTGGCTCGGGCACGGGTGACGATTCCGGTACGACCAACTAGTCGCCACCCCACCGCTCATCACGGCTTTCGCCGCAAACATATTCGCTCACAGGCGCCCGCTTGCTCCCCCAGCAAGCGGGCGCCTCGTTTTTGACATGGCATGAACCAGAAGAGCCAGGCACCGTAGCGGTACCGGGCTCGATATTCCTCTGGTGCCCCCGGGCGGATTCGAAAACTCCCCCCGCGGGGAAATTGGTGACGCGGGTGTCGACGGCTCGAATCCGCCGACGGCCCCCACAAACCAGAAACGGCGCCGCTCTCGCGACGCCGTCATAATCTTCTGGTGCCCCCGGGCGGATTCGAACCGTCGACACCCGCTTTAGGAGGTCTTGTATTTCTATTTGACCTGGTGTTTTATAATTTCTTCTAAAATCATATAACCGCACGTAAGATGGCTATTTTTAAGAAATGCAACTTATACGGTTCAAAATCTTTCTACCCTGATTCTACCCAAGCACTCTTGATTGGGTAGAATTTTGAGGGTAGGCTAGGGGCAAGCCTTTAAGGGCTTGCCCCTAGCCTACCCTCAAGGAATCCCATCATGAGCACAAGACCACGAGTCATCGGAAACGGCAGCATATACCAGGTTAAAGAGGGTGTATTCCAATACCGCTTCAACCTCGGCAAGGATCCAAAGACCGGCAAGTATGCCTATTCACCCAAGAGAACGCTGCACTGCGAGGGCATGAACAAGAGAACGCAAAACGCGATGCTCCGCAAGGCTTTGGAGGAATACAAGGAAGAGTTGAACTCTGGGATTGTCCGAGACAGCGGAAATCGTACTGTTGCGGAATACGCTGAGGACTTTCACAGCCTAAGGGAAGACAGCTTCAGGTCGCCGCTTGCCTATGCCCGTGAGGGCAACTACATTAGCCACATTCACGAGATGTTCGCCCATATCCGCCTTGCTGATCTACATCCAGACGATATACGGCATATCTACGCAGATGCTCGCAAAAAGGGAATGTCAGAAGCCGAGCTGCACGGAACGCACGTCAAGCTCCGACAGATTCTCCAGGATGCTGTGGACAACGAGCTCATTCTTCGCAACCCGTGCATTCCGGTTAAACTTCCCAAACCCACCTATCGGGAAAGAGATCCGCTTACAGCAGAAGAGGCATCGCGCTTCCTGTCCTGCCTCCTGGCCGAACCGCTGTCAGCGAAGGCAACGGGCACCATGCTTTTACTCCAATGTGGCCTCCGACGAGGCGAAATGCTCGGCTTGACCTGGGAAGATATCGACTTTGGACAACGCACGCTCAGCGTGTCGAAGCAATATACCAATGACAAGACCCTCAGAGCACCAAAATCGAAGATGAGCCGACGCACGATAGCGATTAACGACTCCCTGGTCAGTTATCTCAACAGGTGGAAACAAGAGCAGCAGGTTCAGCTCAGCCGATATACGCTCGACCAGGACAACAAGACCCCCATCGTCAACGGAATAAAGGTCATCAAAACAGAAGATGGCAAATTCGCCACGGTGGTAAACGTCGATGGACACAACTTCGACCGCTGGTTTCGCGACTTCTGCGTCGACAGCGGCTTCGGGAGCTACAGCAATGTCACCAGGAGATTCAAACGCGGCGGTAAGGAACACATACGGGGAACGGGTTACAGTGGACTTGTTCCCCATGCCCTGCGGCACACCCAGGCGACGCTCCTGATCGGCGAGGGCGCAGACGTGAAGACCGTTCAGGCGAGACTTGGGCACGCATCCCCAAGCACAACGCTCTCCATCTACTCCCACGCTATCGAGGCAAACGACCGCAAGGCTGCAGACGCGTTTGGTGAGCTCATTTCAAAAGAAAGCAGCTCATAAAGGAAGGACCGGGGTATACCCGGTCCTTCCTTGCTTTAAATATTGATGGACTAATGGCGATAGATCATCGCCCCATATGGAGCTTTTTCCTCCCAAGAAAACGACGAGGCGTCACGAATGGGAAAAACGCCGATTATAGGTGCCTTCATCCATTCGTTGGCATTAAGAATCGCACCGTTCTTGTCATAGATCGGCTCGACTTGGGCACTTTGGATATCACGAATCCCCAACCAGATCTCGGCAATCGCATTAAGAACCTCATCCGTAGAGCACGCTTCCTTTGAGGACAGATAAACAAAGTGCGGGATTTCATCACTTGCATTCCGGACTTCTAGAACGAAAGCGTAGTCGCACGCCGCGGCGTTCGACTCATTGACCACCGGCCAATCGTCGGGGATAACGAGATACGAGCCGCCTCGCAAGTCAACGCGTTTCATTGATGGCCCTTTATCGACAAGGCTGTCTTGCGGGACAAATCGCAGCATGTGGTTGCGAAGGACTTTGTAATAGGAGAGCTTGTCGTTTAAATCGTCGGCAGCGAGCGAAGTGGATTCGACATCGCTATATCCACCAAGCTCATCCTGAATAGACTTGATCCGTTGCGCACAAAAAGCACCCAGCTCTGCAGCCGCGCCTTTATTAACCCTTAGACAGAGGGTCGAAAGAAGGTCGACCACTTCTCCTGGAGTCTTAAACTCTTCCGGATGTTGCTCTTTGAACATGCTGATGTTGTCATCGGTCTGCTCGAGAACAGTTGTTCCAAACTTGCGCTTTTTCGGTTTCTTAAAGTAATCCATTTCATCCTCCAATCGGTTTTCATAGCAAGTATAGCCCTGTTTTTCGAGGTAGAAGTGCTTATCAGAAACTTTTCGGAACTTTTTCTGAATCTTCAACGCTATGATTGCCAGAAGCAGTATCATCGAATTGTGCAGAAAAGCGAGTGCCAGAACGGAGGTGCCCGAGAAAGGCCGCAGAAATAAAAAGCCGCCCACCCCTCCCCTCTAGTCGCCAAACTGAGGTGGGGAGGAGTGAGCAGACCAAAGGAGATTCTACCATGGTAGATTCCACTGTTCCCAAAGCGGGCGTCATGCCCGCTCCTCCTCGCATCGTTCTGGGGCGCGAGCGCTTGCTCGGCGTCACCGAGATTCGCGAGCTGACCGGGCTTGGAGAGGTTGCTGCTGCGTCCTTGATGAAAGAGAGCGGGCGCTGCCTCAAGCTTCACAGCCGCCTCTTCGTCATTGAGTCCAGTTTTTTTGAGTACCTTCACGAGCTGGAGGTGACGAATCCGTGCAACCTGTAGCCAATAGCTCGTTCAACGTCGAAGCCGATCAGCTCAAGACATATATCAAGGAGATGAACGGGCGTAAGCCCATGGCTCATATACGTAGCCTCCCCTCTCTCGACAAACTCATCGGCGGTGTCGTGCCCGGAATCCTGACCATAGTCGGAGCGGCACCAGCCGCCGGCAAGACGACACTCCTCAAAGTCATCTCCGACGACCTCGCCTCCCAAGGCGTACCCACTGTCTTCTACTCCGCAGAACTCCCCGCGTATCGCATCGCCCAGAAGGGCATCACGCGCCTTGGCAACGGAGACTTCAGCCTTTCCGAGGCGACCGGAGCCGTCCCCGAGAAGCGGAAGGCATTTGAGCGCGCCTGCGCCACCTACGCCGAGACCGTAGCACCCAACTCGTGCATCATGGACGGTCAGACGTCCATGGAGGACCTCTGCCGTTGCATCGGTGACTGCATCCACGTCCGCGGCCAGCATCCCGCTCTCTTCGTTGACTACCTGCAGCTCATCGCCGCGACGTCCTTCGACGTCCGCGCGGAAGAGCGCGTCGTCATCACCGCCTGCGTGCAGGCACTCGGAAACATCGCCCGGACGTATGACGTCCCCGTCTTCCTGATCAGCAGCGTCACACGAGACAAGTACAACGACGCGAACACCGAGCTCAACGTCTTCGCGGGCTCGCAGGGTATCGACTACGGCTCTGATAACGCCCTCTTCCTGCAGGTCGATGGCAAGGACAAGAAGGAGCGGAAATACAACTCAGAGCTTGACGTTCGTCCCCTGCTTGTTCGGGTCCTTAAGGCGCGTTATGGCACGCTTGGTAGCACCAAGCTCATCTTCGACGCACCTCATGCCACCTTCTACGATCAGGAGAGTTAAGCCATGCGCGGCAACGCAAAAACCGCGCACATCAACGTCCGTATGACTGAGGAGGAGCGTGCCGCCATCATGGCGCGCTCCTCCGCTTTCGGCATGACTCCATCGGCGCTCATGCGCGAGTCCGCACTTCGCATCGGGGAGAAGCCCGCCAGGGTCGCCGACGAGGCGACGCTGCGGCAGATTCTTTATCAACTGAAAAAGGAGGGTGGGAACCTAAACCAGGCTTGTCACGCCCTCAACGCATACGGATCAGACGCGCAGACATCCCAGCAGCTTGCAGACGCCGTCCGCCTGGTGTCGAACACGGCGTCGCAGCTTTCAGCCCTCCTATCGAAAGCCAGGGAGTAACCATGAAAACGAAACTGCTCACAGCACTCGTATCATCCATTTTCCTAGCAGTCCTCGCATGCCCCGTGCTCGCCGCCCCCATCGACGCGTTCGTCGCCGGGTACGGGCTCGACACATCGGCAATCCCCGCAACGTTCGACGCGGGGACCGTCCTCGGCTGGTGGCTCTCGGGCGGGTTCGCCGCCTATCCTCTCGGGGTCTTGTTCGTCTTCCTCCTTGCACTCTGCACCTGCGTCCTCATCGCCTACTCAAGTGCTCTCAAATCACGGGCCGAGGACGGCGGCGTGCTCGGCGACGCCCGCGTAAAGACGGGTCGCGAGGTCGTGAAGGGGTCCATGACCTGGGACGGCTCGACGATCCCATCGTCGCGCGGGTTCGTCTATGGTTTCACCAAATATCGCGGTAAGCCCTGCTATCTCTACGAGCCGAAGAAAATGATTTTCGTATCAGGGGCCACGGGGTCTGGAAAGTCGAGGTATTGCTATCTACCGAGTATCGATTTGCTCTCCTACGGCGACGCCTCCAACGGCTCCGAGCCCGCGACCCTCGTCGTCTCCGACGTGAAGAACGAGCTCATAGAGCTCACGGGCGATGAGCTTGCCCGTCGTGGCTACCACGTCCTCCTGCTCGACACGCAGCACCCCTATCGCGGCCATAGGTTCAACCCGCTCAAGCAGGTTCTCGACCTCCATGCCGAGGAGCGCGACCAGGAGGCTGAGCAGGCAGCGGACGCCATCGCGGAGCTCGTGGTCCAGGACGACGAGAGAGGCAAGGGTTCGCACTGGACGGCATCGGCCAGGGGCCTGCTCTCGGCCCTGGTCCTGCTGGTCTCAATGTCCGACGAGTGCCCGGAGGGATCAAAGCACCTCGCGACCGTCTGCGAAGTCCTGGACCGCGGTACCGAGGCAGAGGGCGACGACCCATCCGAGCCCCTGAAGGCCGTCTTCCGCTCCCTGCCGAGCGGCCACCCCGCCAAGGGAAGGGCGTCGCAGTTCATCTCCTCGGGCGGCAACGAGCTCAGGAGCATCCTCTCGACGCTCAAGGTGGCACTCCGCCCGTTCTCGTCCGCCCCGGTCGCCTGGATGACCTCCGGCTCCGACATCGACCCGCGCACGGTACTCACGGAGAAGAGCGCCGTCTTCCTCCACGTGCTCGACGAGGGCTCACCCTACAACTGCATCGCGGCGATATTTCTCTCGCAGCTCTGGGCTTCGGTCCAGGCGGTCGCGGACGTGAACGGCGGCAGGCTCCCCCGCCCCGTGCAGATACTCGGCGACGAGTGGGGCAACCTGCCCCGCGTCGAGTGCCTGCCCGCCCTCCTCAGTCTCGGGCGCAGTTACGGGACGTTCTGGGTCGGAGCGACGCAGGACGTATCCCAGCTCAATAAGTATGGCGAGAGAGACGGCCGCAGGAAGATCCTCGCGAACTGCGGTGTGAAGGTCGCCATGAAGCTCGCAGAGGAGGAGGATCGCCGGTACTTCACCGAGCTCATCGGCAAGACCACGCGCCACACGCAGGGCACGAGCAACGGCAGGGCCGCGTCAGGCACGTCCTCCTCGACGTCCTACAGCGAGAGCGCCGACGACGTGATACACCCCTGGGAGTGGCGCGACATGGCCCCGGACCGGGACGGGATCATCGTCGTGAAGCACGCGGACAACGGTATGCCCGCATGTCGAGCCGGCGTCTTCCGCTCCCCCGTCACCGACTGCACCAACACGCCCACAAGGGAGCACTTCGACCTCGGGACCCCCGAGCACGAGGCGGAGAACCGTCGCGCCTACCAGCGCCGCCTCGACGAGTCAGCTGCTGGGAAGATGCGCGAGGAGGCCTCGACCTGGTGCCCAAAGTGGCCCGAGCCGGAGAAGAAGAACGGGAGCAAGCCGGGCGGCAAATTCAGCGGGCTCTCGCTCGACTAGGGAGGCGACCATGACGGCGATAAAGCAGACGAGCGTCTGCAGCGAGAAGCACCTCGCGAGACTCAGGGATTACCTCTCCTGGGACCGCGACAAGGCGCTCGCCCACGGCACGCAGAACATCATCGACGATGACCGCTGGTTTCAGGAGATGGCGGACACGAGGGCGGCCATGGGTCACGACAGGCCCGGCAAGGTCGGTGCCAAGTGTACCTACATGCAGCACCAGATACTCGGGTTCCTCCCAGACGAGTGCGACCTCAACGGCGGGAAGATGACGCCGGAGCTGTGCATGCGCTATGCGAGGGAGTACGTGGCCGAGCGCTACCCCAACCAGGAAGTCGTGATGGTGCTGCACCGCGAGCGCTGCCGCGCGGACGCCACCGACCGCTACGCCGTGCACCTCGGCATCAACCGCAGTGATCTGGAAACCGGCCGAAGGCTCGACGAGGGCCCCGCCCGAAAGGCAGCGGCATCACGCGTGAAGACCGTCCGTACCCTGGACGAAAGGTACGGCCTCAGGCAGCTTGAGCGCGGCAAGGCCAACTCGCGCGTCCACGCGAGGCAACCCGGCACGGAAGAGCGCGACATGGCCCGAAAGGGGCAGGCCGCGCGCTCGGAGAACGCCCGCATCCGCGTCGCGGTCGCTCGCCGAATCGAGGAGGTCGGGCGCATGCGCGACTGCCCCGACCGGATGGGCGAGCTTGAGCGGCGGCTCAAGCGGGACGGCATCGAGCTCGCCAGGTCAAAGGGCGGGAGCCTCCAGTACCGCTTCCCCTCGAAGTCTCTCGGGAGCATGAGGAAGGTCAACGGCGGAAGGCTCGGCTTTGCCGTCGACCGCTCGACTGGCATCGCCGTCCGCTTCACGCTGCGCGGGATAGCGACGGCGATGCGGGCGTTCTGGGAGCTTGAGCGCAGGGCGCTGGAGAACCAGAACGGCCGAGACGACTGAGCATTTGGGCCGGGACGCAACAGGCGTTCCGGCCCCTTCTTTTGCCCTTCGGTGAGAGCGACCTCGGAGCGGTTCGCCGTCCCGCCGCAGGCGGGCAAGATGATTCCGTGCAACGGAATCCATATCTTGCCTGCACGGAGCGAGCCGGTTGCCCAAGGCAACGCGAGCCCGGGCAGGTGAGCGCCGGTTGAACCGACACCGAGGAGACGCGACCCTGGGGAGCGTCGCACGACGGCGCTCGGCGACCCGGCGCGAGAGGCCCAGCCCGGCGACCACGGCGGAGCGATGGCGACTTCTGGAAGCCATCGAGCGCAGCCGTTCGGCGGGCTGGGCCGGCGTGAGCGGAGGCGGACGAAACGCGACCCTGGGGAGCGTTGCCAGGGAGCCGCAGCGAGAGCGACGCCGTGCGTCGCGGGGGTCCCGCCCATAAGCGGGACCCATCGGCCGCAAGGCCGATTGCCACGCCTCGGCCCTCTCGACCTGCGCGTCGGGGAGGAGTCGGCAGTAACCTCTCCCCGATCCACAATGGAGACCTAAAGCCGCTCGTAGGCCCTCTTCACCAGCTCGCCCATAAGCTGCCTTCGCTTGCCTAGGAACTCCTCATAATCGAGGTCCTCAAACCCAACAGGCAGGGCATGCTCCTCGCAGTTGCGGCGATACTCGTCCTCCCCCAGCGAGTCGCGGTACTTCCTGACGTACTCGCTCGGGGCGTCGTCCGAGATGTAGATGTTGTTCTGGTAGTCTACGAGGGTGAAGTTGCCCCTGTTGCTGCGCTGCGAGAGGTAGCCCCTGGACTTCAGGTAGTTGTCCGGGAACAGGTGGTGTTTGTCCAGCGCCTTCTTCGAACCCGACGAGCCCATGAGCAGGAGCTGGGACAGCGGGGCCGTGCTGAACAGCACCTTGGCACCGAGCACGACCTGAGCCGCGACGAAGCCCCACCAGGTCGGGCCCGCCGCCTCGTTTGCGTCGAGGGAGCTGGGCAGCGTGATGGAGAAATAATCGTCCGTCATGATGGCGGCGAGCCTACGGTCGAAGTACGCCCGGAACTCATCGGCGGTCTCAAGGCGCGAGACGTCGTTAAGCTGCTGCTCGAACTCGGATTCGAAGGACCCCACATAGAGCCCCGTTATGGCTGCGGCGAAATACCAGCGCCGCACGAGCCTGCGCACAGCCAACGGCTCCATACCGAACTCGTAGCGCCCGATAAGGTAAAACGCATAACAGAACATGAGCGCATTGCCCGACCCCACCTGGTCGGAACAGACATAGCCCGCCTCCGCCAGCGTGTTGATGAAGGCATGCCAGTTGTTCAAGTCGAGCACGAGATCGAGGGCGCGACCGAACGTGGCAAAGTTCTCGGCCCGCGTCTCGGGCGTCGTTTCCTTTGTCTTGAGATCTCGCCCGCGAAGAATCTGGTAGGCATAACGCAGGCGACCCCTCTTGAACCCCACGCCCACCGTGGCGCGAATGACATGCGTCGGCGAGACGGTCATGAGCGGGTTGTACGAGGTGCCCTTTGCGGGCGCATGACTCATGGCGCAGAACTCCTCTATGCGCTCCCTCATGGCAGGTTCGTAGACCGAAAGCAGGGTCATGATGAAGTCATCCTGCTTAAGCGCCTGCCCTTGCGAGTTCACACGCACGAAGATGTCCGATACGGTCTCCTCGTCAGCCGATTCGGAAATCTCCAGCGTCGGCAGAAGATAGCGCTCAAGCCCGAGTAATGCGTTGAGCCCGCTCTCGACGGCGTCCTCGCCGCCATCGTCGAGTTCGGGTTCTCCCTTTTTGGCATTCGCCTCGTTAAGGCGCTTGATGAACGCCCTGCGATAGGCGCTCAGCTTGTTGTCGTGGTTCGCCGCGAAGGCCTCGGATACGTCGGGCACATAGCGCGAATCCTTCTCGGTCGAGGCATCGGCATTCTTGAATGAGCGTGCGATGGGGTCGTAGGCGATCTTCACCGTTCGCTCCCTGAAGTTCTTGTCTCGCACGGGTACGCCGTACAGAGAGCTCAAGAGGGCAGTGAGCCTCTGCTGTCCGTCGATGACAAGGGACTTGGGGACGGCATACACCTTTTGGTTCGAGCCTATGGCAGACTTCTTGCCCGCATCATCGCTCGGAGAGTCCCACAGCATCACATAGCCGATAGGGTATCCGCGAAGCATGGAATCAAGCAGATCGCGAACCTTTTCATTGCCCCACACGAAAGGCCGTTGCAGATCAGGCAGGCCAATCTTGCCCGTCTGAACATCCTTCAGGATGTTACCGACCTCCAGCGATATGGGATTGTAGATAGAGTTGGGCACTATAGTTCACCGACCTTCTTGGCGTACAGGTTGAAAAGATGGGCGACTATCTTCTCCTCGTCCCCGCCGAAGTCGACGCCATAGGCGGCTTCGACGGCGGCGTCGAGCGCCTTGTGCGCTGTCATCAGCTCGGGGAAGAATGTCTCGTTCTTGGGATCGTACATGTCCGCGAGCGTCGCACCTTCCTGGGCATCCCGGGCGTCGAGCACGGCTTGGGCGCAACGCTCGACTTCCTCGCGTTGGGATTCCGTGGGCTCGGGCCAGACGAAGTTGTTGTAATCAATATTGGCCGAATACTGGTAATCGTCCTTCAATCTTCCGGTTACGATCCTAACCCATGCATTATGGAATTGAGATTGCAGAATGCCATAGTGATAGAGAGAAGCATTGGGTATCAATCTAACCTTGTTGCTGCAAAATATCTCTGGACCAACAAAGCCCATTGGAACACGTTTCCGTCTGCTTGAAGACACCTCTGGGATGATGATGGAACTTCCCTCGGGCATGTTCTCAACGTGAAATCTCGTTGGCTTATCTGCTATTTTTCGGGTTCCAGCGCTTTTACTTGCAAGCCTGTATTCACGAACCTGTTCTACTCTCTTTCTGCACTCAGGAAGCTGCTTTAAATCTGAGAAGGTTGCCTCCCCAAGCCACAGGCACCAGCGATGATAGCCATGAATGAACTCTTTTGATCCAAGCCATGGATGGAAGAAGCCTTCGGCCTTTGGCTCTTTCTTCAGGAAATCGTCTTTCTCCTCATCGGTAAACAGGTAGAATCCCCCATCAATAGGTTTATTTCCGATGCCCATTTCCGGAACATCACAAATAGGCTTGCTGCGGCTGTAGATGAATACATCAGGGGCGTCTTTCAGATACGCATTGATTCGAGCCATGGGAATCTGTTCTTCGTCGCTGTCCGGGGTCGCGTGGTAGAAGAGCGTCTTGGTCCCCGACTCGCGGGAGAACCCGACGATGACACAGAACACGTGTGCCTTGTCCGCAGCCTCGTTGTCCCACCTGAACGTGTTGTGCGCGAAGTCGATGTGGATACCCAGGTCGTGCAGGGGTTTCCAGAGGTTGGCGACCTGCTCGCCCTGACATATCGAGTTGGTCGAGACCAGGGCGCAGCGCGTGCGCTTCCCTTGCGTGAACCTCGCGGCCTTCATGTACCAGGCCCCGCAGTAGTCGATGTTGCCCGCGTTCTTCGCGCCGTCGAAGACCTCAAGGAGTTCGGCCTTCTGCTCCTTGGACTGGTTGCGGGCCCCAAGGAAAGGCGGATTGCCCACGAGGTACGTGAGGTCATCGGGGAACACCTCGGACCAATCGGTCTTGAGGGCGTTGCCCTCATGGAGGTTACTGAGGCTCCTGAGCGGCAGGAAGTCGAAGTCATAACCGACGTATATCTCCTGCGTCTTTCGGAGCATCTGCTCCTCGGTGATCCAAAGGGCGGTCTTAGCGACCGAGACGGCGAAGTCGTTTATCTCGATGCCGTACAGCTGGTCCAGGGACACGCGGACAGGGCTGTCCTGCGCAACGACGAGGGATGTCTGCCCCGCGTTGCCGGTCTCCTCGCTGAGCTCGTCCTCGATGATTCGGTTCTCGATGGTGCGCAGCTGCCGGTACGCCTCGGTAAGGAAGTTGCCCGAGCCGCACGCGGGGTCACCGATGGTGATGGAGGCCACCTTGTCGTGTAGCCTCGCCAGGGCCTGCTTGCGCTTGGCAGCTGTCTTCTCGCCCTCGGCCTCGTGCAGTTCATCCCACAGCTCGTCGAGGAAGAGCGGCCTGAGGCAGCGCTCGATATTCTCGACGCTCGTGTAGTGCATGCCCCCGGCGTGGCGCGTCTCGGGGTTCAGCGTGCCCTCGAACACGCCGCCGAAGATGACGCCCGAGATCTCGCGCCAGTCAAAGTCCTGGGACGCGTCAGCGATGGCCTCGAGGATCTCCGAGGTCATCTGCGGGACGATGATGGAGGAGTCGGCGAACAGACCGCCGTTCACGTAGGGGAAGGCCGCGAGGTCCTCGTCCATGTACTCATCCCTCTGCTCTAGGGGCGTGTCGATCGTCTCAAACAAATCGACTAGTTTTCGGCGGAGCTTCGCGGGGTCTCCCTCGCAGTACCTGCCGAACGCCTGGTGCGATTGCAGGAGGTCGGCGTCCTCGGCGTAGAGCAGGAAGATGATTCGGGTGATGAGCACGTTGAGGGAGCGCTGCTCCTCTTGCGCCCGCTCGTCCTTCTCCTCAATGTGGTGGTACTGCTTGGCGAGGGCATCGTAGAGCCTGGAGACGTAGGCCCCAGCCTCGATGGAAAGCTGCTGCTCC
>UROR01000006.1 GCA_900549535.1 uncultured Collinsella sp. | reverse complement strand
AAACATCGACGTAGCCCTGGTCGCAAGTAGTCGTTGGGGACGTTCTTAAATGACTAGTCAAACAAGAACGTCCCCAACGACTAGCTAATAAAACGGCGCCCGTCGGCGATGTTGCCGGCGGGCGCCGTTGTTTTGAAGACGAAATGATCCGTTTTCCTCCGTCCCCAAGGGATCGTTACAGCGAGTCGATAAAGCGCTGCTGGGCGGCGCGGCCGGCTTCGTCCCACTTAAAGACGCCGGCGTTGTCGAGCACGTGGCCAAACACCACGCCGACCTCCTCGTGCAGGATATCGATGGCGTTGTCGGCCGTAAGCTCGTCGGCGCGGCGGGCAAAGACGTCCTTGGCCCATGCGGCGTGGCTGCGGCAAAGGTCGTCGCCCTCGAGCGCGCCAGCAAGGTCGTAGCTGGCATCGGCTTTGGCCGCCAGCAAGTGCTCGCGGACAGCGCCAAGCTCGGGAACCAGGCGCGGCGGCAGAATGGCCAGGCCCATGACCTCAATCAAGCCGATGTTCTCTTTCTTAATGTGGTGGTACTCAGCATGCGGGTGGAAAACGCCCAGCGGATGCTCGTCGGTCGTGATGTTGCAGCGAAGCGCCAGGTAGGCCTCGTAAATCTCGCCGCCGGCATTGCCGCGGGAGTCGACGCGGCGGATGACGGGCGTCACGGTGTTGTGCGCCACGCCATCGGCCGTGTGCGCGATGACGCCCACAGACTCATCGGTCCACTCGCGCCAGGCGAGGATAATCTTCTCGGCAGCGTCGAGCAGCTGGGCGCGGTCATGCGAGCGCAGGCGCAGCACCGAGAGCGGCCACTGCAGCACGGTACCGGTGACCTGGTCAAAGCCGGGCACGCTAAACTGCGAGACCTCGGCGGCATGCATCATGGGGAACTCGTGCGCACCGCCCTGGAAGTGGTCGTGCGACAGAATCGAGCCGCCCACGATGGGCAGGTCGGCGTTGGAGCCAATAAAGTAGTGCGGGAACAGGTCGACAAAGTCGAGCAGGCAGGTCAGGCCCTTGCGGTCGACGTGCATCGGGCGATGCTCGGAGCTCATGGCAATGCAGTGCTCGTTAAAGTACGCGTACGGGCTGTACTGGAAGCCCCAGCGCTCGCCGTCGAGCTGGATGGGAATAACGCGCAGGTTCTGACGGGCGGGATGAGCGCCGCCGTCGGCTGCGGCGGAGCGTCCGGGGTAGCCCTCGTTCTCGATGCAGAGCTGACAGGCGGGATACTTCTCGCCCGTGTTCTTGGCTGCACCTGCCGCGGCGATATCGCGCGGGTCCTTCTCAGGCTTGGACAGGTTGATGGTGATCTCAAGATCGCCCCAGTTGGTGGGGGTGCTCCATTTGATGTTGCGCGCGATGGCGGCACGGCGCACGTAGCCGGCGTCGCAGCACAGACCGTAGAACCAGTCGGTCGCGGCGCGGGGCTCGTTGACGCCCATGCGGCCGTCGAACTCCTCGTTTACAACCGAAGGCCTCGGCATCAGCGCGCCCATGATGCGCATGGCGATGCGGTCGCGGCCCGACGCCGTGTCCTCGGCGGCGCCGTTGGCAACGGCGGCCTCGGCAAGCGCGGCGAGCGTGCCCTCCAGGTCAAAGTCAGGCAGGGTATCGGGGTGCAAGAGCGAGAGTTTCTCAACTTGGAGTGCCCAAGTCATGTCGAGTGCGGGGCCCGTGGCGCCGATGCACTCCAAAATGGTGTTGTATGCCCAGATGCGATCGTCCTGGCCGATCATCGATCGGTGGATAGCGTACTCGATCAGGTTCTGCGCGGCCTCGCGCACGTCAGTCATTACAGCCATGCCGCGTAAGCCCCCTTGTCAG
This sequence comes from uncultured Collinsella sp., assembly GCA_900549535.1. Lineage (GTDB taxonomy): Bacteria > Actinomycetota > Coriobacteriia > Coriobacteriales > Coriobacteriaceae > Collinsella. Next base: position 34,087 of record UROR01000006.1, on the reverse strand, counting down.
AGATGGCGTAGTGACGGGCAGAGCCTTCGCCCAGCCAGCCGTTCATCTTGGCGATGAAGGTGTCGACCAGGTCGAGCGGCACGAAGGCCTGGATGGTGCCACCAAAGCCGCCACCGTGGATACGAACGGCGCCGCGGCCGTCGAGCACGTGCTCGGCCAGCGCCAGGGCATACATGGAAGGCTGCTCGGAGCCCAGCTTGGCAACGACATTCTGCAGGTACATGGCAGAGCTGGCGCCGGACTCGCGCGTCAGGACCAGGAACTGGTCGATGTCGCCGGCGTTCAGGGCTGCCCAGCGCTTGTCGACCAGGCCGTTTTCGTACCAGTAGTGAACGGCGCGCAGGCAGGCACGGTCGCCCAGCTTGGCGCGCAGCTCGGGGAGCTTGGCGTCAAAGTCCGCCACGTTTACCTCGCACAGGCGTGCCTTGCCAAACTCGGCGGCGACGTCCTGCATCTCGCGCGGAACGGCGGCGTAGTCATCGGTGGCGGCCACGTGGTCGGCACCGACCTTAACGAGCACGAGCGCATAACCGTGATCCTCAAAGTTGAGCTCGAGCTTCTGGGTTTTAGGCTGAGCCTGATCCTCAAAGTCCATGTAGGCGAGGCCGCCCAAGCAAACGGCGGCCTGGTCCATCAGACCGCAGGGCTTGCCGTAATAGTTGTTCTCGGTGCGCTGGCTCATCTGGGCGAGCGCGACGGGCTCGATGGCGGGTGCGTCCCAGAGCGTCTCCATGGCGCGACCGTATGCCGCCTCGACAGCAGCGGAGCTCGAAAGACCGCCGCCCGAGGGGACGGAGCAGGTGAAGGCAAAGTCGAAGCCCTGGGGCTCAACGCCCAGAGAGGCGATTTCGTGGGCCATGCCGCGGACGAGGCTTGCGGACGTGCCCTTCTCGGACTCCTGAACGTCTAGCGTATCGAGCGTGATCTCAAAGGTGGGGTAGCCCTCATCGGCAACGCGGACCTTGTTGGTGTCGGTCGCTACGGCGATGCCGTCGACGGCGACATCGAGCGAGCCGGCGATAACGTGGCCGCCCTCGTGATCGGTGTGGTTGCCACTGATTTCGGAACGGCCGGGCGCGTGCACGTAGAGCACCTGGCGGTCGCCGATGGGGCCAAGCTCCTCCTCAAATAGCTTGGTGAGCGTGGCGAGTGTCTTTTCGTCGGGAGTGGTCATGGGAGTCCTTTCCTTGGCGCGCACGGGTGAGTTTTGCGTCGTTATGAGTACGTTAACAACTTGAAGCGGCATGAACCAGGTGTTCACGATATCGCACGTTACGGGCTATGTTAACGTACTCATAACACAACGCTTGTCACTTTTTGAGAATCTGGTAATCGGTCGATATTTGGCCGTGAACGGTAGTGCCGTATGGACTTATAAAGCAGAAGAGATGCAGATAGAAAAAGTAGAGTACGTTAACATGCGTCCGATGATAGTGGGCCTCGGCGCGGGGTGTATTTCTGCCCGGGCCGGCATTCACGCTATTCAGATCTCGCAAGGGTGAAGGTGATTCTGTGGCAAGGCGCCCGTCCAACGATACAGGTACGCGTCCGGTCTCCATGGCCGACGTCGCCCGCGCTGCCGGCGTTTCGCAGCAGACGGTTTCGCGCGTCGCCAACGGCTTGCCCAACGTTAACGAGCAGACGCGACAGCGCGTGCAGGCCGCCATGCAAGAGCTCGGCTTTCGTCCGAGTTATGCTGGTCGCTCGCTGCGCGACGGCCGTTACCATTCGGTCGGCCTGTGCGTCAACGATGTCACCAAGTTTGGCAACCTCTCAATGATCGACGGCATCGCCAGCGCTGCTCGCGAGCATAATTGCGCCATCACACTGGTCGAGATGTCCAAGACCGAGGAGTTTTCGCTTGCCGAGGCCACGCGTCGTATGGCCGCATTGCCGGTGGACGGCATCATCATCGGCATGAGCCGCATGGCGCCCGATTTTGAGACGTTTGATCCACTGCCGGGCATTGGAACGGTCATCGTTACCATGTACGCGCATCCGCGCGTGACTACGGTCGATTCCGACCATTACGGCTGCTCGCTCTTGCTTATGGATTACCTGTTTGAGCTGGGGCACGAGCGGATTCGCTATATTGGCGGCCCGTCGTTCTCGGTCGACGAGCAATTTCGTCGAGCCGGTTGGCAGGATGCGCTCGAGCGTAAACACATCGAGCCGGCAGAGCCGCTCGAGGGCGACTGGTCTGCCAACAGCGGCTACGAGGCCGGCAGGTACCTGGCCGAGCACGATCGCACCATGACGGCGATTTATGCGGCAAACGACCAGATGGCAAATGGCGCGATTGCAGCGCTGCGCGATAGCGGCCTGCGCGTGCCCGAGGACGTGAGCGTGGTGGGTGTCGACGATTCGCTCGATGATTTTGTCGCGCATAACGAGCTCACGACCGTTCGATTCGATTTGCATCAGCGCGGACGCGAGGTATTCGAGCATGCGGTTCCCGAGGCGGGTACGGCGGGCAAAACCGTTGCCATTCGTATTCCCGGCCAGCTCATTATTCGACATAGCACGGCGATGCCACGCTCATAGTTTGCGCAGGTAAACGGCGATTTATCGTATTTCAATAACAATCGGTAAGGATACCGGCAGATAACAGTTGGAATGCTGCCGAGTGTTATGATAGACGGGTTCTTTTGTCTATCTAGGAGGCTTTGCCTGATGGAGATCACCAAGGATATCCGCTACATCGGTGTCGACGATCACGACATTGACCTGTTCGAGGGCCAGTACGACGTGTCCGAGAACGGCATGGCATACAACAGCTACGTTATCTTGGGCGAAAAGATCGCTGTCGCCGATTCGGTCGACGGTGGTTTTGTCGACGAGTGGCTCGGCAACCTCGAGGCCGCGCTCGATGGACGTACGCCCGACTACCTGGTTATCCATCACATGGAGCCCGATCACTCTGCTGGCATCGCCGCCTTTATGGAGCGCTACCCCCAGGCACAGATTGTAGCCAGCATGGGCGCCTTCCGCATGATGGTCAATTACTTTGGCACCGACTACCCCGAGCGTAAGATGGTCGTCAAAGAGGGCGACGTGCTCGACCTGGGTGGCCACAGCCTAACGTTTGTCGGCGCCCCCAACGTGCACTGGCCCGAGGTGATCTTCTCCTACGAGTCCACCGACAAGGTGCTCTTTAGTGCCGACGGCTTTGGCAAGTTTGGTGCTAACGACATCGAGGACCCGGAAGGCTGGGCTTGCGAGGCGCGTCGTTACTACTTTGGTATCGTGGGCAAGTTCGGCAAGTTCGTGCAGGCCGTGCTTAAGAAGGCCGCCGATCTGGACATTCAGATTATCTGCCCGCTCCACGGCCCCGTGCTGACCGAGAACCTGGGCTACTACCTCGACACCTACAACACCTGGTCGAGTTATCAGCCCGAGGACGAGGGCATCACGATTGCTTATGCAAGCGTGTACGGCCACCTGAAGGCTGCCGTCGAGGAGCTCGCCGCAGCGCTCGAGGCCCGCGGCCAGAAGGTTTCCGTCTTTGACCTGACTCGCGACGACATGGCCGAGGCCGTTGAGGATGCGTTCCGCTACGACCGTCTGGTGCTCGCTTCCATCACCTATCAGGGCGAGATCTTCCCGTGCATGAGCACCTTTATCCACACACTTGCCGAGCATACCTACCAGAACCGCACGGTGGCACTCGTCGAGGCTGGCTCCTGGGCGCCCGCTGCCGCCAAGGTTATGACCAAGCAGCTCGAGGGTATGAAAGACATCACCCTGACGCAAAACAAGGTGACTGTGCTGGGCTCGCTCAACGACGCCTCGCGCGCTCAGATCGAGGTTCTCGCCGACGAGCTTTCCAAGTAGCGATATTTCGCTTTTAACGAGCAAAACCACCACAAAGGCATCTTTGTGGTGGTTTTTGTTTAAGCGCCGGCGATGATGAGGACTGGACGTGCACTGTCGGTGGTCTCGGCGATCGATGTGGCGACGGCATCGTCGGGATCACGGTCCATCACGATGGTGTCAACGTCGGCAAGCTCGGCAAAACGGTACATGCCGCGTCCGTTAACCTTGCTGGCGTCCATGAGGGCGACGCTTTGACGGGCGGCACCGACCATAGCCGCTTTGGTCTCGGCCATCTGCGGAAAGTCGGTCGTAAAGCCGCAGCTGGGGACAAAGGCGCCAGGGCACATGACGGCAAGATCGGCATGGACCATTTGGAGCGCTTGCATAGTGAGCGGTCCGTACAAATAACGATGGCCTTTGCGCAGCGCCCCGCCCAGCATGACGACATCGACTGAGGGCATGCTCTCGTCGATGTAATCGGCAATGGTAATGTCGGCCGTGATGACGGTGATACCGTCGCGCTGATCGAGGAGCCGGACGAACTCGAGCGCCGTGGTGCCCGAGTCGACGAGCAGCGTGTCGCCGTCATTGACGAGCTCGATGGCGCTTTGCGCGATGGCCTGCTTGGCGGCGACGTTGACATTGATGCGGCGATCCTGCGTGGAAACGGTCAGGCGTTTGTGGAGCGATACGGCACCGCCATGCGTGCGGCGCAGCTTGCCTGCTTCGGCGAGCGCGTCCAGGTCGGCGCGGGCGGTGACGGAGGACACGCCAAAGGTCTGGGCGATTTCTGCTACCTGCACCGAGGCATTATGATCGAGCATCTCCATGATGGCGGAACGACGCTCGTCGGCGAAAGCTCGGGTTGTTGCGTGGGCCATATCTGCTCCATCATCGTCTGAAATTTGCAGGAATTGTGTTGACTCTATTTTCGTTCATTTTCTTTTTGAGTAAGAAAACACCTTTCGATTACTTATCTTTTCTATAAAAGAAAGACACTGAACGCCCAAAATTCAATATCGAACATGTTCACTCGGCTCAAATTTCTTCCGTTTGCTTTTCAAAAATGACTGTATTGACCTGCATGGGCTCAATATCTCGCACGTGCAAAGCTGCTGAATTTCATACAATGAGCGCAGCAAAACGCAAGGTAAAACGCCTTGTGAACAACTACGCCCGATGTCCAGATGCGGGCGAGGGAGAGGAGCAAACGCTCATGGCACTTGTTACCACCGAAAAGATGCTCAAGGACGCTCAGGCCGGCCACTACGCTGTTGGCGCTTTCAACGTCGAGAACCTCGAGTTTGTTATGGCCGTTCTGGCCGCTGCCGAGGAGACCAAGTCCCCCGTCATCATGCAGACCACCCCGGGCACCATCAAGACCGCTGGTCTGGACTACTTCTACGGCATGGTCAAGGCTGCCGCCGAGCGCGCTTCCGTGCCCGTCGCTCTGCACCTCGATCACGGCGATGGCTATGACCGCTGCATGCAGGCTTTCCGCACGGGCTACACCTCTGTCATGATCGACGGCTCGCACGAGTCCTTCGAGGACAACATCGCCCTGACCAAGTCCGTCGCCGATGCTGGCCGCGCCATGGGCGTGCCCGTCGAGGCCGAGCTCGGTAAGGTTGGCGGCAAGGAGGACGACGGTCCCGCGGTTGAGGGCGAGAGCCCCTACACCGATCCGGCCGAGGCCAAGGAGTTCGTCGAGCGCACTGGCTGCACCTCGCTGGCCATTGGCGTTGGCACCAGCCACGGCGTGTACACGAGCGATCCGCACATCGAGCAGTCCGTGGTTAAGGCCATCCGCGACGCCGTCGACGTGCCGCTGGTTCTGCACGGCACCTCCGGTGTGCCCGATGAGCAGGTTGCCGAGGCTGTGAAGAACGGCATCTGCAAGGTTAACTATGCCACCGAGCTGCGTCAGGCCTACACCAAGGGCTTCATGGCCTACATGGCCGAGAACCCCGCCTGCTTCGACCCCAAGAAGCCGGCTAAGGAGGGTATGCGTGAGATCACCGAGCTGGTTAAGATCCGCATGACCAACCTCAACTCTGTGGGCAAAGCAGAGTAACAGCAAGGGTACTCCGACTCGCTACATATCCCGGGGAGGGATGAGGGCTTAGTTCCCCAATCGTCCTCGGGCATGCAAAAAGCCTCGCTGCGCACTTCGTGCGGCGAGGCTTTTTGCCCCCTGCGGAAAGATTGGGGAACTAAGCCCTCGTCCCTCCCAGGTTGACCTACTCGAGGTCGTCGCCCTTGTGGCGTTAGGTCTGAAAATAATAAGAAGCCTTCGCGCTGCGGAATGATTTTGGAAACCAAGTACGGGACCCGCCCAAACCGTCCTGCTCAATCGCCCTTGTGGTGTTGGGGCTGAAAGGGTGGGGCGCGGGGGTTACTTGGTTGTTAGGGTTAGCAGGTCGTTGGGGGTTTCGAGGTTGTAGGTGGCATTTGGGATGTCTTGGTGTGATCCCCATGCCGCTCTGGCAAAACTGACCCCTGCCGAAGTTGCGCATTGTTCGTCGTAGACGGTGTCGCCAACGTAGACGACGTTGCCAGGATTCGCGCCCGTACGCCGGAGATATTCGAGCATGGGAGCGGGTGCGGGTTTATGTTCGGTCGTGTCTTCGACAAGGATGATGTGCTCAAAATACTTATCGAAACCAAGGGGTGCAATTTCTTTTGCGTATTCGTCGCGCGCACGTGAGGAGACGATGCCAAGTTTGCAGCCGCTATCGGCGAGTGTTGCGATGACTTCAAGCAAACCTGGAAACACGCTGATGGTGCTTTTAAAGCTGGCGGCAACTTGGCACCAGCGATCCAACGTTGCCTGCGAGTAGATCCCAAGTTTCTCAAGGGCATCCTTGCCGGGTATGCCGAGGGCAAATTCAAGCTCGTGTCGGGGGAGCGTTTTGCCGGTTTCTTCTTGGACAATCTGGTCAAGCGATGACAGCACGCTTTCTTCTGTATCTGCCAATGTCCCATCAACGTCAAACACGATATAGTCAAAGTACTTCATATAGTAGCTCCTATCCATTGTTTGCCTGCAAGTTTGATGCAGTGACAGAAGAAGGGCTAGCGGGATTTCTGCCTGGTACTATCGAGATTCTGCCTCGCTGCTCGATAGCTCGAAGGAGTGCATCCCATTTGTTCTTTAAATACCTGGCCAAGATGGCTTGCTGTCGCAAAGCCGCATTGGCGCGCGACTGTCTGGACCGTTCGCGTGGTGTGTGCCAAAAGTTCGCAAGCACGGTTTACGCGGTATGCGCGCAGATATGCCGCCGGGGTCGTTCCTGCGCAAGCTTCGATAATGCGGTAACACTCTCTTTCGCTTACGCCGGCTGCAGATGCCATCTGGGGCACATCTATAGCGGCTGCATAGTTTGCGCGGATAAAGTCCAGGATTGCCTTGAACTGTACGTCGCGGTTGGTCATCCAAGAGGCGTTGTCGGAGGAAAAGAGCGGTTCGGCCTTGGCGTAAATCTGAATCCAGAGCTCTGACAAGCTATTCCGAAGCGCCATCTCGTTCTGCGGCCGTTGAAGGTCGTGGCTAAAGGAGCTCTTCAGCAAATCGATAAAGGGCATATCGTCGGGGTTGGTGGGCGACCATTTGAGCACATCGACGCCTCGACATTGCAGCAAAGGATTGATATAGCGCTTTTGAAGGCGTCCCGCGGGATCGCCGAGCATCGACGGCTGAAAGATATGCAACATTTGAATGGCCGGTGCCGAATTGGGTGATTGCAGCGTGCTGTGCAAAACGCCGCCGTTGATAAAGCCGGCGGACCCTTCCCCAAAGCGTACGTGCTCATGAGCCGCGCGCGTTCGATAGTCAATCGCTCCCTGCTCCATGCAGAAAAGCTCAACTTCGGAATGCCAGTGCCAGGGGACGGAATTGTCCGGATAGCGAGCGAATTCTGCGCGTTCGGCAATATAGGGCCAGTCTTCGGCGGTCTCGGGAATCGCTTCCTCGCGTCCTCCGCGGTGCAATTCTATGTGATCCATGTTTCGCATGGCATCAGTATAAAGCGCGATGGGCTTAGATTGCTCTTGCCTGTTCGGGGAACGCCTTGTCTAGAGATGCTTGGAGCTTTTCGAACGATGCTCGCAAGTTGTGGCTCTGGTTTGTTGAGCGTTTGGTTTTTGTGGTGGGGGAGTCGAGGAGGCCGTTTCTCTGTGTCGGGGGGAAGGAGAAAAGGTTTGCATGTTTTAGGGATGGCTGCTGTGCTGCGTCATTGGAAGAATGCATGCTTATGCGGCCTCCTCGATGTCCACCAATAGATTGCGCTCGGGGTATGCTGCTAGGTCCCGTGCGTTGGCAGTATTATGCCGCGGCTGTTGCAAAGAAGCGCTAAAGAAAGGCTTAATCAGGTTTGGTGTTACGATGAAACTGCAGGTCAGAGGTATCGAATAACACCTTTGAAAGGTTTTGAGCTTAAGGGCTTTCTAAGGTTTGTGACGTGGATGTGGCGCGGACGTGCGGAGCGTGTGAATGCTCGCTGTTAGCGCTGAGGCTCTGCGGCGCGCACCTGTTCGATGACCTTTTCCATCGTGGCGTCGATGCGGTCTTTTTTGAGCTCGCATTCCCAGATGGTTATGGGTGTCCAGCCCATTTGAGTGAGTGCTGCCACAGCGGTGCGGTCGCGCTCGACGTTGCGACGGAACTTTGCTTCCCAAAACTCAACGTTGCGCTTGGGCTGGCTCGGATTGCACTTAGGGCAGCGGTGCCAAAAGCAGCCGTTGACGAAGATGGCGATCTTGCGTCCGGGGAAGGCGATATCGGGTTTGCCGGGAACCTTCCATTCCAAGCGATAACCCGTAAGGCCCGCGGCGCGCAGGCGCTGGCGAACGAGCAGCTCGGGCTTGGTGTTGGCGCGCTTGTTGCCCTTCATGGACTTTTTGATGGCGGCGCGACGGCGCACCAGTTCACGCTCGTCGGCGGAAAGGTCCGAGGTATCGATGCCGTCCAGCAGGCCGGGCTTGGGACGCTTTTTGCTGCGGCGCTTAGGTGCGCGCTTGGGTTTGGCGGCTGTGTTGGGCGCGGCGTCATCGGCGGAGCTTGCCTCGAGCCGGTCTTCCTTCAACTCAATCAGCGCATCGATAAGCCCTTTGTCGGCGGGCATCCACTCAACGGTGGCAAGCGAGGTGCGTGGAATCCAGCGGATATCGAGCTGGCGGTCGTGCTTCTGGGGCTCGCCGGACTCTTTGGCCATCGAGCAGTAGTAGCACTCCATGGAGAGATGAAAATCGGGGTAGTCATACTCAACGGTGTAGAAATCGCGCAGGTTGGTGACTTTTACCTGCAGCTCTTCCATGAGCTCGCGGCGCACGGCGTCTTCGGGCGTCTCGCCGCGCATGAGCTTGCCGCCTGGGAACTCCCAAAGTCCCTGCATGTCGCCATAGCCGCGCTGCACGGCAAGCAGCTCGTCAGATCCTTCCTTGCGAATGATCCCAGCGGCAACATGAACAGTCTTCAACAGAAGTCCTCTCTCAACATCAACACGTGGCAGGCTAGCTACCCGTACCTTACACAACGGTAAGGCAAGCGTAAGCCATATCGATGGTAGCTGACTCGTCTTCTTGCGACTATAGATGCCGTAGACTAATCGCAAGAAAGGACTCGGTATGCAAACCACGCACATGGCGACCCCGGTACTGGAGGTCGCGCATCTCGAAAAGGTATATGGAGCGCTGGGCAACGTGACCCGTGCGCTCAACGACGTCAGCTTTACCGTCAACCGCGGCGAATTTGTTGGCATCATGGGCGCTTCGGGTTCGGGCAAGTCGACGTTGCTCAACTGCGTGTCGACCATCGATAGCGCCACGAGCGGCACCATCCGCATCAACGGGCAGGACGTGACGCGCATGAAGCAGGCCAAGCTCTCGCAGTTTCGCCGCGAGGAGCTCGGCTTTATCTTCCAGGACTCCAACCTGCTCGATACGCTCACGGCACGCGAGAACATCGCCCTGCCGCTCACCATTGCCCGCACAAACTCGGCAGAGATCTCGACCCGCGTGCAGGATGTGGCAGCGCGCCTGTCCATCAGTCAGGTGCTCGACAAGTATCCCTACCAGATGTCCGGCGGGCAGCAGCAGCGCGTTGCCGCGGCTCGCGCACTCGTCACCGACCCCACCATGATCATGGCCGACGAGCCCACCGGCGCCCTCGATTCCAAGAGCGCTCGCCTGCTGCTCGAGAGCCTAGAGGCCCTTAACCGCCGCCTGCGAGCCACCGTGCTCATGGTCACGCACGACAGCTTTGCCGCCAGCTACACGAGCCGTGTGCTGTTTATTCGAGACGGCAAGATCTTCACCGAGCTGCGCCGCGGCGACACCGACCGCCGAGAGTTCTTCGACCGCATTATGGAGGTCGTTGCCATGATGGGCGGTGAGGGCTCCGATGCTCTGTAAACTCGCTTGGGGTAACGTCCGCCGCGCCGGCCGCGACTACCTCGTCTACCTTTTGACGCTCACCCTGGGCGTCACGGTCTTCTATGCCTTTAACACCATCTCGATGCAGGTCGACATCGCCGGAATCGATGAAGAGGGCTTGGCGCAGGTTATGGGCAGCATGCTCGGCGACCTGACGTACTTTTTGGCCGGTGTCATGGCCTTTTTGATGGTGTATGCCAATAACTTCATCATGAAACGCCGCAAGAAGGAGTTTGGCCTGTACCAGGTGCTCGGCATGGGGCGCGGGCGCGTCGCCACGATCATGGCGCTCGAGACCGTGATCGTCTCGGTCGTGGCCTTTGTCGCCGGCATTGTGCTGGGTGTGGGACTCTCCCAGCTCATGACGTTCTTTACGGCCTCGCTTTTTAAGACACAGATTGCCAATTTCCACTTCTTTTTCTCGGTGCATGCGTTCAATCTGACCCTTGCCTGCATGCTCGTAATGTTTGTGCTCACGCTACTGCTGAACCTTCGCGCCGTGCGTCGTACCAAACTCATCGAGCTTATGGGTGCCGAGCGTCGCAACGAGAGCATCAAGACGCGCAACCCCTGGATTGCGATTGCCATCTTTGCCGTGGGCGTGGTGCTTGTGGGCGTGGCCTATTACCGTCTGCTACGTGATGGGTTCCCGCTAACCGCGACGGACAGCAAGCTGCAAGAGGCCATGAACCAGTTTGGCATTACGACCGCTATGGTTACCGTGGGCACCTTTGCCCTGTTCTGGGGACTCTCGGGCATGCTCATCAAGCTGCTGCAGAGCCTGCGCGGCGTGTATTGGCGCGGCCTCAACATGTTTACCGTGCGCCAGCTTGCGGCCAAGGTCAACACGGTGTGCTTTTCGATGGGCGTCATCGCGATGCTCCTGTTTTTGGCCATCACCTCGGTGACGTGCGGTATGTCGATTGCCAATGTGATGAACGAAAACCTGGAGCGCTATAACCCTGTTGACGTGTCACAGACGTATGTCTATTACACGCCCGATACGCTCGACTACTACAAAGAGTACATCAATCCGTCTGAAGCCGATCGCATGGTGCTGGCCGATAGTACGGTCGATTTGTACTCCGCATGGCACGGCGATCCATGGCACGGCGATCGTAAGGGCAAGTCGGCGGACAACAACGACGAGACCGGCAAGAAGGTCAATATTGCCGATGTTGCCGGTGAGCATGTGCAGATCGATTCGTATCTGAGTTACCCGCTTGGCGGTTCGGATCCTTCGGTGACTCCAAGTGAAATGTGCAAGGCCATGGGCGAAAAGCTTCCCAAGGCGTTCGGGGGTAGCAATGCCGATACGATGGGTCTGTTTGTGACGCCGGCGAGCCAGTACAACAAACTGCGTCAGATGATGGGCGAGGAGCCGGTGCACATCGGTCACGACCAGTATCTGCTCACGTGTGATATGGGCGGCGAGCTGGTCGACCTGTACACCAAGTATATGGCTGGCGGCCATGCCCTTACCTTGGGCGGGCATACGCTCAAGCCCGCAACCGATAAGTCGGACGAAGATGCGGCGGCCATCGCCAACTCGGCGATGGGCAGTAATCCGGGTACCGTCGTCGTTGCCGACGAGCTGTTGTCCCAACTTAATCTGCAGCCGTATTCCAGTAGCCTGCTCGTTAACTACAAACAGGGGATGGATACGACCGAGGCAGACGAGAGTATTAAATACACTGTGCTCGACAATCTGCTCGTTGACGGCAAGGAGCCGGGGTCGTGGGGAACCTTCATCACACGCTCCGAGATGTACGCGCAAGCAGCGCAAATGAGCGGTCTTATTAGCTACCTAGCCATCTACATCGGCTTTGTATTGGTCGTTGCATGCGCGGCGATTCTGTCGATCCAGCAACTCTCCAACGTGGCCGACGGCAGCCGCAGCTATCGTGTGCTGGCACAGATCGGCTGTGAGGACCGCCAGATTCGTCATTCGGTGATGGCGCAGCAAGCGGTATTCTTCCTGTTCCCGCTGGCAGTGGGCCTGGCGCACTCCTTTGTGGCACTTAAGGTGATCATCGAGCTGGTGAGCATTTTCGGAAATATGAGCATCGGCGGCACCGTGGGCCTCACCTGCGCGATTTTCCTGGCGGCCTACGGCGGCTACTTCCTGGTGACCTATCTCATGAGCACCGGCATGGTGCGAGCTGCCATCGCCACCCGCTACAGCGAATAACAAGCGGGCAAAACCGTCGCAAAATCAGAGGCGTATGACCGCCGCGAAGGGACCAGGGGCCCTTTCGCGGCGGCTTTTGCCTATCTGGGGGTGTCTCGGATGCAAGTGAGTAGACTTTTCTGAACCTGCCGAGCACATCGCGACAAATGCTCAATAAAACCGCAGGTCAGGGCAGTGATGTTTTGGGGCGTGCTTGGCCCTCTGCAAAAAGACTACTCACCTGGTTTCTTCTGCTAGAAAACCGCCGCGAGGGAAGGCAACTCCCTTACGGCGGTTTGGACGTTTGCCCAGATAAAACCTGCCAAAACAAACCTGTCCCTTTTTAGCAGGTTATCGCTTCCAAAAGTGGAGGATCAGCGTGGTGCCTTTTGGTGGAGGGGGGATATTGATTAATTCGGGTAACATTTTTTTAACGCCGGGAACGATGTTAAAATACCCAAAATGCTATCTAGGAGCTTTGATTTTATGGCAACCGAGGCAGCTACCCTGCAAAACGTGACGCGCTCGTTCCTCTGGCATTCAATTATGTTGTTTATAGGGGCGGCTGGTCTGTATTGTGTGGCGCCAAGTATTTATACGGGCCTTTCTGGCACCGTTCTTATCGGTCTGCATCTGTTTTCGGGCTTCTGTGTGGGCCTCATCTCTCGCCCTGTGAGACCGGGTATTTCCAAAAGGCTTTTTGGACTTATGCTCGTAGACATTGCACTTCTTGTGATGTACACGATATCTCTTAATGTCTTTCATCAATTTCATGTTGTGGTTTCGGCGCTCGCGTTCATTTTGTTGTTACTAGCCCCCTTGCTTGTCGCTTGCTGTTCTTGGGTGCTTGGCGGTGAATTCGCAAACATACGTGCGGGATTAAAGGGGAAACATGTGGCCGATGGCTCTGCTCTCCACGGGTATCCTGAGCTCGCACTTTACAGCCCCGTTGTGCTCTTGATTGCTTTGCTTGTTGGCCTTCAGTTTCTTCTCGTCCCGTTGATGGACTCCATCGGTTCTTTCCTTTCCGTTAACGCCGAGATGGGGGTTGCTGCCTCGCTCGTCGAACCTCTTGCGTTTGGTAATGCCGCCGTTATTCTCGATACGGATTGTTTGTTTTCGCGCAATATAAACATCGGGGCTGTGCTCCTGAGCTTTGGTGGGCATCAAGAGATCGTATTGCTTCTGGTTACCGTTTTGGGCAGTATCCTTGCCAGGGCCATAACGCGATTTTTCCCCGACTTAACGAGCGCTTTTTCTGCGGCCGCCAAATTAGGAGGAAAACACTCTGCAGTTGCCGATATCCTTACGGCTTCGGGTTTTTCTCAAAGGGAGTCCGCGGTTTTCTCTATGAGGATAGAGGGAAAAACGTACGAGGAGATTGCTTCTGCCTTGGACATTTCCCCGTCTACTGCCCGTACCTATTTGTCGCGGGCCTTGACTAAAACCGGATATAAAAACATTTCAGAGGCGACGGCTGGACTTCTCTTGTCAAAGGATGCGTGGCATCTTGACGCAACAAAAGGCCATGATCACCGTTCAGAATCGCTGGGGTCCTCATCGTTCAATCAGAACTGCAGGATAGTCTTCGTCTGCTTCCTGTTTATGTATGCGTCTGGAATGGGCATCGAGGAAATCCTCGTATGCTTCGGCTTTGAGCATGATGCGATAATCCTATCGATAGCTATAGTGCTTGTGGCCCTGTGTTGCCGTGCGGCTATACGGTGGATGTCTAAAATGCACTTGTGCCTTTCGCCTGAACTCACCCTTTCTTCGGTGTCTGTGGGTGCTGGAGCAGCGTTCTGGGTTCACGATGTGGTAAGTCGACTGTACATTTTCTTTGAGTCCGTTGGGAGCGGTGAGGCCGTTGGCGGCCTTATGCCTGCCTTACGCGTGACTGCGTTCCTTGTCGTACTTATCCTTATGGCTAATTCGCTGCTATTCTTGCGTTCGAAAGATACGGTTCGGGTGGGTGATCGACGCGATACCGTGCGTGAGGCCTTCTTGAGGCTTGGTTTCACGCCGCTTTATGCCGATATCATGACATGCGTTTTTGATGGCAATAGAACCACCGAGATTTGCGCACATCTTAACGTTGCTCGGGGAACCGTCAAAGAGGCCAAGAGCAAGAGCTATGCCTTGCTTGGAGTTCACTCGGAGCGTGAACTTAGAGATAGGGTTTTTAGTCTTATGGCAGATGTTATAGAAAATAGCAGGTAGAAGCCTGTAGACAAATAAGATTGTAAATCCATCCTACACGTCTACAGACAGTTCTGACGATGAAGGCGATACTTCCGGACAACGGGTCCGACGACTCGTGTGTTGCGAACCGGAGGTGCTTGCTGTGAAGACCTGTGATTGCCTCACATATGTACGGCTTAATTTAGAAGTTCTTGCGCGCAACCGGGGAATCATGTTGCTGACGGCGCTGCTCGCGCTCGTATTCTGCATCCCGGTATTTCTATCCGTTCCAACGGGAGCAGATTATCTATATGGTAGAGCTTCCATCGAAGACCAGAGAGCCCTTTTGGTCTCTCAAGTCTCTGACGGCGTTTATGACACTGCCCCACAGGAGCTCAACAGCATCATTGCCGACGAAAGGGCGTGCCTTGATCGGGCGCTTGAAAGCAAGGCGGACTCCAGAGAGTATTACGATGCGATTGCCGATTACGACAATCTATTGCTCAAGGAATACCGACTCGGTTATTTGAATGGTGTTGATTCGGAGTTATCGCTTGAAGCCCAAGAACGTCTTCCCCGAGCCATATCGATGCTGGCCCATCCGGAATCGTACGACTCAACAACAAAAATGCCCGGGATGATCCTTCTCGCATATTATTGCGGCGCTGTTCCTGCAATAGCGTGGCTTTTGGTCCCGGTCCTCGTCCTCTATATGTCGCTTGAGGGGGATGGAAAGCGGTTCTACGATCGAGCGTTGTTGTCAAAGTTAGAGATGAATGCATGCCGCGTTCTCGTCTCTGGTATTGCATCGATGCTGGTTTTGGTTCTGGCGTTGGCTCCCTGTTTTGTATTGGCAACGGTGTTTAACGGTGTAGGTCACACAGAGTACCCAGTCCTATTCATTAATTATGGTGACGTAGTCCTAAGAAATGTGAAACTTCAGCTAAGGCTATTATCCGACTTAGAAGCTGAGCTGTAGATGAAGTTTGCTTGCTTGGGCGTGTGCGTGTACGCCGGAAGCAGAAACAGGGCCATTTCGTCCATGGTGATCGCTCTTGTGGGGGGCATAAGCCAGCTTCCGTTTTATGCGAGCAAAGATGCTCCATGGCATGCGTTGCTGCCGTATATGGTGTCGAGCTATTCTGCCTCTTCGTTTGCGCTCGGCGGCGCATCTTACGCCAATGGAGCGGAGGTATCTCTCGTTCCTGAAGCCAGTGCATCGCACTGCCTCTTTGCCGTGATGGGCGCGTTTGCTGTTTGCGCGTTGGGGGTCATTTCGTTTTCGCGTCTAAAAAGCAAGAATCGCTGGGCCTGGAACCATATTCGCCCGGATAGTTTGGGCGAGAAAAGCTTGCTCTCTCTGTCGCTGGATGCGTTGACGGTTGGAAAAAACCAGCTGGTAAAGGGATTGCAGTTTGATATGCCCGCTGGCCAGATATGGGGTCTTGTCGCGCCAAATGGACATGGCAAGACTACGCTACTGAATACTCTTTGGGGAGATGCTGGGCCATCAGTGCGCGTGTCAGGTTCTCTCTGTTTTCATGCAAAAGTATGCGTCGACCGTGAGGAAATGAGAAAGGTATTCTTTTTGGTTCCGAATAGGCCGTCGCTATTGATTCCATACATGACCGTCGCTTTTCATCTCGACCGATGCAGGAGAATTTGGCATTCACCTCGCACTTTGGACCAAGTGCTTGATCGCTTTGACTTGACTGGGTTGAAGAATACGCCCGTATCTAGGCTGTCTGATGGAAATAGACAATTACTTAATGTCGCGATGGCGTATATGTCCTATTGCGAAGTCGTCCTTTTGGATGAGCCCATGAATGCACTTGATGTGAGACACGTTGCGATTGTTTCGAATGCTCTTAGAGATGAAGCGGGTAGAGGAGCACATGTCATTATCTCTTCTCATCTTATCGGAAACCTCGAATCGCTCTGCGATGCCTCCGTATTGCTCACAGGGGATGACTCGCGTGTCGTTACCAGAGAAATGGGAGGTGATTCGAAGTGGATCGGTAATGTATACGCGCAGCTTTTCAAGACGAACGACAGTAAAACTAGGAAAGGAAGATAACCATGAAACGCCATGTAACGAAGAACTTTGTGAAGGCAATGTTCGCATGTTTTATGCTTACCCTGTCGATGGTCACAATTCCCGTTTGTGCGACGGCGAAACCAGATGCAGGTTCTGTCGCGCCTTGTCGTCTTGTGACAGCGGACGTCTTGGACACTTACAAGTCGTTCTCCACTGCGAACCACCCGAGCGAGAATGTTGATTGTTTCGACCAGACATACAAGAGGCTGTCTTTCAAAACTTCGTATTCTCGTACGGGGCAAACGATTCTCTATACGGGTGCCGCGTTAAGCCCACGCGGCAACGGGATGCCCGGGTTTGAGACAAAATATCAGTGCACATATCGTACCTGGTAGACAACTCTAGGATCGGATCTCTCCGAATAACTTTGTGGCGGACTTGTTTAACGCTACCGCTCCTTCGTTTATCTCAATCTGTAACATCTGACTGGCAAAAACGCTTCTACCTGTTACAGATTGAGATTATTCGACGCGCGTTCTGTAACTCGTCTCGATCTGTAACAGTAAGACGGCGATTTGGTCTCCATATGTTACAGATTGAGACGAAAGAAAGCGTGAGCTAGAAAACCGCCGCGAGGGAAAGTAACTCCCTCGCGGCGGTTTTTGGCGTTTGCCCAGATAAAACCTGCCAAAATAAACCTGTCCCTTTTTGGCAGGTTATCGCTTCCAAAAGTGGAGGATGAGCGTCGTGCGGTTTTGCTGTTCGGTTTTGACCAGGATGTTGTGGATGTGGGTCTTGACGGTGCCCACGGCAAGGAATAGCTCGTCAGCGATCTCTTGGTTCGATTTGCCCAGTACGACCAGACGCATAACTTCGGTCTCACGGTTGGAGAGCTTGTAGGCGTTGCGATAGAAAGGCATCTGCTCTTCGATATGCCGGTCAAGATCGCTGACGTTCTTTTCCTCGGGCGCCTCCTACATGCGGATCGAAAGCACGTGGTAGGAGTAGATAATCAGCAGAATCGCAAAGTAGCACGCAAAGAAGTTCTCGCTGAAGTTGCGCTCGGATAGATACAGCTGCAGCCAAGAGGGCGCCAGACTCATGGGGACAATCAGAATGTTGTAGAAGTCCTCGGCAACGATGCAACCAACCAGAATAGCGCCGATAATCAGGTGCTTTCGTTGGTTGTTAACGCGTGCCTTCAACTCAACTTTCGTGCTTTTATGCGCCGTCCAAAAGATATACAGTCCCACAAAGACAAGGAATACCTGACGCATCGTGTAGTAGAGCCACTGATGCATGGGGCCGGAGGGGACAGCGACGATAATCAGCGACTCGCACAGCAAAAACGTCAAGACGGGGATAGCGAACTGCTTTTTAGAATGTTTGTCGAGCAGGTCCATGGCAATCAGCCAAATAAAAGCCTGCGAAGCGGTCGCCACAAGGGTCCGCATTACAGGCATGGTAATTGAGTAATAGTCGCTGGCCGGAAAACTCTGGTTTTGCAATGTGTATTCAAAAAAGAAGATCTCGGTCATCTCGATGGCATAGCAGATAAATACGCCGCTGCCATAGATAAAGAAGCGTCGACGAGACGAGGCATAGGCGGCAAGCGAAAGCACTGCCGTCACAATACAGATTACGAGTATTGCTAGGGTATAGAAGAACATCAGAGTGTTCATCTGTCACCGTCCCATCTCATTTAATCTATGGCCGAATCCTGTATATCCTGTGGGGTATAGACGTCTCGACCCTTCGTTCCATTGCAGATTAGGCGCCGAGATACAGGATAGCTGTATACCGTTCGCGGTTCTAGATAGTAAACCCCCTGCAAGCCAGCTACCTGCGGGTTTATATTGGTTTAGAGGGGGTGTAACTCCGTGAACGGTCTTTAATCCCGAATAAACTAGGTAATAATTGCATACGGGTGAATGATGGTCTTGTCAACACGAGGCGTGATGTTCGAGCGCCTCATAGTAATAGTCGGCAAGACCGGCGGAAAGGAAATCGACATGGCACTGCCTAAGGATTTCATCGACACCAACGACTTCACCAAAGAGCAGATCCTGGCTATCGAGGATCTTGGCCTGGCAATGAAGAAGGCCATCAAGGTTGACGGTTATTATCCGCACCTGCTCCGCAACAAGAGCCTTGGCATGATCTTCCAGCAGGTTTCCACCCGCACCCGTCTTTCCTTCGAGACGGCTATGACCGACCTCGGCGGCCATGCTCAGTTCTATGGCCCTGGCACCATCCAGCTCGGCGGTCACGAGTCCCTGGGCGACACCGCTCGCGTTATGGGCTCGCTGCTCGACATCATGATGGCTCGCGTTGACCGTCACAAGGACGTCGTCGGCCTCGCCGAGGGCTCTGCTGTGCCCGTCATCAACGGCATGTCCGAGTTCAACCACCCCACGCAGGAGATGGGCGACCTCATGACCATGCTCGAGAACCTCCCCGAGGGCAAGAATATCGAGGACTGCACCCTGGCCTTCATCGGCGACGCCACCCAGGTCTGCGTCTCCCTCATGTTCATCGCCTCCAAGGTCGGCATGAAGTTCGTCCAGTTTGGACCTAAGGGCCACCAGATCCCCGACGGCGGCCTGCACGTTGGCACCGTCGAGGAGCGCGCCGAGTTCGGCAAGCAGATGATGGCCATCGCCGAGGAGAACTGCAAGGTCTCCGGCGGCTCTGTCGTCATCTCCGACGACATCGAGTGCATCAAGGGCGCCGACTTCATCTACACCGACGTGTGGTATGGCCTGTACGACGAGGAGGTCTCGGGCGAGAACTACATGGACGTGTTCTATCCCAAGTATCAGGTCACCATGGACATGATGAACTTCGCCGGCCCCAACTCCAAGTTCATGCACTGCCTGCCGGCCACCCGCAACGAGGAGGTCGTCGACGAAGTCATGGACGATCCCGAGCGCTCCCTGTGCTGGGTCGAGGCCGAGAACCGCAAGCACTCCATCCGTGCTCTCCTTGCCGCCCTGGGCAAGCGCACCCCGCTCAACGACGAGGGTGTCGAGTACTCCGCCAAGGCTGAGCTCCACGCCGCTCTCGAGGCTCTCGAGCAGCTCTAAGCCTCAAGGCTTCTAAAAGCACGTTTGCGGGCGGCGGATGCTCGTCTCCTGTCGCCCGCTCACCGAGGCCCAAGCAATTGCCTTAATACCTTAGGGCCTCGGATCTGTCCAAGACTGAGCGAAGGAGCTCATCATGAGCGACGGAAAGAAAAAGCTTTCCTTCTTGACGGTCATTTCGACCATCATCTGCGTCGTCTTCGTTTGCGAGGCCGCCGCTCCTGCTGCCGCCATTGGCAACCAGCAGTTCTTCTGGTGGATCTTCCTGATCCTGACCTTCCTGCTTCCCTACGGCATGGTTGTCGCCGAGCTCGGTACCACCTATGACGGCGAGGGCGGCATTTACGACTGGGTACGCGATGGCCTGGGCGACAAATGGGGCGCCCGCATCTCGTACTACTTACTGGGTCAACTACCCGCTGTGGATCGCCTCGCTGGCTACCATGTTCCCCGACATTTTGGGCATGGTCTTTGGCGTCGAGTTCAACTTGATCGCCAAGATGGGTATCGATCTTGCCTTTGTGTGGATCGTCTACCTCATGGGCCGCTCCAAGGCGGCCGACTCCGAGTGGGTCCTTAACGGTGGCGCCATCATCAAGGTCGCCGTCGCCGTTATCGTTGGCGCTTTGGGCATTTGGTATGCCATGGAGAACGGTTTTGCGAACGACATGTCCGCTGCCACCTTCCTGCCCGAGCTCACCAACACCAACGCTCTCGGCTACCTGTCGATCATCATCTTTAACTTCATGGGCTTCGAGGTCATCTGCACCATGACCGACGACATGGCCGATCCCGCTCGCGATATCCCCAAGGCTATCATCGTCGGTGGCCTGTCCATCGCCGTGATCTACCTGTTCGCTGGCTTTGGCATCGGCGCTGCTGTGCCGGCCGATTCCATCGACCCCGACTATGGCATGATTGTCGCAGTCCAGACCATGGTGGGCGACTCCATGATCTTCAAGGTCATCTGCATCGCCTTCCTGATCACCCTGTTCGCCAACATGGCCGCCTGGTCCTTCGGCGTCAACTCCGTCGCCCGCTACGCTGCCGAGCACGGCAACATGCCCAAGGTCTTCGCCTCGATGATCTCGGACGACGACATGCCCAACGGCGCCAACCTGGTCAACGCCATCGTCGCCTCCCTGGTGCTGTGCCTGCAGCTCGTTCCTATCGACGCCATCTCCAACGGTGTCTTCTGGATGCTCTTCGGTACCTCCGTTGTATTCCTGCTGCTCACCTATATCCCGATGTTCCCGGCGTTCCTCAACCTTCGTAAGAACGACCCTAACCGTGCGCGCATCTTTACGTTTCCGTTTAAGGGCGCCATGATGAAGGTCATGCTGGCTATTCCCTGCATCGAGCTGATTCTGGCTATCGTTGCAACGCTGATTCCGTTCTCTGTCGATGAGATTGACGATAAGGTCCCGATGATCGTTATCTTCATCGTGCTTTTGCTTATTGGCGAGGTTGTCCGCGTCGTCAGCGCTAAGGGTCGTGAGACCGAGTATAAGGGTCTCACCCCTGAACTAGCTGCTCAGCGTCTCGTTGAGGAGACCGCCGAGGCCGAGGAGAACTAGAGCATCCGGATTCGGGGCTCCAACCCTCCTCGCCACTTGACCATTCCCCGGGGTGGGTGTGAGCGATAGCTCTGGTAACCACCGCCCGCCCCAATCTCTCTTCCGTATCCTTCGTGCGTTTTGTCTCCGCGCGCCAGGTTACGTCGTCGCTTGCCGGTGCGATTCCGTGAAAACCGGCACCGGGCGCCCCGACCTTTGCCGGGGAACGGGCGCCTACCATCTCTTGGTTTTAGGCTGCGGGTAACCCGCCCGCAGCAAGCGATCGTTCGATTTGGAGGAAATCTTATGCGTACGATCACCGAGTCCGAGTCCACCCCTAAGGCCGACGGCTACTTTATGCCTGCTGAGTTCGCTCCGCAGGATCGCGTGTGGATGGGCTGGCCCCATCGCACCGATACCTGGGCCCATGGCGCCAAGCCGGCTCAGAAGCAGTATGCCGCCATCGCTCGCGCTATTGCCGAGTTCACTCCGGTTACCATATGCGTCAATCAGGCCGACTACGCTAACTGCAAGGCCGTCTTTGAGGAAGACGAGAACGTTACCGTTATCGAGATGACCACCGACGACGCTTGGTTCCGCGACACCGCTGCCACTTTTGTTATCAATGGCAAGGGCGATAAGCGCGCCAACCACTGGCACTTCAACGCCTACGGCGGCCTCGTCGACGGCCTCTATTTCCCGTGGGACAAGGACGAGCAGATCGCCCTTAAGATAGCTGAGCTCTCCGGCTGCCGTCGCTATCGTCCCGATGACATGATCCTCGAGGGCGGTTCCATCACCGTCGACGGCGAGGGCACCGTGGTCGTGACCGACCAGTGCCTGCTTTCCCCGGGCCGCACCTGCTCTGCGGTTCTGGAGGAGGAAGAGGATCCCGAGTCCATCTGGCCCAAGTTCAAGAGGAAGTTCGAGCCCTGGAGCGAGGAACTTCGCGCCTATATGGACGAGCACCTCAAGGATTACCTGGGTGTCGAGAAGGTCATCTGGGTCAAGGAGGGCATCGACCCCGAGGAGACCAACGGTCACATCGATGATGTCGCCACATTCATCGCTCCGGGCGTCATGGCCTGCATCTGGACTGACGATCCCGAGTATCCGTTCTACGAGCAGTGCCACGCCATCTACGAGACCCTCTCCAACGCCGTTGACGCCAAGGGCCGCAAGATGAAGGTCTACAAGCTCTGCATGCCCGTGAACCCGCTGTTCATGGACCAGACTTCCTGCGACACCATCGACGCCGACGAGAACGCCGAGCCGCGCGTCGCCGATGAGCCGCTGATCGCCTCCTACATGAACTACCTGGTCACCAACCACGGCGTTATCGTCCCGCAGTACGGCGACGAGAACGACCAGCTTGCCGTTGACACGCTCCAGAAGATCTACGACGAGGTCTGGGGCGAGGGCGTCTACAAGTGCGTCGGCGTTCAGTCCGAGCAGGTCGTCTTCGGCGGCGGAAATATCCACTGCATTACGCAGCAGGAACCCTCGGCGTAACTGTCTGTCTTCCCGAGGCACGGCACCTTCCCGTTCATTTTTCGCTTGCGTACCCAAAGTACGCGGCGCACCTCTTTCACGGGAATCTGCCGCACCTCAGAAACCCAGCCGGTCAAGCGGACTGACGTAGCTTGTTACCGCATTAGTCGTTGGTGCCAACTCTGGCAACGATGCAGGTCGAAAAACGTCAGCGAAAACCCGCCAGAGCGAGCAAGGTGCCTTGAAGCGAGGCGGCATTGACCTTTTGGTCATGCCGTCGAAGCTGAAAGGCAGATTGCCGCTCTGGCGGGTTTGCAGCGTCGAGCCGTTACGCGGTTTGGTAAAACCGCGTAACTAAATACGTTCCGCGATCTCGTGGATGAGGTAGTCGGTCTTTTCCCAGCCCAGGCACGGATCGGTGATCGACTTGCCAAAGACACCGCCGTCGACCGGCTGGTTGCCGTCCTCCAGGTAGGACTCGATCATAAAGCCCTTGACCAGCTTGGAGATGGACTCGTTGCGGCGGCAGCTGTCGAGCACCTCCTTGCAAATGCGATACTGCTCCAGCGGACGCTTGCCCGAGTTGTCGTGGTTGCAGTCGATGACCGCTGCCGGATTGGCATAGCCGGCATGCTCGGTATAGCGTTCGGCCAGGCGTTCCAGGTGTTCGTAGTGGTAGTTGGGGTAGGTGCGCCCATCGAGACCGATGTAGCCACGCATAACGGCGTGTGCGAGCGGATTGCCGTCGCACTCGACCTCCCAGTTGCGGAAGATGAAGCTCTGGTGCGCCTGCGCGGCGTAAATGGAGTTGAGCATAACGGTGGTAGAGCCGGCAGTGGGATTCTTCATGCCGACGGGTACCGAAATGCCGCTCGACACCAGGCGATGCTCCTGGTTCTCGACCGAGCGTGCGCCCACGGCAACATAGCTCAGCAGGTCGACGAGGTACTGGTAGTTGGACGGATAGAGCATCTCGTCGGCGGTGAAGAAGCCCGTTTCCTCAATAACGCGCAGGTGCATATGGCGGATGGCCTTGACGCCCTCGAGCAGGTCGTCGGGAGCCTCGGGGTTGGGGTTGTGCAGCAGGCCCTTGTAGCCGGTGCCCTTGGTGCGCGGCTTGTTGGTGTAGACGCGCGGAATGATGATGAGCTTGTCCTTGACCTCCTCGGCGGTCTTGGCCAGTCGGTTCATGTACTCAAGCACCGAATCCTCGCGGTCGGCAGAGCACGGGCCGATGATAAGCACCTTGCGTGCGTCCTCGCCGGTAAAGACTTTGGCGACCTCGGCGTCAAATGCCTGCTTTTTGGCGGTAAGCTCGGCAGAAAGCGGCATTTCCTCGCGGATCTCCATGGGGATCGGCAACTTGCGTTTGAATTCCATGGCCATAGGGGCCTCCTCAATCTATAGAAAGAGCAATAAGCGTATTGTCGAATGCTCGGCATTATCCGCTGTCGCACGCTAAAGTGCAAGCCCTTGTCACCCCGAAACCTACCAAAAAGGGACAGGTTTATTTTGGTCGGTTTTATCTGGGTAAACGTCAGCTGGACCTGGAATGGAATGATGCCACGTTGCTTGGAAGGGGCTGTCAATCAGGTCCCAGGGGGAGGCGGTTCGAGGGCCGCAAAATAAAAGCGGGGGCGCAGGTTGTCCTGCGCCCCCGTTTTTGGGTATTGCGGTTGTTTGCCGCCGGTTTTACGCCGCCTCGTCGAACTGCGAGTTGTACAGGTCGGCGTAGAAGCCGCCTTGGGCGAGCAACTCGTCGTGCGTGCCCTTCTCGACGATGTCGCCGTCGCGAATCACCAAGATTACGTCGGCGTTGCGGATCGTGGACAGGCGGTGCGCGATGACAAAGCTGGTGCGGCCCTGCATCAGCGCATCCATGGCGCGCTGAATGAGCTCCTCGGTACGGGTATCGACGTTGGAAGTCGCCTCGTCCAGAATCAGTGCCGGGCGGTCGGCCAAAATGGCACGGGCGATGGTCACGAGCTGGCGCTGACCCTGCGACAGGTTGGTGCCCTCCTCGTTGATCATAAAGTCGTAGCCACCGGCGAGCGTATGAATAAAGTGGTCGCAGCGTGCGGCGCGCGCAGCGGCCTCGACCTCGGCATCGCTCGCGTCGGGGCGTCCGTAGCGGATGTTCTCGCGGATGGTGCCGTTAAACAGCCAGGTGTCCTGCAGCACCATGGCAAACTCGCCGCGCAGTGCCGCGCGGTCCCAGTCGCGCACATCGACGCCCTCGACACGCAGCGAGCCGCCGTCCACGTCGTAGAAGCGCTGCAGCAGCTTAATGAGCGTGGTCTTGCCGGCGCCGGTGGGGCCGACGATGGCGATGGTCTGGCCGGGCTGCGCCTCGCAGCTAAAGTCGTGGATGATGGTCTTGTCAGGCGTGTAGCCAAACTTGACATGGTCAAACTCCACGTGGCCGGGGCGCTTCTCGGGAATCTGCGCGTCGGCCTTCTGCTCCTCCTCGGGCGCGGCCAGGAACTCAAAGACGCGCTCGGTAGCGGCAGCCATCGACTGCATCGTGTTGCTCACGTTGCCCAGCTGCTGCACGGGTTGCGTAAAGTTTCGAACGTACTGGATAAAGCTCTGGATGTCGCCGGGCGTGGCATTGCCGGTCAGCGCGAGCTGCGCGCCCACCACGACGACGCCCACGTAGCCCATGTTGCCCACCAAGCTCATAAGCGGCATCATCAGGCCCGACAGGAACTGCGAGCGCCAGCCACTAATAAAGAGGCGGTCGTTTTGACGGTCGAACTCTTCAATCGAGGCCTCAGCGCGGTCGAACACCTGAATGACGTTCTGGCCGGCAAAGTCCTCCTCGATAATGCCGTTGACGGCGCCCAGAACCTGCTGTTGCTCGCGGAAGTACGGCTGCGAGAAGTGAATCATCACGGTCAAGATAATCGCGGCGGCCGGCAGCGTGAGCACGGTGACGCCGGTAAGCGGCAGGCTGATCGAAAGCATCATGACGAGCACGCCGATAATCTGCGTCACCGACGTGATGAGCTGTGTCACGCTCTGGTTGAGCGACTGACCCAGCGTATCGACGTCGTTGGTGATGCGGCTGAGCACGTCTCCCTTGCTGTGGCCGTTGAAGTAGCTCATCGGAACGACGGCGATCTTGGCGGCGATCTCCTTGCGCATGCGGTAGCAGATCTTTTGCGTGACGCCGGTCATGAGCCAGCCCTGGACCAGGCTGCAGACAGAGCTCGCCAGATACAGGCAGAGCAAAAAGCCGAGCGTCTTGGCGATCCAGGCAAAGTCAACATCGCCGGTACCGTTGACCTTGGCAACCAAGCCCTCGAACAGTTTGGTGGTAACCTGGCCGAGCACCTTGGGCCCCACAATGTTAAAGATGACCGAGCACACGGCAAAGGCGACGGCGGTAAACACGGCAATCTTGTGCTGGCCGATATAGCCGAGCAGCTGCCTCATGGTGCCCTTAAAGTCCTTGGCCTTTTCGCCGCGACGCATGCCGCCCATGCGGCCCATGGGACCACGCTGGCGGGTGGGCTTGGGAATCTGAGTCTTGGTCTCGTCTGCCATTAGCGCTCGCCTCCTTCCATGACGGCTGCAATTTCTTCTTGGGTAAGCCCCAGCTCCTCGGCGGAAAGCTGTGACTGTGCGATCTCCAGGTACGCCGGGCAGCTGCGCAGCAGCTCCTCGTGCGTGCCGGTGCCCACTACGTGGCCGTCGTCGAGCACGATGATCTGGTCGGCGTGCATGATGGTCGCGATGCGCTGGGCCACGACCACGAGCGCGGCGTCGGTGACGTTTTTGGCCAGCTCTTCGCGCAGGCGCGCGTCGGTCTTGTAGTCGAGGGCGCTAAACGAATCATCGAACACCACGACCTCGGGCTTTTTGGCCAACGCGCGGGCGATGGCCAGACGCTGGCGCTGACCGCCCGAAACATTGGAGCCACCCTGGCTGATGGGGGAGTCGTACCCGTCCTCGCGCTCGGCGATAAAGTCCTCCGCCTGGGCGACGTGTGCTGCCTGGCGCATATCCTCGTCACTCACCATGTCGCCGGCAAACTTGAGGTTGCTCTCGACGGTACCCGAGAACAGACGACCCTGCTGCGGAATATAACCGATGCGGCGGCGCAGCTCGGAAAGTGTCATGTCGCGCACATCGATGCCGTCGAGCGAAATGCAGCCGCCCGTGACGTCGTACAGGCGCGGAATCAGCTGCACGAGCGTGGACTTGCCCGAGCCCGTGGAGCCAATGATGCCGAGCATCTGACCGGCATGTGTGGTGAAGTTTACGCCGCTAATGACGTCGGCGCGGGCATCGGGATACTGGAAGCTCACGTCACGGAAGGTGAGCTCACCGCGCGGCGCGCTGGCAGCAGGCAATTTGGGTGAGACGGGGTCGTTGATGCTCGTGGGACAGGTGATGACCTCTTCCACGCGCTCGGCTGCGACCTCGGCACGGGGCAGGATGACCGAAACCATGGTGAGGATCATAAACGCCATGACGATCTGCATGGTGTAGGAGATAAACGCCATCATGTTGCCGACCTGCATCACGCCGTCGGACACGCCCTGCGCGCCAAACCACACGATGAGCACGGTGATGCAGTTCATGACGAGCATCATGAGTGGCATCATAAAGCTCATAGCGCGGTTGGTGTAGAGCTGCGTGGTCATCAGGTCGAGCGAAGCCTTGTCAAAACGCTCGAGCTCATGCTCCTCGCGGTTGAATGAGCGGATGGGCATAAGGCCGTCGAGCAGCTCGCGGGCGGTAAGGTTCACGCGGTCCACAAAGCTCTGCATCTTTTTGAACTTGGGCATGGTGAGGCCCATAAGCACGCCGACGACGGCCGAGACGGCGATGATGGCCACGGCGATGGTCCACTCCAGGCCGGTGTGGTTGGCCAGGACGCGCATGACGGCGACGATGCCCATGACGGGGGCCATCAGGCACATGCGGATAAACAGGGTTGCGGCCATCTGGATCTGCTGAATGTCGTTGGTGCAGCGGGTAATGAGCGAGGCCTGGCTAAACTTGCCCACTTCGGCCGGCGAGAAGTGCATAACCTTGTTGAAGGTCTCGCGACGCAGGTCGCGGGCGATGGAGCAGGCGGTGCGCGAAGCCACGGCACCGGTCAGGATGGTGGCGACGAGCGACACCAGGCACAGCCCAAACATAGTGGTCGCCATGCGGCTCAGGTAGGCGTTCTGCACATCGGCGGGGTCGATGCCCTGTGCCTTGTACTCGTCCTGTACATAGCTCACGGCGCGTTGGGTCACGATGGAGCCCGACATGGAACCCATTTTGTCCGCCATATCGTTGGCGCCCTCGACGAGCTTGCCCTGATCGATAAGACCGCCTTCAACGCCTAGACGCAGGCTCTTCATGGTGATCTTGCCGCCGTCGGCGTCGATCTGCTTTTGCATGCTCTGCGCGGCTGCGGCCTTTTGCTGCATCTCGGCGAGCTGCTCGGGCGTCATCGCCGCCATCTGCTCGGGCGTGGGCATGGCCCGGGCGCCGCCGCCATCGCTTGCCTCGGTGGATGCGCCGGTCATGTCGCCCATGGAGTCGGCGTCGATGCCCTGGTTGAAGGCGAGCACGACGGTCTCGGGCAGGCTCATGATGTCGGCAATCTTGCCGCCGTCGGCGCGCTCCTCCTCGGTGCCCTTGTACGTTCGAATGCCGTTATTGTCCGCATTGCTAAACACGGCCTCCACAGTTTTGGCGTCCTTGGCGCTCATAAAGAGTTCGAGGTCGTCGAGCGATTCGGCGCGAATGGTGTCGGGTACGGGCGAGGCGATACCGCCTTGCTGCACGCCCACGTCGACGATATCGCTCATATAGGTAGGCAGTGCCAGGTCGGCGTTGCAGCTGATTACGATGAGTACGATAGCTGTGAACAGTGCCAGGATATGCTTTTTAAAGAGCTTGAGAATCCTCACTCGGCATCTCTCCTTTCTTGATTGCGGTCGATAATTTCGTTGGCACGTCTAAGAAGGCGCACCATCTCTTGGGTATCTGTTTCGCCGAGCTGCTCGAGGAAAGCCGCGGTGCGGTCCTCGAATTCCCGGCGTTTGATTTCGAGATCCTGGAATCCCTTGTCGGTCACTATGACGTGTACGCGACGACGGTCGGTCTTTGAGTGCTCACGCTCAACCCAGCCCTTGGCTTCGAGAGCGCGTAGGATATTGGCAATGCGGGCGTTCGAGACCCAGGCGCGATCAGCGAGTTCGCTCGGCGTGAGCGAACCGCCAGCGAGCATAAGGGCGCGCATGACAGCCATCTCGCCGCTGAGAGCTTTGTCCACAAAGCGCGAAACGCGCTGGTGAATGCCGCCAAACTCGGTAAGGAGCTGACTCCCAAGCTCATGGAAATCGGTATCTTCCACCGAAAACCCCTAACACTAGAAACTATTTTCGGTGAAAGATGATACCCCCATACGCGGGCCTCATACAGTGGGCAATATAAAGAGCGCATAAAGACTTAAAATCATTCAATTGCTGAAGCGTTTTAAAGAACTATCATGCACGCGGTTAGGCGAGGGGTTGTCACCACCATGACGACTGGGACTCATATAATCGCCACGTGCGATGCTCCAACTTCCCGCAAGGAGACACCTTACATAAAGGGGGATGGAGTCATGGCATTTGACTTCACGGGCAAGACCGCGATCGTTACCGGTGGCACTCAGGGCATTGGCCTCGAGATTGCCAAGGGTATCGTTGCAGGCGGCGGACACGTCGCGCTCATCGCAAGGAACGCTGCTAAGGGCGAGGCCGCTGTGGCCGAGCTTGGCGAGGGCAACAAGTTCTATCAGCTCGATGTCGCCGATGCACCCAAGGCGCGCGAGACCGTCGAGCAGATTTTCACCGATCTGCCGCAGACCAACATCCTGATTAACTGCGCTGGCGTCATCAGCACCAAGAAGTTCGACGAGATCGATGACACCGAGTGGCGCCGTACCATCGACATCAACCTCAACGGCACCTTTACCATGATGAACGCCGTGTACCCGCACTTTAAGGCGGCCCATGCCGGCACTATCGTCAACGTGAGCTCTGTTGCTGGCAAGATCGGCGGCGGCCTGCTCGGCACCGCGGCTTACGCGAGCTCCAAGGCCGGTGTTAACGGTCTAACCAAGGCAGTCGCCAAGGAAGGCGGCAAGTTTGGCGTTCGCTGCAACGCTGTATGCCCGTCGCTCACGCTTACCGATATGACCTCGATCCTCTCTGACGAGAACTCTCAGCGCATCATCAACGGTATTCCTCTGGGCCGCGCCGCCCAGGCCAGCGAGCCTGCGCAGATGGTGCTGTTCTTCGCTTCCGACCTCGCCAGCTTCGTGAACGGCGAGATCGGTGACTGCGACGGTGGCATCGTTCTGGACGGGTAATACTCCGCGACGATTATTCGGCGACGGCTCCTGCGACTCGGGACCGTCGCCTTCTTTCTGATATAGGCGCATGCGGCTACGATTCGCATGCATCCAAAGGAGATATATTTGAGTGAATCGACTGCGGTGGAGGCGCCGGCGGCAAAGGAGCCGTTCTTTAAGATGTCCTCCATCCCGGGTGCCAATATTTTGGTGCCGCTTTTGTTGGGCTGCCTGCTCAACACGCTATTCCCCGACCTGTTCAAAACGCTTGGCAGCTTTACGCTTGGCATGACCCAGCAGGGCGCCGGCCCGCTTGTGGGCGCCTTTTTGCTGATTGTCGGCACGACGATTTCGTTTAAGAGCGCTCCTGCCGCCGCTGCTCGCGGTGCCATCATCATTGCCGTCAAGCAAATCGTGGTCGTTGCCGTGTCGCTGCTCATCCTTTATGTGTTCAACGACAACCTGTTTGGCATCTCTGCCATGGTGATGCTGGCGGCTTGCACCGGCGCCAACAACGCTATGTACGCTGGCCTGATGGGCACCATGGGCAACGAGGCCGAGCGTGGCGCCGTCGCCATCACCACGCTCGTTGTTGGGCCTCCGGTCACGATGATCGTGCTCGGCGCCGCCGGCCAGGCTCCGATTGGCTGGTCACTCGTGGGCGCCATCCTGCCGATCGTCGTCGGCATTATCCTGGGCAACCTGTTCCCCAGCTTTAAGAAGATGATGGCACCGGCACTTTCCGCCATCATCGTGCTCGTCTTCTTTGCCATGGGCTCGACCATGACTTTTGGCCAGCTTATCAACGGCGGTCTTCCCGGCATTCTGCTCGGCGTGATCTGCTCGGTGGTCTTTGCAATTCCCGTCATCGCGGTCGACAAGCTCACGGGCGGTACGGGTGTCGCAGGTGCGGCCATTTCGAGCTGCGCCGGAGCCAATGTGGCCACGCCTGCTGCCATGGCAAGCGTCAACGAGGCCATGTACGGCGGTGCGGTGCTCGCGACGGCTACGGCACAGGTTGCTGCCTGTGCAATCGTGACGGCTATTTTGACCCCGCTGGTCACCAGCTGGTGCCACAAGCATTTTGAGGGCCAGCAGAGCAACAGCAAGGCAACGACCGACAAGGCCGCCTCAGCCGCCTAATGCCAAGCGGCAATCAAAGCTAAAAACTAGCTACGCCACAGGGCGGCCACGGGGGATCCCGTGGCCGCCCTGCAGTTTCTGTAGGGTCTCTGGGACACTTTATCCTGCTAAAGCTGGCATAACAGCTAGAGCGAACGTCGTACAAAGGCAAGGAAAAATAACATACAAATCGGTGAACGGTAGTTGTTCGCGCTCGCATTTCCTGCGGGTTTGTAAAAAACGCCCTTATGATATAAAAAAAGAAACATATAACAGCCCAGATGGAGAGGGTCGCTATGTTATCCTTCTCAAACGGGTGAAATCTTGGGTTTTGGGTTGCAGTTCCAAGGTGGACAAACGTTTTTCCCTGCACCAACGTGTGATGAAGAACGGAAGAAGCCGGTAGTGCAAACCGAAAATTCAAGAATTCAATAAGCAGCGGTGTGAGAGAGCGCCGCATTACACGTAACTAGGAGCGTGGTTACACAATGCAGGAGGCATGGGAAGGCTTCAAGGAAGGCATTTGGACGGGAGAGGTTGACGTCCGAGACTTCATCCAGAAGAACTACACCCCCTACGAGGGCGACGAGTCGTTCCTCGCCGGCCCGACCGAGCGTACCAAGGAGCTGTGGGGCGAGGTTCTCGACCTGCTGCTTAAGGAGCGCGAGCAGGGCGGTGTCCTCGATATGGACACCAAGACCGTCACGGGTATCGTGAGCCACCCCGCTGGCTACATCGATAACGCCCACCGCGAGAAGGAGACCATCGTCGGCCTCCAGACCGACAAGCCGCTCAAGCGCGCGCTGCACGTCAACGGCGGTATCCGCATCGCTTGCCAGGCTGCCAGCCAGCACGGCTATAAGGTCGATGAGAACGTTGTCGAGCGCTACACCTTCGAGCGCAAGACCCACAACGCTGGCGTCTTCGATGTCTACACCCCCGAGATGCGTGCTTGCCGCTCGGCTCACATCATCACCGGTCTGCCCGATGGCTATGGCCGCGGCCGCATCATCGGCGACTACCGTCGTGTTGCCCTGTACGGCGTCGATTACCTGATCAAGGACAAGGAGGCCCAGAAGGCTTCCACCCCGACGGTCATGACCGCCGACAACATCCGCGACCGTGAGGAGCTGCAGGAGCAGATCCGCGCCCTCGGCGAGCTCAAGATGATGGCCGAGACCTATGGTTTCGATATTTCCAACCCTGCTACCAACACGCAGCAGGCCATCCAGTGGATGTACTTCGCCTACCTCGCTGCCGTCAAGGAGCAGAACGGCGCCGCTATGTCCATCGGCCGTACCTCTACGTTCATCGACATCTACGCCGAGCGCGACCTTGCCAACGGCACCTTCACCGAGGAGCAGATCCAGGAGTTCGTGGATCACTTCATCATGAAGCTCCGCATGGTCAAGTTTGCCCGTACCCCCGAGTACCAGGCCCTGTTCACCGGCGATCCGCAGTGGGTCACCGAGTCCATCGGCGGCATGGGTGTTGACGGTCGTACGCTCGTTACCAAGATGAGCTACCGCTACCTGCACACGCTCGAGAACATGGGCACCAGCCCCGAGCCCAACATGACCGTTCTGTGGTCGACCCGTCTGCCCGAGAACTTCAAGAAGTTCTGCGCCAAGACTTCTGTCGCCAGCTCCTCGATCCAGTACGAGAACGACGACCTCATGCGCGTTTACCACGGCGACGACTACGGCATCGCCTGCTGCGTGTCCTCCATGCGCATTGGCAAGGAGATGCAGTTCTTCGGCGCCCGCGCCAACCTGGCCAAGTGCTTGCTGTACGCACTCAACGGCGGTGTTGACGAGGTCTCCAAGAAGCAGGTCGGCCCCAAGTACCGCGCCGTCGAGGGCGATACGCTCGATTACGACGACGTTGTGGCCAAGTACAACGACATGATGAAGTGGCTTGCTGGCGTGTACGTCAACTCGCTGAACATCATTCACTACATGCACGACAAGTATTGCTACGAGCGCATCCAGATGGCTCTGCACGACAAGCACGTGCACCGCTGGTTCGCTACGGGCATCGCTGGCCTTTCCGTCGTGGCTGACTCCCTGTCCGCCATCAAGTACGCCAAGGTCCACCCCGTCCGTGACGAGAACGGCATCATCGTCGACTTCGAGACCGAGGGCGAGTTCCCCAAGTACGGTAACGACGACGACCGCGTCGACCAGATCGCTCACGACGTTGTGCACCAGTTCATGGAGTACATCCGCATGAACGACACCTATCGCAACTCCGTGCCCACGACCTCGGTTCTGACCATTACCTCCAACGTCGTGTACGGTAAGAAGACCGGCTCCACGCCCGACGGCCGCAAGGCTGGCCAGCCGTTCGCCCCGGGTGCTAACCCCATGCACAAGCGCGATAGCCACGGCGCCATCGCTTCGCTGTCTTCGGTTTCCAAGCTCCCGTTCCGCGATGCTCAGGACGGCATCTCCAACACCTTCTCCATCATCCCGAGTGCGCTCGGCAAGGAGGACCAGGTGTTCTTTGGCGATATCGACCTTGATCAGCTGGGCGAGTAACTATTGTTAGTGCTATACTAACAATAACGATTACTGATTAGTGCGCCGGTTTCGGCCGGCGCCTATCGATCGAAGGAGACACATTATGAAGGTTTCTGAAGTTTCCGAGACTCAGGCCGATAACCTGGTCCACATGCTCGACGCTTACGCCGAGAAGGGTGGCCACCACCTGAACATCAACGTCTTCAACCGTGAGACGCTGCTCGATGCTCAGGCTCACCCCGAGAAGTACCCGCAGCTGACCATCCGCGTGTCCGGCTATGCCGTGAACTTCCACACGCTCACCAAGGAGCAGCAGGACGAGGTCATT
>UROR01000005.1 GCA_900549535.1 uncultured Collinsella sp. | reverse complement strand
ACTTCCTCTGCTTGCGCAGTAATTTGTAAACCCCGTTGCACAGGTTGATATCGGCGTTCCACCCAAAACAACGCCGGGAACAGTCTGTTCTTCATCGGAAAGAGCATGGGTATTGGTGTAATTCCATATCTGCATATATTGCGAAGGGTCGCTATATAAATTGGCAATGCCATACAGTTCCGCAACGTTCGAAAAAGCTGTCACCATACAAGCATAGTGGGCGGTAAGCCTCTTAATCTCGCTTTCATCATATGACATAAACTGAGAAATGGAACGAAATCCAGATACTGTGTAATCCTGCATTTGAGTTGCGTAAATTACAACATCGTTCCAGCTTGAAGGTTTATTCGATAAAACGACAGGCCGTCCTTCTATGGAAACAGCCGGGATTGTTCTTCCGCAATTTGTTGTTATTGAACCGTCCAAAGATTGCACGCCGAATTCGAATGGATTGATCATTACGACTGGGTTATTGAAAGAATAAGACTCGACACCAAGATCTCCTCCCCGATCCATAGGGCTGACTAAGCCGTCTCCAAAACGATATCCCGTAAGTATTTCATCATCTGAAGCATCTAAAACCAAATAGCCCGCGGCTCTATTGGATGTCACAACCGGAACAATGTAACCAAGCGGGGACCCATCAACATCTACAAAAGGAATAGGGTCAGAAGGCGTATACGAATAGCCGAGGAGTCCCTTTATATATTTATCGGCAAGCTCTTGCGCAATTTCAGAAGTAAATTGTATCTGCTCACCATCAATATTGCCCGTCGAAGCAAAAACCTCTTTCGGACGTGCGGCTAAGGCGACAATTGAAGACGCGACAAGTTGCAGAAAACGACGACGCGAAAGCATATGTTCTTCTTTCTAGAGAAGCGACTTATAAGGTACTCCTATTCTATAATCTTTTTTGTAACGTTACAGCACTGGTTATATTTCAATTCGATTTGCTTATGTCCTTGCAACCCAATGCGTCTTTACGTTTTAAACGGAATTAGAAAATCACTCATAGCAAAAACGGGCTTTAATCCCAAAGAGATGACTTTGATTATGAATCAAACCCGCAGCCAGGGCATAGCTGCAGTGCAATTGCTACAAGAAAGGCCGCCCTTGGTGGCGGCCTTTCTACTTGCTACTAGTCGCGCGTCAGCTTGCGGTGAATACGATGCGGCTGGGCTGCGTCCTCGCCCAGGCGCTCGATACGGTTGGCCTGATAGGCCTCGAAGTTGCCCTCGAACCAATACCAGTTGCCCGGATTCTCGTCGGTGCCCTCCCACGCCAGAATGTGCGTGGCGACGCGGTCCAGGAACATACGGTCGTGGCTAATGACCACCGAGCAGCCCGGGAACTCGAGCAGCGCCGCTTCGAGCGAGGACAGCGTCTCGACGTCGAGGTCGTTCGTGGGCTCGTCGAGGAGCAGCAGGTTGCCGCCCTGCTTGAGCGTGAGCGCCAGGTTCAGACGGTTGCGCTCGCCACCGGAGAGTACACCAGCGCGCTTCTGCTGGTCCTGGCCCTTAAAGCCAAAGCTCGCCACGTACGCGCGGCTGGGGACCTCGGTCTCGCCCACCATCATGTGGTCCAGGCCGTCCGAGACGACCTCCCACAGGTTCTTATCGGGGTCGATGCCGGAACGGTTCTGATCGACATAGGAGATCTTGACGGTCTCGCCCACCTCGAGCTCGCCCGAAGTCAGCGGCTCCAGGCCCACGATAGTCTTGAACAGCGTGGTCTTGCCCACACCGTTGGGGCCGATGACGCCCACGATGCCGTTGCGCGGCAGGGTAAACGAAAGGTCATCGATGAGCACACGGCCATCGAACTCCTTGTGCAGGTGATGGGCCTCGAGCACTTTGTTGCCCAGACGCGGTCCAACGGGAATGCGAATGTCGGTCCAGTCGAGCTTCTGGCTTGCGCGGGCCTCGGCCTCCATCTCCTCGTAGCGTGCCAGACGGGCCTTGTTCTTTGCCTGGCGAGCCTTGGGCGAGCTGCGTACCCACTCGAGCTCGGCCTCCATGCGCTTGGCGAGCTTGGCGTCGCGGTTGCCCTGCGCCTCGATACGGGCGGCCTTGGTCTCCAGATACGTGGAGTAGTTGCCCTTGTAGGGATAGAGGTGACCGCGGTCGACCTCGCAGATCCACTCGGCAACGTTATCCAGGAAGTAGCGATCGTGCGTGACGGCCAGAACGGCGCCCTGGTAGTTGTGCAGGAAGTGCTCGAGCCACAGGATCGACTCGGCGTCCAGGTGGTTCGTGGGCTCGTCGAGCAGCAGCAGGTCGGGAGCCTCGAGCAGCAGCTTGCACAGGGCCACGCGACGGCGCTCGCCGCCGGAAAGCACGTTGACCGGCATGTCGGAATCGGGCAGCTGCAGGGCGTCCATGGCCTGGCCGAGCTTGGAATCGATATCCCAGCCGTCGGCGGCATCAATCTCGTCCTGGAGCTTTCCCATCTCGGCCATGAGGGCGTCCATGTCGCAATCCGGGTCGCACATCTCCTCGCCGATCTTGTTGAAGCGATCGACCTTGGCGATCATATCGCCAAATGCCATGCGCACGTTCTCGATGACGGTCTTGTCATCGTCGAGCGGCGGCTCCTGGTGCAGGATGCCCACGGTGTAGCCGGGGGTGAGCCTGGCATCGCCGTTGGAGACCTCCTCGATGCCGGCCATGATCTTGAGCAGGGTCGACTTGCCCATACCATTGGGGCCCACGACGCCGATCTTGGCACCGGGGTAGAAGCTCAGGGTCACGTCGTCAAGGATTACCTTGTCGCCATGGGCCTTACGAGCCTGATACATCTGGTAGATAAACTCCGCCATTTGCCTGTTTTATCCTTTCTACCTGCTGTTTCTCTATTCTTGTTTCGCCTAAGTGGAAACGAAATGGAAAAACCAGCTCTGAAACGTAACGAAAAAGGGGCATGGTTGCCCATGCCCCCTAATACTACCTGGGAAAAGTTCCCCCGGAACATACTATGAACTACGTACGCTAGTTTTCCGCAACCTTAGCGAGCGGCTCGCTGCGATTTGCGCCACAGCAGATACGAGTAGACGTAGACGGCTCCAACCGAACCAAACGCCAGAACCGCAATCACCGCGGCGACGACTTCACTCGAAAGCACGCTGCCTGCCACGCCCATCGCAATCAGGCCAACACCCAGCACCATAAAGCAGGCACCGCCAAAGCGCTGCGTACGGCGCCAGTTCTCGGGATTGGCAAGCGCCCAAGGCGTCTTGATACCGAGCGTATAGTTCTGCTTCACACGCGGCAAGTAGTTGCCTACGCCGATGAACAGCAAACCGACAACACCGGAAATCAGCACGTTGACCGAACCGACCGCCGGCACCACGCCCCAGACCGTAAGCTCTCCCAGCCAGCTTATGGCGCACATGAACAAGGTGAAGGCGATTACGAAGCCCTGATAGAACTTACCCGAGGTTCGATATGCCTCACCTTTGGGATCGATGCGCGGCACCACGCAGAACATTGCGAGAAGCACCAGAGGCAGCACGCCGAGCGCGGAGGCCATCCAGCTGGGACCCCAACCGTCGACGGCGCCGTTCGCGCCCCAGTGCGTGGGAATCTGCCCAGGCAAGCTCGGCATCACCATGAGATGCGCTACGACATTGGCGACGCACAGAGCGACCTGCGCAATCCACACGCGCGACGATACCCCCGTGGGGTGAATGCCCTTGTTTTCGTTATTCATCCTTATCACCTTCCGCGTTTGTAAAGCCCATAAACCAACCGATCAAGTCCTGCATGACGGTAGTGTTTAAGCTGTATACGATGTTTTGACCATGACGTTCGTCGGTTACCAACCCGGCGTTTTTGAGCGTCGCCAAGTGATGGCTCAGCGACGGCTTACTGATATCGAAATGCTCGGCAAGCTCCCCCGCCGTGCAATTGCCCTCGCGCAGCAACTCCAAAATGCGCCGTCGCGTTGGATCGGCAAGCGCCTTAAAACCCTCTCCCGGCATAAGACCCCCTTTCATCATCTCTCATGACGCGCACACTATACTCGATATTTAGATGTTTGTCTAACTATCTAATACAGGAACATCTATAGAACATTCGTTCGTATTTAGCTACAATGGAAGTTGAAGCAGATGGGCCAGCTCCCTCTACCCGAGAAGGAGATGGACTATGAGTATTGACGATGTCCTGACGTTGTTATTGCTTGTAATCGCGGCTGTGGAGCTCGGCATCCACATTGGAGGTCGAATGAAATAGCCGCCCCCGCGTAATGCGAAGACGGCCACTTCTCACGCTACAAACGTGTTTGGGAGTTGGCCAACCCGCGGCAACGGGTGCCATCTGCTTCATCTTATGCGAATCACTGCCTCATTTCAACAAGCCCCTAGGGCTCAAATGGAATCGCGATAATACCTATAATGACGATAGCTAAAACACGATTCGCTTCCCCATCGGAGGATGTCTATGACCGAAACCACAGCCGCAACCCCCAACGAGACACGCGACACCAAGCTCGAGATCATCATGGGCCGCGAGGCACTCGACAAACTCGCCGCCGCCACGGTGCTGGTGCTCGGCTGCGGAGGTGTGGGCTCCAATTGCTGCGAGGCACTTGCCCGCGGCGGCATTGGTCATTTCGTCATTCTGGATAAGGACATCATCGCGCCCAGCAATATCAATCGCCAGGCCATCGCCTTTCAAAGCACCATCGGCAAGCGCAAGGTCGATGTTATGGAAGCCATGATCCACGACATCAATCCAGCCGCTACCGTCATCAAGCGCACCGAATACCTGTTGAGCGACAATATCGACGAGTTCTTCGCGAGCGTTTTGGAGCAGACGGACGGCAAGCTCGACTACGTCGTCGACGCCATCGACACCATCTCGGCCAAGCTCACCATTGCCAAATATGCTCAGGACCACGACATTCGTTTGGTTAGCTCCATGGGCGGGGCCAACAAGCTCCATCCCGAGTGCCTCCGCTTTGCCGACATTTTCGATACGGTACGTGACCCCATGAGCCGCATCATGCGCAAAGAATGCAAGAAGCGCGGAATCAAGAGTCTGCATGTACTGTTTAGCTGCGAGGAATCGGTTAAGACACAGCCCCGCGACCCTTCCAATATCCACGAGCGCACCGAGCTCGGAACCGCCAGCTTTATGCCGCCCATCATGGGCCAGATGATTGCCGGCGAGGTTATCCGCCAGATCAGTGGCCGCGGCACCGAGCGCGTGCGCGCCGATGGCCAGCGCTTGGACTAGCGGAGCGCGCCGAGATGGAGCCCCGGTTATTTGATGCACACTGCCATCTTGATTTAATGGCTCACCCGGACGCCGTTGCCGATGAGGCAACGGCGCTGGGCTTGGGTCTATTTGATTGCGGCGTCGATCCACGCGACTTTTCGGCCGCAAACGAGCGCGCTCGTCGCCACCCGGGCATCATCGCCGGCGTTGGGCTTCACCCCTGGTGGCTCGCCGATGGCCACTGCGGTTTTGCCGAAGTCAATCTGCTTTGCGAAGTTGCTGCCCAAGAACGCTACATCGGCGAAGTCGGACTCGACTTTTCCGCGCGCTTTGCTGGAAGTGAGCCGCTACAAATACAGGCACTTAACCGGCTCTGCGATGCGCTCGTGCAGCATCCTCTTACCGGGCGCGTGATATCAATTCACGCCGTTCGTTCGGCAGGAGCCGTACTGGACGTCCTCGAATCGCATGGACTACTCATCCCAAACCCCGACTCCCCCGCTATCATCTTCCA
This sequence comes from uncultured Collinsella sp., assembly GCA_900549535.1. Taxonomy (GTDB): domain Bacteria; phylum Actinomycetota; class Coriobacteriia; order Coriobacteriales; family Coriobacteriaceae; genus Collinsella. The sequence goes on along the minus strand of UROR01000005.1, from coordinate 31,105 downwards.
CTGGTTTAGCGGCACTTCGGACGAACTCACCCGCGCGCGTAATGCGGGCTGCTATTTTTCCGTCAACGAACGCATGCTCGCGACCAAGCGCGGTCGCGAATACGCACGACAGATTCCACTCGACCGCCTACTGCTCGAGACCGATGCGCCGGCCGAGCCAAACACAGAAACAAGCGCGCAGTCGCTCATCAGGTCGCTCACAAGGACCTCAGAACGCATCACCTCGCTCAAAAACTGCGACGCAAAGCGCATCGAGTCGATAGTTTTAACAAATGCGCGCTCTTTTTTTGACCTTCGCTAACCCCTGGTGTGCAAAAAATGCCAAATATGAGTACTGCTACCGGAATGGATACATTTCTTTTAACTTTCCAACCGCCAGAATAATCCTCGATTGTCCGCTAATTAAAGCTTTTACAGTCATTCATCCTGCGTTTTCGCAAATCTTAAACCCCTCCAGACGCTCAAATCACGTCTGAAGGGGTTGATTTTGCTGCGACTAAATTAGTCACAGTACTCATATTTGGCATTTTTTGCACACGAGGTCCCGGGGAGGATCCTGCACCTCCCCGGGACCGCTCGGCTATTCGACGATTGGTGCTCCGTGGCCCCAAGAACCTTCCATGCCGCACACGGTCGAGGCAAACCCGGCAGCAAAGTCGAGCGCGCGCTCGATAGCCTCGGCGCCATCCTCTCCACGCTTGGCGGAATCGAGATAGCACATCAAAAACGAAGTGAGGAACGAGTCGCCCGCTCCCATGGTGTCCTTCATGTCCGTTACCGGTTTAGCCAGCTGGCGGTAATAACGCTCGCCGTCGTAAGCAATGCAGCCCTCGGCACCCGCCGTAGCCGACACAAAACGCGGACCCAGGCCCTTCACCCATGCCAGACGCTCGCGAATCTCGTCCTCACTCGCGGCATCCGCCGCACTAAAGAAGGCAAAATCGACGTAGGGTGCAATCTGCTCGTAGTACTCGTCGGTGGAGTCGTCCGAAAAGTCAAAAGAGACCGTGACGCCCGCAGCCTTCAGCTTGGGCAGCTCGCGCTCGGTAAAGCAATAGTTGCCCGAATGAACCACATCGAACTGCTTCATGTACGAAAGGTCAAAGCGATCGAGGACATAGCGCGCATCGCCACGGATACCGCCCTCGTTGGAGCCAAGGAAGACACGGTCACCGTCGACGACGGTCACGCGAGCCGCTCCGTTCTCGCCAATCATCTGCTCGCACTTGTCAAGCTCGACACCCTCATCCTCGAGGCTTGCAATGACATGCTCGGCAGCGGCGTCATTGCCAAAAATGCCCATGTATGCGGAACGTGCGGCACCGCATTTCTTGGCATAAACGGCGAAGTTCACCGCGTTGCCGCCAGGATACATGGTGTGGATATGCTCGTAGCGATCGACGACGTTGTCGCCAAATCCGAGCGCGTTAACGTTAAATGCCATGGCCTTTGTCCCTTCTAGTACTCGACAACACCCATATAGCGACGGAAATCGGGATCGTGATCAAACACCTTGCCGCGTGCAGCACGCAGCTCGCAGTTCATGGCGTAGAACAGCACCGGGTCCAGATAGGCACGGACGCTCGCCGGCACGGCTTCCATACCGTACTCCTTGGCATCGAGCACCATCAGCGTATCGGTATGCGTCTTAAGGAACGCCAGGGCTCGCTCGTCCATAGCACGGCACTCGCTGGAGCCCATCTGCAGGAAGTAAAAAACGCCATCCTGAGTAGCCTCGAAGGGGCCATGGAAGTACTCGGCAGAGTGGATGTAGCTGCAGTGCTGCCACTGCATCTCCATAAGAGAGCAGATAGCGAAACCGTAGGTCTGGCTAAAGTTGGGACCGCTGCCCAGAATATAGAAGAACTCGTGCTCCTGGCAAAGCTTGGCAAAACGATCGCCCAGCTCGGCATTTACCTTCTCACGTGCCGGGGGAAGAATCTTATCCATCTCGGCGATACCGGCATACATATCGGCAAGATCGGCGTAGCCCTCCTGCTGATCGAGCAGCTCGGCCGCAAGCGACAGCGAAATGCCAGCGGGGACCTCAGCCTGCGGCACGCCCTCGCCCCATGGGTAGACCCACGTGGTCCACCTGCCGGAGTCGATCTTAGATCCAGCGTTGTCGGTCTGGGCGATCACCGTAGCGCCGGCGGCAAGGGCAATCTCGCAGCCCTCAACGACCTCGGGGGTGTTGCCACTGTGGCTGCAAGCAATGACCAGGGACTTCTCGCCCAGACGACGCGGACGCATGATATCGAACTCGCGAGCCGTATAGATATACGAAGTGAAGGTGGTTGCCTCGCGCTGCAGAAGCTCATGAGCCGGGATCAAATCGATCATGGAGCCACCACAAGCAATCCAGTAGACGCTGTCGAACTTGCCCTTCTCGGCAATTGCCTCTTTGATCAGATCGTGTGCGTTCATATCCAGTTCCTTTCTTGTTTGGGCCGCAATCAATGACGTTGGTTGCGTGGCCGATAGTTGTTTTAGTCAATCAGATATTTCTCGAATGCGGCCATGTTCTTGGCATCAGCCGCCGCCGGGTCATCGTAGTAACGACCGTCCGTGATTTCCTGGCCCAGCATGCCGTCGAAACCATGGGCGTTGAGTGTGGCAACGAAGGCGTCCATATCGTGCTTGCCATCGCCCCACACCAGATGGCCATACGGGTCACCGTCGATAAAGTGCATCTCGTGAATTGCCCCATCACCAAAGGCGGCAAACCAGTCCTCGAGCGTCTCGCCTGCAACGCCCATCGCGGTTGTATCAACCATGGGCTGTAAGTACGGGCTCGCGACCTCGTCAATCATGCGCTTCGCATCGGAAACCGTCGTCACAAGGTTGCTCTCCTCGGGACGCAGGCTTTCCATCGTGAGCACCAGACCGTGCTCGCCGGCATACTCCGCCAGAATGGACAAGTGCTCGCGGCTGCGCTTCCAGGCTTCCTCGCGGTCCTCGTCCCAGTCGCCCCAGCCCGAGTTGATGGACATACGGTCGCACCCAAGTACCTCGGCAAGCTCAATGCCGTGTTTAAAGTACGCCAGACTGCGCTGTTCATGCAGCGGCTTGCGTGCGCAGTACTGCCAAGGATAGACAACGTTCTCGGGGCACAGAGTACGATACCTAAGCCCACGGTCTGCAGCCTTTTTCGCCAGGACCTCAGCCTCAAAGTAGCCCGTATGGTCGAGCGTCACATGCGGCTCTGCGCACCACAGCTCAATGGACTCAAAGCCCAAACGCTGCTGCACATCAAGGAAGTAATCGAGCGACCACATGATGTAGTGGATATTCATGCCCGCAATCTGCTCGCGGCGCAGCGTCGGTTTGGATTCAGACATCTTATGCCTCCTTATTTCGATCGAACACGATTTGTCCGTCCGACATCGTCATATCAACCGCAAGATCGCGTGCGTCGCGATAATCGAGGTCAAACACATCCCGATCGAGCACGCAGATATCGGCAAGCTTGCCGACCTCGAGCGTACCCAGCTCGTCTTCGCGCATCAGATCGTACGCGCCCCCGGCAGTCCAAGCGCGCAAGAGCTCGACAAGCGTCAGCGCGTTGGCCTCATTCACGGGCAGTCCATCGTCGAAGTATCCGCCGCACGCGCTGTAGATTGACTCGCCCAGGCTCGGAATCAGCAGCGGCAAATCCGTACCACAGCACACCGTGCATCCGGAATCTTCCATACCGCGGCGATTCCAGCTGTGCAAAAGTCGCGTCTCGCCAATTTGTCGACGCATCATCGACAGGCAATCCTCGCGTCGGTCCAGCGTCAGAATCTGCGGATAGACCTCGCAAATTCCACCTAACTTGCCAAACTCGACAAGATCGGTCGGGTCAGAGTTCTCGAGATCGGTAATCGCATGGCGGCGAAGCATCCGTCCATGCTCGTCTCGAGGCAGCGAGGCATAGAGCGCCACGGTGCGACGAACGGCGCCATCGCCCTGGCAATGCAAGGAATATCGGAATCCGTCAGCATCAATTGCACGCAGCTCGTTCTCAATCAGATCCCACTCTGGCTCCTCGACGACCGTCTTGCCGGCAGCGCCCGCATCGGCCGAGTCCTCATAGGGGTCAATCATCTCGGCAAGCCCCGTCCATACGCCGCGATCGGTCATACGGTTGAAGCCAGAAAAACGAACGAACGGTCCCCGGAAGCGCTCTCGTGCCTCGCGGGCATATGCAAGATTTGCACCGGCACCCACCGGCTGCGACATCATAGAGACGCGAACCGTCAGCTCACCAGATTCCTCACGGCGAGCCATTTCGTCGGCAAAGCCGTAGTAGTCATCAAACGCCATCTCCTTGATGGCGGTAACGCCGCGTTCGTTAAGCATGCTCATGTAGTCCGAATACCCTGCACGCACCTCGGGCAGCGCGAGGAAATCGCTCATCATGCGCCAGATCTTCTCGGCATAGCACGCCTGGGGTGTGAAGCCGTATCGCGCACTGGCGGCAGCATTGAGAACACAGGTATCCGCGCCCGGTGTAAAGCAGACGACGGGGATATCGCCAAAACACTCGTCAAACACAGCTGCTGTATTTGCGTTCTCGGCATCCGATGCCAACGTTTCGGGTAGGTTGTGGCCAAAAGCCGCCGCGCAATCCGGACGATCTTCTTTCCATGCACGCAAGAGCGACACGGCCTCTTTGGCATCAGCGATGCCGGACAGATCAGGCCCCAACGTCCGCAGCGCCCAGCCTGTATAGAAGGTATGCACATCGATCAGGCCAGGCATGACGGTGCGGTCGCCCAGGTCAACTACCTCGTCCGCCTGGGTCAAATACGAAGCTAGCTCACACTTGGTGCCAACAGCCTCAATTCGATTGCCACGGACCGCTACGAAACCTTCAAACGGCAGGTCCCCCGTACCGGTAAAGACGCTCTTAGACGTCAGGACCGTCAAACGATCAGACATCACAACCACCTACGCCGGAAGCATGCCAGAGATTGCCGTTACGATCAGGCCAAAGACGACCATGAAAATGAAGAACTTCCAAATGGTCTTCCACCATTGACCAAACGAGATCTTTGCCACGGCAAGACCGGCAACCGTCATGCCCGCCACGGGACTGATGGTGTTGATGGTCTGATTAGCAAACTGGAGCGCGGTAACGGCGGCTTCGGGATTGAGGCCCATAAGCTCGGTCAGCGGACCCATGACGGGCATGGTGAGCGCCGCAAGTCCAGAGCTCGAGGGAACCAGCAAAGAGAGCAGGCCAAGGACGATATACATAAACGTGGTGTAGACGGCGGCTGGTGCACCGGCCAGTGCAGTAGCGAGCGCCTGGAGGATGGTGTCGATGATCATGCCGCCCTCGGCGATGACCAGAATACCGCGAGCGATACCGATAACGACGGCAGCGTACGCAAAGTCGGCGAGACCCTTAACGAACTCCTCTGCGATCGTCTGCTGGTCAAGGCCGCCCAGGATACCGGCAAGCAAGCCCATGCCAAGGAACACGGCGGAAATCTGATTCATGTACCAGCCCTGGGTAACAAGACCCCAGACGATAATGCCCATACCGCAAGCAAAATCGATAAGCACGAGCTTCTGACGGATAGTGAACTCTTCCTCGATGGAGGCATCGGTCACGGAAAATTCAATACGCTTGAGCTTATCGTCCTCGTACACAATGGACGACTCGGGGTTTTTCTTGACGCGCATGGCGTAGCGCATGGCCCATGCGATACCGACGGCAGTGAAGATGACCCAAGAAACGGCACGCAGCCACAGTTGCGGATTACCCTCGATGCCAATGATGCCTTGGGCGATCAAAACATTAAACGGGTCGATGGTCGAAGCACAATATCCCAGGTTAGGACCAAGGAAGCAGATGATGAATGCCGTCATCGAGTCATAACCGATACCCATCATGATGGGAATGAAGATGGCATAGAACGGCAGGGCTTCCTCAGACATACCAAACGTAGTGCCACAAATGGACAGCAACGTCATCGTGATGGGAATGATGAGGATGTCCTTGTTCTTGAGCTTTTTAATCACACGGCTCATGCCGGCATTCAAAGCGTTGGTCTTGGTGATGATCGCGAACGATCCGCCAATCAATAAGACGAACGCAACGACGTCGGCAGCCTCTTGGATACCCTTGGTGGGCGCTTGCAGAACCGCGAAGATATCCTGACCCAGATTGATGGTCTCGCCGGTCTCGGAATCGGTGTAGTTCTTATCGACCTGTTCATAGGTTCCAGCAACGGCGACTTCACGCTCGCCCGCCGCTGTCGAAATCGTCTTGCGTTGATACTGACCAGAGGGAACGATCCAAGTCAGGACCGCAAAGACAACGATCAGCAAGAACATGATCGTATAGACATGCGGTAATTTGAACTTAAAACGTCTGTTTGTCTTCTTCGCCTTCGTATCTGACATAGATACCTCCAAAGAACTCGAGACTGCATCGCATCTCGCTTCAACGTTTGCACAATGCAAACGTTCTATGACGTCCCATAGATTACCAGCAGCTTTTTCCTTCATCAAGATAATTTCAAACTGATTGCCGCAACGCGGTTGAACGGTCGCGTTTGCGCCGTGAACGGTATGGAAACGCCCGGTGAGATGATCCACCGGGCGCTTCCATTCGCAATGTCCTAGATGTCAAAAACGTAGCGAGACCCAACGATCCGCTGACGACCGATGATAAACGGCCGCCGCTGCTCATCAAAAAAGAAGGCTTCCATATTAAACAAGGGTTCGCCAACGGGAACTGCCAACAGCCGAGCGACCTCGGGCGACGCGCACGCGATCTCGAGTGTGCACGGGTCGGTAAACGCGGGCGTACGGCCCGTCCGGTTACGCACGAACTCAAAAATGGATTGGTTAGATAGAGGCGCCGTTGATAGATAGGCGTTGTCCTCGTAAACGTATATGTTGTTCTCAAGCATGACAGGGACGCCATCGGCAGTACGCACGCGCTCAACGCAAATCAAGTCAGTTCCAACGGGAACACCAAAGAACTGTGCTTCGGTGGAATCCGCCGGCAGTATCTTTCTCGAAATGACACACGCCCCCGGTTCCATTCCGTTAACGCGGCATGCGTCCGAAAAACTCTGAACGTCATCCTTCTGGCGAATCTTGCGCTTGAGCTTGGGGGCATTGACAAACGTGCCTTTCCCCTGTCGCTTCGTTAGATAGCCCTGCTGGACGAGCTCCTCAATAGCGCGTCGCACGGTAACGCGGCCAACTTTATAGCTCTCAGCCAATTCGAATTCGTTGGGTATCCGCGCGCCTGCCTTGTAGGCGCCGGAGTTGATTTCGTTTTTAATGATATCAATGACCTGTTGGTACAGCGGTATCGCTGCTTTACCGTCAGTTAGCCCTTCAGTCGGTGGCATATACCTTCTCCCAGCACAATTAATTCTAAAACGGGCTTAAGGGCATTCAACAAGCCCTTAAGCCCGCATTAGCTTAAAGTATGCTAGGTGTCGCACCAAAATGTTGGCTATTTACTCATCAGACCCGAAAAACGCGCAACTACCGCGCTCCTAAGAAAGCGTGAGCAGCTCCGGCAGCTGGTCGATAATCTTGTCCGCGGCATCCTGGCTAAAGCCAAAGCGCTCCTCGCGCTTGGCAATAACTGTCAGGCCGGCTCGCTTGCCGGCAGTGATGCCAGGCACCGAATCCTCAACGCAGCAGCAGCGATTCGCGGGCAGCCCCAGCAGGTCCAGCGCATGCAAGTAGATGTCGGGCTCGGGCTTGCTCTCCTTAAACTGCTCGCCGCTCACCACATACTCAAAGGCATCCGACAGCCCGCACGCATTGAGCACTTCCTCGATGCTATCCATGGGAGACGAGCTGGCAAGCGCCACGCGAACGCCACGGCGCGGCAGCTCTCGAATCGTATCCACGGCGCCTGGGTTAATCAAAGCCTGATAGTCGCGCGGACGCTTATGCGCCCACTCGTCCCAACGGGCCAACGCTTCCTCGCCAGTGAAATGCCCCTTACCGGCGCGCTCAAACCAATCGACCAGCATATGCAGGAAGAACTGATGGGAGGTACCGACCTGCCCATTCAACTCCTCTTGAGTCAGATTAAGCCCCAGCTCCTTGGCAAACGCGGCAGTCTCGCCCAAGTAGTAATACTCGGTATCGACAATGACGCCGTCCATGTCAAAGATAACGGCGTCGAACGGAAATGCGGACACGGCACCCTCCCTAACAAAAGGACGCCCGCGAGCAGGCGCCCGAATCATGCATTAATCGGCGATTCTAGCCCAGCAGCTTATCCAGCGCCACCGCAATACCATCTTCGTTGTTATTGGTGGTCACCATCTGGGCCACAGCCTTAACCTCATCGACGGCGTTTCCCATGGCAACACCGGTGCCGGCCCACTCGATCATGGACTTGTCGTTCTGGCCGTCGCCAAACGATACGACCTCGCTGGCATCGATGCCGAGCTTGGGCAGGGCACCCTCGAGCGCGCAGGCCTTGTCGATACCGGGCGCCGTGTACTCAAAGTACCAGTCGGCCGTAAACATGCCCGAAAGCGTCTGCTTAAAGGGCGCATACATCTCCTCGTAATGCGCCTGCAGGTATGCCGGGTCGCCCGCAGTGAGTAGCTTGTCCACGGGATAAGCATCAGCGACCTCATGCAGGCTCTCCACCTCGCGAATCTTAAGATCGCACGCGTCGCGCTCATACTTGACGATATTCTTCTGCGAGCCGTCAGGCAGCGTGATCATGCAACGGTACGAGTCCTCGACATGCAAATCACGACCGAGCGAAATCATAGGGATCACGTCAAAATTACGCAGGTGATCAATCAGGCGATGCAATTCGTCGGCAGGCATAGCCTGATCGAACAGCACCTCGTCGGTCTGAGCGTCGACCACATGCGCGCCGTTAAAGGCCACCAGCAGACCGTCATGGTTTTGAAGGTCGAGCTCCTGCGCCAAGGCGTGCAGCCCCCATGCGGGACGGCCCGAAGCCAAGATGAGCTTAATGCCCGATTCCTGCGCCGCGAGCAGCTTCTTGCGCGTACGCGAGCTAATCACTTTCTGGTCGTTGGTGAGCGTACCGTCGATATCCATCGCGATGGCTTTGATTGCCATATGTGCCTCCTTGCATCGTTTTTATCGCGCACTATCTTATCCGAGCCGGGGCACGTTCGCACAGCGCGCGTATGACGGTTGCAAAACCACCCCATTTGAAACAAAGGCAAAAAAGTACTTGCAAAGACGCGTTCCGACATATAAGTTGATAAAAGACCGCCGTTGCGGTTTTAAGTAGATCGAGCATATGAAGTTTGAGTTTTAGCGTGTAAGAGAAGGAAGATCGGCAAAGTACAACCCCAAACGCAATGACAACTTAATGAGGTAACTGCCACATGTGAGGCACCCCGGGCATTGCTGTCTCGATTTTGAGCACGATGCCTTCCGCCTTGCATGGGCCGTTCCATCCCGCCCCTGCAGCAACTGCCTCACGGGCTCATTGAAAACCGCATAGCACCCCAACGTCAGCACATCACCCACGGCAAGCACATCACTCACGACAACCAACACATCAACAAACAGCACGAACATCAACCGATTGGAGAAGCTATGACAAACCACCACGCTGAAGACGGCGATAAGAAAAGCATTCTGGATGCCCGCATTGAGCGAGCATATGCAAACGAATATGACGCCGCCTTTGCCGCCGCGACCATCAAGAACTACGCGTCGCTACCGCTCGCGACGATCTTGGCCGACCATCCTCAACTGCTGAAGCGCTGCACAAAGATCATGGGCGACCCCGACATTCGCAAGCTGACAGACCCCTATGCCCCAAAACGCGACAACGATTCGCACGTTCTTACCGTAGGCTGCCTAGCCCATATGCTTACGGCGCTCGACACGAAACTCAAGCTCGAATGGGAACCCGACGAGCGTCATGAACTCGAAAGCAAGCGGAACACCCTGCGCACCGCACTGTTCCTTCCGCTGGACGGCCTCAAGCGCTGCAACGTCGAGCTCAATACACAGGCGCGGCAAAAGCCCGGGACCACGGGGCAGAAAACCCCAAGACCCCATGCGGCCATCGTCGACCGCAACCGATATAACCGCATGACCGCGCACTTTTCCGCCGAGGGAGCAGCCATAAGGACGCTGATCGACCTGCTGTGCCTCCTGAGCATCAACGAGCTATTTGAGGGCTATCTCGCCCTTGTTCCCGCGACGGCACCCAAGTCGGTAGCAAAGATCATCGAGACCTGCAGACGCCAGTTTGAGCGCCATCGCAATGGCAGCGAGATGAACGCCAGCATCGCGCAGTACTACGCGGCTCATTACAAAAATGACGGATGTGCCCCTGTCGAGCATCAGCTGCGGCTCGCCTACACCACGCCCGCCGCAACGCTCCATCGCTTTGGAGCCCTTGGCGCTTGCGAGCCGCACGAACAGGCAGCCTGCCCCACAACCGAACTCGATCTCAGGCTCGGACGAACCCTGTAGCCCGCCAGCCCCTCCGCGGGCAACAATCCTATTCCACAACACAACCAACAGAAAGGAGTCCTCATGGACACCAATCATTCCCCCATCATCAGCCCCCTCACCATGCGTGAATCCGCCCGAGGTATCACGCTCACCAGCATTTACGATGAGATGCTCGCCCGTCGCGAGCTCTCCGTCATGGGAAACATCGAAACCCCGATGGCCCACGACCTATGCCAGCAGATCCGCCTGCTCGATGCCACCGACCCCAGCCGCCCCATCACCATATTTGTCGCCAGCGCCGGCGGAAGCGTGCGATCGGGTCTTGCAATCTATGACGCCATGCGCCTCGCATCGTGCCCCATCCGCACCGTCTGCTTGGAATTCGCCGCGTCCATGGGCGCCGTGATCTTTATGGGCGGCGACGATCGCCGTATGGCGCCCCATGCAGAGCTCATGATTCACGACCCGCTGATCCCCCAGGGGGCAGGCGGCTCGGCACTTGCGCTGCAGGAAACCAGCCGGCGTCTCATGCAGACCCGCAAGACCCTCACGCAAATCCTCTCGGACCGCAGCGGCCTCACGCCCAAGCGCATCCAGTCCCTCACTGCAAAAGACACCTACCTTTCGGCCGAGCGCGCCGTCGAGCTCGGCTTTGCCCACGAAATCCTCTCGACCACCAAGGAGGTCGCCCATGTCTAACCTCGCCAGCCGCCTCGCCGCATCTGAGTCCGCATTGTCCACCATCCTCGCCAAGGATCGAACGCTTTCCTGCGACACCCGCCAAACGGGACTCAACAACAATGCACTTGTGATCGGCCCCTCGGGAGCCGGCAAGACCCGAAACGTCCTCAAGCCCAACCTACTGCAAATGAACGCAAGCTACATCGTGCTCGACACCAAAGGCACGCTCTGTCGCGAAGTGGGACCCGTGCTGGCAGCCCACGGTTACCGCGTGCAATGTCTCAACTTCGCCGACCTCAACACCGTCCCGGCCCTTGCGCCCGGCATCGAGCGCTGCGGCTACAACCCCCTGAGGCACATTCGCCGCAAGGCGGACGGCAGGCCCAACCAGCAGGACATCCTCTCGGTGGCAAAGGCCATCTGCCCCATCGAGGACAACAACCAGCCTTTTTGGGATCATGCGGCGGCAAACCTGCTGTCGTGTCTTATCGCCTACGTCACCGAACAGCTACCCGCCGACGAGCAGACGATCAGCTCGGTCATCAAGCTGATCGAGCACCTGCAGGACGGTGCCACGGGTCGATTGTTTGACGACCTGATCACGACCGACCCCCAAAGCTATGCCCTCTCGCTATGGCGGCGCTACGCCATTACGCAAAATGCCGAGCGCATGCACGCGAGCATCGTCGGCATCCTTGCCGAAAAGGTCATGTGTCTGGGATTCGACGGTGCGGCACAGCTCTATCGTGAGTGCCATCAGGTGGACTTCGCTTCCATGGGACACACCCCCTGCGCCCTGTTTGTAACCGTGAGCGATATTGACCGCAATCTCGATCCGCTGACCGGCCTCTTTATTTCGCAGGCGTTTATGGGCCTCATTCGCGAAGCCGATAGGCAGCCCGACGGCAGCCTGCCCGTGCCCGTGCGCTTTATGCTCGATGACTTCGCAAATCTGCAGATCCCCCAGATCGACAACGCGCTCTCGATTATCCGAAGCCGCAACATCTGGGCAACGCTGCTGCTGCAGTCGACCAACCAGCTCGATGCGCTCTATGGCGAGGCACGCGCACGCTCCATCATGGGCAACTGCGACACGCATCTGGTGCTGGCGTTCCAGGATCCCGAGAGCGCCCGGGTGTTTTCCGACCGCGCCGACGCGCTGCCCAGCACGCTCATGGCGACGCCGATCGATCGCTCGTGGCTCTTTGTACGCGGTCGCACTCCCGAACAGGTCGAGCGCTTTAGGCTCGAAGACCATCCGCTCTACGGGGAGCTGCCCGAGGCGCAGCGAGGCCATGCGGAGGCCGAGATCTAGACGCAGGGTTCTCGCAGCGCGCGGCGCCCCGGCGATGTTCCACAAAGGCCGTGCGCCCCGGGACCACGGCAAAGCAAAGGGGCCCGCATCCGATAGGATACGGGCCCCTGACTATAAGGCGCGATGCGTTAACAGCAGCGACTACTTGCGGTGAGCGCGGTAGAACTCGATGAGCGCCTGGGTCGAAGCGTCCTGCTCGGCCTTGGCAGCGTCGTCGTGGAAGGCCGGAGTAATCTGCTTGGCAAGCTGCTTGCCCAGCTCAACGCCCCACTGGTCATAGGAGTCGATGCCCCAGACCGTGCCCTCGACAAACGTGATGTGCTCGTACAGGGCGATGAGCTCGCCGAGTGCAAACGGGGTCAGCGTGTCGCCGAAGATCGAGGTCGTCGGGCGGTTGCCCTCAAAGCAGCGGGCCGGGACGATCTGCTCGGGCGTACCCTCGGCACGAACCTCGTCGGCTGTCTTGCCAAAGGCGAGTGCCTTGGTCTGGGCAAGGAAGTTGCCCAGGAACAGCTCGTGCACGTCCTGGCCGCTATCGGTCGCAGGGTTGGCGGTATTGGCGAAGGCGATGAAGTCGGCCGGAACCACCACGGTACCCTGGTGCAGCAGCTGATAGAAGGCATGCTGGCCGTTGGTGCCCGGCTCGCCCCAGAAGATCTCACCGGTATCGGAGGTCACAGCGCTGCCGTCCCAGCGGACGTGCTTGCCGTTGGACTCCATGGTGAGCTGCTGAAGGTAGGCCGGGAAGCGGTGCAGATACTGGCAGTACGGAAGCACGGCGTGGCTCTTGGAGCCGAAGAAGTTGACGTACCAGACGTTGAGCAGGCCCATCAGCGCGACGGCGTTGTTCTCGAGCGGCGTGTTGCAGAAGTACTCGTCGATAGCATGGAAGCCCTCGAGGAACTGCTGGAAGCGCTCGGGGCCGAGCACGACGATCAGCGACAGGCCCACGGCGGAGTCGACGGAGTAGCGGCCGCCGACCCAGTTCCAGAAACCAAAGGCGTTAGCGGGGTCGATACCGAAGGCCTCGACCTTCTCGAGTGCGGTGGAAACGGCGACGAAGTGCTTTGCCACGGCCTCGGCGTTCTGCTCATCGGAACCGTCGATGGCACCCTGAGCCTTGAGCTGCTCGAGCATCCAGGTCTTGACTTCGCGGGCGTTGGTGAGGGTCTCGAGCGTGGTGAAGGTCTTGGAGACGATGATCACGAGCGTGGTCTCGGGATCCAAACCCTTGAGCTTCTCGGCCTGATCGTTGGGGTCGATGTTGGAGATGTAGCGGCAGTCGATACCGGCGTCGGCGTAGGGACGCAGGGCCTCGTAGGCCATGACCGGGCCCAGATCGGAGCCACCGATGCCGACGGACACCAGGTGCTCGACCTTCTTGCCGGTAACGCCCTTCCACTCACCGGAGCGCACGCGCTCGGCGAAGGCGTACATGCGGTCGAGGACCTCGTGCACGTCGGCGACGACATCCTGGCCGTCAACGATGAGCTGACCCTTCTCGCTTGCCGGACGGCGAAGCGCGGTATGCAGAACAGCGCGGTCCTCGGTGGTGTTGATGTGCTCGCCGGAGAACATGGCGTCGCGGCGCTCCTCGAGCTTCACCTCGCGGGCAAGATCGCACAGCAGCTTGACGGTCTCATCGGTCACCAGGTTCTTGGACAGGTCGAAGTTCAGGTCACCGGCATCAAAGCTCAGCTTGTTCACGCGCTCTGCATCGGCAGCAAACCATGCCTTAAGGTCGATACCCTCGGCCTCGAGCTTCTCCTGATGGGCCTCGAGCGCCTTCCAAGCGGCGGTCGACGTAGCGTCGATAGGTGCGGCAACAGTTGCCATAAAGTCCTCCTCAACATACGGGCGCATACCTCCATGCGCCCGGATAATCAGATGCCCTTATTCTAGCGCAGGTCAAGACCGTAATCAGCGAGCGTTGCCAATTCGCCCCCAAACGGCGACCGACCAAAAAGGGACAGGTTTATTTTGGCAGGTCAAACGCTTTACCTACCAAAATTAACCTGTCCCTTCCTGTCAGGTGCTAGGCCGCCGCGCACACGCTGCCGAGCAGCTCGCGCAGAGGAGACCCAATGCCCTCAAGCAGTTCGGGAGCGATAATGGCAAAAACGGGAACCTCGCCGGCCCCCACGACGGCAGGCACTTTGCCCTCCGAGACAATACATCCATAAGGGACAAAACCGTCTTCGCCGGCATCGAGTACCGCCATGCGACGCGCGAGTTCGCGCGCAAAGCCGGCAGTATCGGCATCGCCGATCGCCAGGACAAAGTCCACGCCTTCGTCGGTCGCTAGGGCCACGGCCTCATCAACCAAATCGTCTCCCCCGTCGCCCCCGACCAAACCGCAACGAAAGAGCACGCGTTCGAGCAGGGCGCGATCGAGCGAGCCGAGTGCCGCCGAGACGAGCTCATCACGCGTATGCTTGTCACCGCCCAGCACGACCAGCGCCTTGGTGCCGCCGTAGTGAGCGACCAATCGTCCACACCAGCGAGCCACGTCTCCATCCGCAACCAAGCGCGTCGGCATACCAAACCCATAGTTGACCATCTTTCCCACAACCCTTCCGTGCGTATAGGCGGTATCAATCGTTAGGCTCATGCTAAGAAGCGAGGTTTTCCGAGCTGTTTCACGCTCTTTAGAGCTGCGTTAAAACCCGATCCAACCGCACGACCATACCCACCAAAAAGGGACAGGTTTTGACGATGTCCGCGCAAGCGGGTATTATCGAACATGTATTCGATAAGAACATGTGTTTGATGGAAGGGCACGGATGGCGCACGAGCAGCACACCTACATCTGCATCGACCTTAAAACGTTCTACGCCAGCGTCGAGTGCGTCGACCGCGGGCTCAACCCGCTCACCACCAACCTGGTCGTTGCCGACGAATCGCGCGGACGCACAACCATCTGTCTCGCTATCACGCAGGCCATGAAGGACCTCGGGATACACAACCGCTGTCGCCTGTTCGAAATACCCAATGGAATCGACTACATTAAGGCCGTACCGCGCATGCAGCACTACATGGAGGTGTCGGCGCAAATCTACGGCATCTATCTGGAATACGTGAGCCCACAGGACGTGCACGTCTACTCCATCGACGAATGCTTTATCGACGTGACGCCCTATCTGGACCTCTACCATACTGACGCTGAAGGCTTCGCCTGCATGCTGCGTGACGAGGTCCTGGGGCGCACCGGCATCACGGCAACGGTCGGCATCGGCCCCAACCTATTCCAGGCCAAGGTTGCACTCGATATCACCGCCAAGCACGTGCCCAGTCGCATCGGCAAACTCGACGACGAGACCTTTCGCAAGGAGATCTGGCCCCATCGCCCCATCACCGACATCTGGGGCATCGGGCCCGGCGTGGCAGCGCGACTCGAAAAATACGGCGTCTACGATTTGATGGGCGTCGCGGCGCTCGACGAAAACCTGCTCTACGACGAGCTCGGCGTCAATGCCGAGTATCTTATCGACCACGCCTTTGGGCGCGAGCCGACAACTATCGCCGATATCCAAGCTTATCGCCCGCAAGCGACCTCGACCACCACAGGGCAGGTGCTCTCGAAGGGTTATGCCTACGAGCAGGCCTACACCGTGTTGCGCGAGATGGTCGACAACGCTGTGCTGGACTTAGTCGATAAGCACGTGGTGTGCGACAGCATCTCGCTCTTTGTAGGCTACGCGAGCGAGCGCGCCGACATACGCCGCCTCGACGCCAGCGGCACAGCGCAATATGTGGACGGATGCGGACACCTACGCTCGAGCACGTCGAGCATCGATCCCGCCGTAACTGTTGGACCCGAGCTCGCACCCCGTGCGCCCAAGCCCGTCCAACGCGATGACGAACGACGGCGCTTGGTGCGTGAGGCGCAGGCAATCGATGGCATCTTTGTGGGAGAGCATGGCGGCAAACCGCGCGGTGGCTATGCCGCGCTCTTCGCGCACTCCAACGCTTCGCGAAAGCTGCCCGAGCGAACCAATTCGTTTAAGAAGATCATGGGCTATTTCGATGAGCTCTGGGCGCAGACCGTCGATCCCAAACGACCGGTCAAACGCATCAACCTGGGATTTGGCAACCTCATGCCCGAGGAATTTGCCACCATCGATCTATTTAGCGATATCGAGGCGGATGAGCGCGAGCGCGACCTGGCGCGCGCCGTCCTGGCCGTGAAAGGCAAGTACGGCAAAAACGCCCTGGTCAAAGGATTGAGCTTTACCGCCGGCGCCACCGCGCGCGAACGCAACGACCAAGTTGGAGGACACCGTGCCTAAGTCCCAACAACAGCCGATGCGGCCACCGACACCTTTTGAACGCCTAGCGGACCCCGAGGGAAGACGTCGCTCCGCCGACCCAAAGCTCACCGCCAACGGCGCCGTCCGCGCCGGCCGCGCCGCGCAGTTTATGCCCTTTGCCGCCCTCACGGGATACTACGAGCTCGTGCGCAAGCAAGAAATTACCGTCGAACCAAAATGCGAACTCACGGAAGAAAAAGCCCTCGAGCTTTCAAAAAAGCTCGAGGGCCTCAAACGTGGCGACTTGGTGCGCGTCACCTATTACGATACGTACGGCTATCGTAGCCGCACCGGCATTCTCGACGAAGTGCTTCCCGCGTTCAAGCTGCTCAAACTCAGGGATATCGCCATCGACTTCGACGATATCCAAGACATTGAGCTACGCGGACGAGCCTAGCCAAGGAAGCGCATCCAGGGCGGCGCTTACAGCGTCATGACGTAGTAGCCCGCGTCTTTCACGGCCGTCTCGAGGACACCACGATCAACCGGCTGTTTAGAGCGCACACGTGCCGTGTGATCCGCATACGTCACCGTTGCCCACACGCCATCCAGCGCATTCAGGGCATTGGCCACGTTCTGAGCGCAGCCGTCACAGCTCATGCCGCCGATGAGCAGCTCATCGCTATAGGGATAGTGCGATGCATCGGTATCCACCACAACAACCTTTTTGGTTTTCTTGCCGCTCGTACCATCGCTGCAGCAACTCTTCCCGTGTGTCGAAGCGGCAATGCGACGCAGTCCAAAAAACATGCCGACGGCAATGACGGCCAGCACGATGAGATTCGCAGGGTTGAGCAAGTCGCTCATGCGTTCCCCTTTCAAGTAGCCCTATCTAGATACCCCCATGGGGTGTCCCCATCTTAACCCAAAATCATGTCGGTTCGGTCAATTAGTTTCCCTATTCAAACTTTTTTGTTGACCATGGCTTACTTTCGTGTATAAGTTTTCCTAGGCTAACAGTTTAGATCCGTAAGGAGCGCCGTGACCCGAACCATAGACATTCCAACGTTTCAGGCAGCGATCGTGCGCAACTGCTCTCCCACGCTCGCGGGCATCAAGCCGGCATCGCTCTTTACCTATCCAGGCACCTACGCCCACGGGGACGGCTCGACCGCAACCGAAACCATCACAGAACGCCGAGCACGCCTGCTCAACGTTATCGCCCAGTGCAATCGCGAGCTTGACCCGTTCGGTATCCACCTGAGTGTTTTGGTCTGGCGGCCCTGCGGAGCGCTCGTGTATATGTACCGAGCCAAAAGCCTCACCACCTATTTCGCAGACCCTCGCGCCCAAACAGCGCTCGCCTCGGAAGGCTACGACACGAGAGACCTTTCGACATGCCTTGTGCATTTGGCATCACGCATCACGCTCGCGAGCAATAACGTCGCGGAATGCGCCTGTAGCCAGACTCGATGCGCACTACCCCAGCAAACTAGCTGCAGCAACGACTGCACCTGCGAGTTTCCGCACGAAATAGGCTACTTCCTTGGATACCCCTACGACGACGTACACGAGTTTATCGTCCAGCGCGGCGAGAACTACAAGGTCTTTGGGGCCTGGAAGGTCTACGAAAATGTCGAGCAAGCGCTTGCGACGTTTGATGCCTACCGTGCCTGCACCCAATACCTCACCCTTGTCTATCAGCAGGGCTGCAGCCTGGCGCAACTTGCCCAGGCAACCCGATAGAACGTACAAGCTGCGGCCAGCGCCGCACGACCGAAAGGACAAAACATGAGCAAGATCACCGTCGTCTATTGGAGCGGCACGGGCAATACCGAGGCCATGGCAAACTTTGTCGCCGAAGGCGCCACGTCCGCGGGCGCCGAGGCCGAAGTCATCCCCTGCGCCGACTTCTCTGCCGACAAGGCCGCCGACTATGATGCCTTCGCCTTCGGCTGCCCCGCCATGGGCTCCGAGGAGCTTGAATACGATGAGTTCCAGCCGATGTGGAACGAGGTCAAGGAGACTCTCGGCGACAAGAAGGTCGTCCTCTTTGGCTCTTATTCGTGGGCCGAGGGCGAATGGATGGACAACTGGAAGGCGGACGCCGACGAGGCGGGTGTTAACGTCGTCGATTCCGTCATCTGCTACGACGCCCCCGACGATGAGGGCGAGGCGGCCTGCCGCGCCCTTGGAGCCGAGCTCGCCTAGCGGCAATGAGCTCCGCCCGTAACGCGCTCTGCACCAAAACACATTCGCGTCCCAACAAAAACGGGAGCCGGATCACATCCGGCTCCCGTTTTCTGCTATGTCAGTCATATAAAGCGGCTACGAGATATTGCCCAAGAACGCCTTGGTGCGTTCGCTCTTGGGATGGTCGAAGACCTCGCTCGGCGGACCCTCTTCCACAATGACGCCACCGTCCATAAAGACGACGCGGTCGGCGACATCGCGGGCAAAGCCCATCTCGTGCGTCACGACGATCATGGTCATACCGTCGTGCGCCAGGTCGCGCATGACGCCCAGGACGTCGCGCACGAGCTCAGGGTCGAGCGCCGAGGTGGCCTCGTCAAAGAGCATGACGTGCGGATTCATCGACAGGGCGCGGGCAATGGCCACGCGCTGCTGCTGGCCGCCCGAGAGCTGGCTCGGCATAAAGTCGATACGCTCGGCAAGACCGACCCTGGTCAGCTCCTCGACGGCAATCTTCTCGGCCTCTTCCTTGCTGCGCTTGAGCACCTTTTGCTGCGCAAGCATGACGTTCTTTTTGACTGAGAGGTGCGGGAACAGGTTGAACTGCTGAAAGACCATGCCCAGGTGCGTGCGTACCTTATTGAGGTCGACGCCCTTGGCGCACACGTCCACACCCTCGACGATAATCGAGCCGCTCGTGGGATGTTCCAGACGATTGATGCAGCGAAGCATCGTCGACTTGCCCGAGCCCGAGGGACCCAAGACCACAACGACCTCACCCTTGCGCACATCCAGATCGATATCGCGCAGGACCACGTTGTCGCCAAAGGCCTTCTGGAGGTTCTTGATGCTGACGACGACCTCGTTCGAGTTATTGGTTTCGCTCATGATAGGACCTCCTTACAGACCGGCGATGTGATCGGCGGGCGTCGCGACAACCTGTCCGGCGCTCTTGGCGGGACGCTTCTTCTTGGTCTCGGCCGTGCCCAAAAGCCTCGCCTCAAGACCGCTCACCAAGCGAGCGAGCGGCAGGGTGATGACCAGATAGAACAGGGCGGCAACCACGTACGGTGTAATGGAGCCCGTCGTGGCCACGATGGTGCGGGCATTCATGACGATCTCGACCACGCCCACGGCCGCAAGCAGGGACGTATCCTTGTAAAGCAAGATAAACTCGCTGGTCAGCGTAGGCAAAACATTGCGGAACGTCTGCGGAATCATAACGTAGAGCAGCGTCTGGAAGGCATTCATGCCCAGAGAGCGAGCAGCCTCGTTTTGGCCCTTGGGGATCGATTGAATACCGGCGCGGAAGATCTCACACAGATAGGCAGACGAATTCATGGCCATGACGATGACGCCGAGCACGTAGTCATCAACCTTGACGCCGGCCAACGGCAGACCGAAGAACGCGATATAGATCTGCAGGAACGCCGGCGTACCGCGAATGATATTCACGTAGATGCCGGCGAGGCAGCGCAGGATGCGCGACTTGGAGATGCGCATGAGCGACAGGGCGAAACCGAAGGGAATTGCCAGCGGAAACGCCACAAGCACGATCGAAAGCGACATGAGGAAGCCCTTGAAGACGATCGGCAGGCTCTGGACCAAAATGACCGGGTTCAGGAACAGGCGCAGGAACATATTGGAGTTCCATGCCTCGACCCACGGCTGCTCTTTAAGGTCGGCTAGGAAGTTATCGAAGGCCGTCACGCCCTTGATCTCCACCGACGGAATCTTGGAGATCTTCTTGGTCGAGCCATCGGCCAAAGTGTAGGTGCCGCTAAAGGCCTCATCGCCGCCCTCGACGGGGAAGGTCACGCCGTAAACCTCGACACGGAAAAAGCCGCCGGCAGGCGCCGTCTCGCCAAAATCAATCTTGAGCGTCTGGCCGTCAGCCTTGCACGTGGGCTTCATGGGCGTACGATCCATGAGGTCCTCGCCCGAGAGCATCGTCAATCGCGTGTCATCGGTACCAAACGTCGTGCCGTCGACAAACGTCAGCGAAAGACCGCTCAGCTCCTCATCGGCATCGGCCTGGACCTCCCAGGTAATGCGCGTCTCGGTACCGCCGACCACAGCGCTGCCCGAACCGGTGTTGGGTCGGGCGGTAATCTTTGCGGTCTCAAGCGCCTGAGCGGTCGTGGGCGCATATGCCCCCACACACACCAGCGCGAGCGCCACGGCCATGACGCAGACTAGCTTTTGGAGCAAGGCGGGCAGTGGAAAACGCTGCTCCACGGCCCCTTTGTTCAGTCGAGACAAGGTGGCTCCTATCGTAGAAGTTGCCGGCAAAACGAGACGGAAATGCTCTCCGTCAAGAGAAGCGCAAAGGCCCTCTCCGCCAAAGCGGAAAGGGCCCGCGAGCAATCAAGTAGCTATTTTACTTGATGTTGTACTTAGCCATGAGGGCGTCAACGGTACCGTCGTCGGTCAGGTCCTTGATGGCCTGGTTGATGTCGTCCTTGAGCTTGGTGTTGCCCTGGTTGATGGCGATGGCGTACTCCTCGCCGGTGCTGATCTGCTTAATGGTCTGGCAGGTGTT
Source organism: uncultured Collinsella sp. (assembly GCA_900549535.1). GTDB lineage: Bacteria > Actinomycetota > Coriobacteriia > Coriobacteriales > Coriobacteriaceae > Collinsella. The sequence continues at coordinate 9,684 of UROR01000005.1, read as the reverse complement.
GAACTGCTCGGCGGTCAGCTGGCTGGCAACGGAGCGGTTGGTGACTACGGCGTCGCCCTTATCGGACTGCAGGGCGCTGAAGCACTCGGTGGCGTCCTTGTAGGGGACAATCTTGGCCTTGGGGAAGTTCTCCTGGGCAAAGGACTCGGCGGTCGAGCCAGACTGGACGATGATGGTAGCATCGGCGTTGTTGAGCTTCTCGCTGTAGTTGTCGGCCGTGATGTCGGTGTTATCGACCTTGGTCACGATAGCCTGATCGTCCATGTAGTAGGAATCGGAGAAAGTAACTTCCTTCTCACGCTCGGGCGTGTCGGTGATAGCCGCGATGGAAACGTCATATTTGGCGCCCGAAGCGACGCCCGGAACCAGCGTGTCAAAGTCATTGTTGACATACTCGACATCCAGGCCCAGCTTGTCGCCGATAGCCTTGATGAGCTCAAGGTCAAAGCCCTGATAATCGCCGTTGTCATCCTTGTACTCAAACGGAGCGTACTCGGCAGAGGTGCCGACGGTCAGCGTACCGTCCTTGACGAGCGCGTACTCCTTGGAGCCGTCGACCTTCTCGACCTTAGCGTCGTCAGAGCTGCTGGAACCGGCATTAGAACCAGAGGTGGCGTTGGACGAGCCGCAGCCCGTCAGAGCGAGGGCGAGCGCCATAGCACCCGTGGCGGCAAATGCGCCAAGCTTCTTCAGCTTCATAATCAGTCTCCTTCCAATGACCCCACGTGATTCAGAGGTCTGCAAAAACTGAGGGTTATTATGCACCCGCTTGGAAGAATCTGCAATTAGAAAACTGATTGAAACAAACCTATAACGTGAATGGAGCGTCCCACTTTATGGCAGCCATTACTGCTGCAATGACCTTAACAGTTTGATTTCGGCCGCATAACCTGCAAGTTCGTTCGGTGTCTCCAAAATGAATGGCAATGCGCGCAAGCGGCCATTCGATACAATATTCTGCATAACCTGCATACCGCCACCAAATTCCTCGCTGCCAAGGTATCCCTTGCCGATGCACTCGTGACGATCTTTATGGGCGCCACAAGGGTTCTTCGAATCGTTGATGTGTACGGCATGCAAGCGATCGATACCCACCACGCGGTCGAACTCGTCGAGTACGCCGTCCAGATCATGGATGATGTCGTAGCCGGCATCGCTCACATGGCAGGTGTCCAAACAAACGCCCAGCTTATCGGACAGCTCTGGGCACTTGGCGGCAACGCCCTCGATAATGCACGCCAGTTCTTCAAAGCTACGGCCCACCTCGGTGCCCTTGCCTGCCATGGTCTCAAGCAATACCGTCGTCTGCTGTCCCTCAAACATCACCTGGCACAGCGTGTCGACAATCATCTGAATGCCGACGTCTGCCCCCTGTCCCACATGCGCACCGGGATGAAAATTGTAGTAGTTGCCGGGCAGTGCTTCCATGCGCTGCAGATCCTCGGCCATGGCCTCCAGGGCAAACTCGCGCGCTCGCTCCTTAGCGGAGCAGGGGTTATAGGTATACGGGGCATGCGCCACCAGCGGTCCAAAGTCGTTTTGCGCCATAAGCTCGCGCAGAGCCGCCACGTCATCCATGTCAAGATCTTTTGCCTTGCCACCGCGCGGGTTGCGCGTAAAGAACGCAAAGGTATTGGCGCCAATGGACAGCGCCGTCTCCCCCATCGCCCGATAGCCCTTCGTCGTCGAAAGATGACACCCGATCGTCAGCATCTCCAACTCCCCCTCATCAGTTGCGGTGAAATACGGTCTATTGGTGCCCTATTTTGGCGCAAACAGACCGTATTCCACCGCAAGTTATAAAAGGGGCATCAGAGATGTGGGCCGCCGGGCACCACGGGCGCCGGCGTCATGATCCCCTACGCGTCAGCGCCAAGTCCTAGAGGGCTAGACGGATTGCATCGATGATGTGCGCGCAGCGCTGCGTGGCGGCAAGGGGCATGACGGGACTCTCGAGTTTCCCCGCCTGAATGAGCTGCGTCGCATGCTGGATTTCGCCGTAGAAATCATCGATCTCAAACGGGGCATTTATTTCTAGCGTTCGACCGTCGGAATACTTCACATGAGCGCGCTCGGGGCGATGGAGACGCTCGATTTCCAACGAGCCCCGCTCACAGGCAATCGTTAAGCGGCTTTCATATGTTGCTTTGCCGTCGCACGCCATATGAATGGGTATACCGCCGACGCTCATATGGATCTCGTCGGCCCAATCGACGCGGCCGCCCGATACGTCACGCCAGCGAACTTCACGGGACGAAACCTCGCACGCGCCCGCGAGCAAATCCTCAAACCAACCAACCGCATAGCAGCCCATGTCATATAGACAGCCGCCCTGCAACGGATCAAGCAGATAGCCCGAAGGAGACTCGCCGTAATCGAGCTTTTGTACGCTTTCAATCGAGACGATACGGCCAAGCTCACCCGACGCAAGCAAGTCTTTCACGCGAGTGCGCATCGGGCAAAACCGATTCTTCATCGCCTCCATAAACAGCACGCCGCGCTCGCGAGAGGTGGAGGCAATCGAGAGAGCCTCTTCCTCACTCAAAACGGCCGGCTTTTCGCACAGCACGGCCTTTCCGGCGCGCAGCGCGCGACAGGCCCAACGCGTATGCATGCCATGCGGAAGAGCCAAGTAGATTGCGTCGACATCGGGGTCGGCAATCAGCGCATCATAAGCCACATCGCCGCTATCGTCAGCCGTGGCATAACTGTGCGCGGCATCAATCGAAAACGCCCTGCAAAACTCCTCAACATGCGAAGGAGTGCGGCCGGCAGCAGCCACAAGCCGTGCCCCGTCCACCTCCTTGAGCGACGATGCAAATCGATGCGAAATGTGTCCAGCGCCCAAAACGCCCCAACAAACCTCACGCAAATCATCACATGAATCCCGATGACCCACGACAGCCCCCTTCAGTTGCGGTGAAATAGTTCCTGTTTGGCCCCTATTCTGCCGCAAACAGGAACTATTCCACCGCAAGTTATAAAAGGGTCATGAGGAGCGTGTTTTGCCGAAGACTTTAAGCATGGCCGTTACGGGGCCCGGCTGGAAGCGCCGGCGCACGTCATCGAGACGCTCGGGGATATCGATATGCTGCGGGCAGTGGCGCGCGCATTTGCCGCACTTGACGCAATTGCTCGCCAGCTTGGCCTCGCTTGTGCGCACCGCACTCGCCGTAAAGTATTGCGACAGCCCCGTAAACCAGCTGTGCGCATAGCTCGCGTTGTAGGCGGCAAAGCAGCCGGGAATGTTGATACCCTTGGGACATGGCATGCAGTAGCCGCATCCCGTGCAGGGCACGCGATTCGATTTTTCAAACTCATCCAGCACGTGCGCGATCGTGTCGAGCTGGTTGGCGGTCATCGAATTCGGCAACGCGAGGTCTGCCAGTGACGAGTTCTCATCCACCTGCGCGGTATCGGTCATACCAGAAAGCAACATGGTCACCTGGGGATGATTCCACACCCACGAAAGACCCCAGGCGGCAGGAGTGCGCAAATGCGGGTCACGGGCACTATCGAGCACAGCGCGGGCCCGTGGCGGCAGCTTGCCCGCTAAACGCCCGCCCAGCAGCGGCTCCATCACAAACACCGCGAGGCCTCGCTCGGCGGCGGCCATGAGCCCCGCTGTTCCCGCCTGATATCGCTCTCCAGCGTAATTGTACTGGATCTGGCAAAAGTCCCACTCATATGCATCGAGCATCGTCAGGAAGTCCGCTGCGCTGCCGTGGTACGAAAAACCAATCTGGCGAATACGCCCCGCCGCCTTTTGACGCGCGATCCAGTCCTCGATGCCCAACGCCACCACACGTTCCCACTGGGCGGGCGAGGTAATGTTGTGCATGAGGTAATAGTCGATATGGTCGGTCTGCAGGCGGCGCAGCTGCTCGTCGAAAAACCGATCGAAATCCTCCGCGCATTTGCACGAAGCATGCGGCAGCTTGGTTGCGAGCAAAACCTGGTCGCGCAAGCCCAGGCGTTCAAGCGAAGCGCCCACGCAAGCCTCGTTGCCGGGATAGAGATAGGCCGTGTCCAGATAATTAATCCCCTGCTCCACCGCACGGGAGATGATGGCATCGGCCGTCTTCGCATCGGGGTGTCCCGGCGCACCGGGAAACCTCATGCAGCCCAGACCCAGAGCGGATATTCGGTTACCACTTTTGGGGTCAACACGGTATTGCACGGCCCCTCCCTTCGCCATCAGCGCCCCGGCAAGGCGAAACACAATGGTCACGCAGCCGAAACATCGTGGAATCGCAATCGAGAACGTATCGTAACGCAGCAGAAATCGAGCCGTCACGGCACCGCTTTAACATCAGCAAAAAGCCCGATGAAAGGAGTCACCCATGCCCACGCGCATGTCTTTGCGGTCTGCCCTGTGGCATAAGCGCACAGCGCAATAGTTTCTTTTTTATAACAGCCGCCCCGCGCACCCACCAATCACCCTGGCAGCATACAATCCATCAGGCGCCCCTTACGCGGGCGCCTTTTACATGGGGAGATGATTCACATGCAGATCAACAAGGTCGCCTTTATCGGCAAGGGCGGCGTCGGCCTGCTCTACGGCAGCATGATTGCCAAGGCCCTCGGCAATGACGCCGTCGAATACGTTATGGATGACACCCGTTTTGAGCGTCACGCGAACGACGCGCTCACCGTCAACGGCAAGCCCTGCGATCTCACGTCCGTCCGTGCCAGCGAGGCGACGCCCGCCGATCTGGTCATCCTGACAGTCAAGACCACCGGTCTCGACCAAGCACTCAAGACTATGGAGCGCGTCGTGGGACCCAACACGCTCATCGCCTCGCTGTGCAACGGCATTACGAGCGAGCAAAAGATTGCCGAATGCTTTGGCTGGGAGCATACCGTTCTTGGTATCTGCCAGGGCATGGACGCCGTGTTTCTCAACGGCGCGCTCACCTTTACCAATGCGGGCGAAATCCGCTTTGGCGCGGCGGCCGGCACGAACCCCGCAACCATCACCGCAATCGACGAGCTCTATACGCGCTGCGGCATCGCCCATACCGTCGAGGACGACATCGCCCACCGCATGTGGGCCAAACTCATGCTCAACGACGGCATCAACCAGACCTGCATGGCCTACGGCGGGACCTACGGAAGCGCCACGGAGCCGGGCTCCGAGCAGCGTCGCTGCTTTGTTTCCGCCATGCGCGAAACGCTTGCGGTCGCCAACGCCGAGGGCGTTGAACTGACCGAGGCAGACCTGACGCAAATGGTGCACCTCATCGAGGGAATCGACCCCGCCGGTATGCCCTCGATGGCTCAAGACCGCATCGCAAGGCGCAAAACCGAGGTTGATGAGTTCGCGGGCACCATCTGCCGCCTCGCAGCCAAACACGATATCCAGGCACCGCAAAACGAGTGGCTCTATCGGCGCATCCGCGATATCGAGAAAAGCTGGTAGCGCCGACGCGCCGCATTCAACAGCCTTAACAGCAAAACCGCCGCAAGGGAACCTTTCCCCTGCGGCGGCCTTCATCTTCGTCTATGACCGGCGGCCGATCTCACAACAGTTAGCGTTGCGACCCCGGCACCTCGTCCTCATCGTCGCGGCAAAGAACCACGCCTGCGCTTCCCAGCAGCGTGGCCGCGATCAGCGCGCCGACCACGATAGGAGCAGCCCCGCATGTCCCCTGCATGCCCGCGACGAGCGCGGCCGTGGGACCAAGGCAGCCAAGCATCAACGCGACGGCGGCAACGGCAATATCTCGAGCATTCACAAGACCACTTCCTCCAAGAGAAAGACCTTATTTCTCAAGAACCAGTGTGCCCCGCATCCATACGCCCAGCGTACCGCCACGGTAAGGGCTCTGTTAACTCAAACGCATACATAGAACGGACGTCTTTACGTTGCCCTAAAGCTCGGTAAAGACGCCCGTCCGCCAAATATCCGTGATGCAGAAAAATTACCAACCGGTGTAGTAATCGGTGGTTCCGGCAGCGCAGCCGGAGTCATAGACCTTGCAATCACCCTTGGAGCCCGTAAAGGTCGAGCCCTGGGCCATATCGCCCGCGGCAACAACGTAATAGCCGTCGGAATCGCGCCAGAAGCCCTCAGAATCCTGAGTCCATTCGCCCGTGCGATAGTGATAAAGCACATTGCTGCTGTAATAGGTCTCGCGGCGCCCGTTGTAGTTATTGACACCCGCAGAGCGCGTCAGGCCCGATCCGTTCGCGTAGGACGCGGCAGACGCGTAAGACGGAGTGTAACCGGCGTTGTAGTACGAAGCCTGGGCGGCCTCGGCAGCCTCCGCCTCGGCGGCAGCCTCGAGCGCTTCGCGCTTGGCATCCTCAAGCGCAGCGCGCAGCTCATCGAGCTCGGTCGACTTGGCGTCGACCTCCCCCATCGTCAACAGGCTACCCGCACCGTCGATGCAACCCTGCAGCACAGCACGCTCGTCATCGGTAGCATAGTCGCCATACATATTCATATTGATCTGAGCGCGCATCTCTAGGGAATCGCGCTTGGCCTCCATCGAGGCGTTCCACTCCTGCATGGAACCATAACCATCGCCGCGATAGTCAACGGGCTGCACCAGCGTCGCCTCGGACGGCGTAGGTCCAACCGTATCGGATAGTGTTGCCGCGTGGGCATCGGTTGCACCGGCGCCCGCCAAAAGTGCCACGGTCAGAGCGGCGGAAAGGGCGGCGGCTTTCGGTTTTCGTGAATCGATCCTCATGTAGCTAGAAACCTCCGTAGTGCGTTTTTGCTGCGTTTGAGCTGCGTGTGATTCGATCGCGCTGCATAGTACCCCGAGCAAATCGCGACCTGCGGTTTTACTCAAAAGGCGCACGTCAATTGCGTAAAACTCACATCCTCTTAACAGGAGTTTTCCACAACTCGAATGCATAAAGCGTGTCAAAAACCCTGTTTTTGCGCCCTCTCTATGCAAAAAAGGCGCCTGTGCAACTATTGTTCGCACAGGTGCCTTGAGCAGGCATTTTATGCAGTTATACCTATCGAGTCGCAAGGGGTCCTTGCACAAGTCGCCTTACTCGTCCAGCGCGGCGAAAGCCTGCTTCAGATCCCAAATGATGTCCTCGGCGTTCTCGGTACCGATGGAAAGACGGATCGTGGAGGGCGTGATGTTCTGCTCGGCGAGCTCCTCGGCAGACAGCTGGGAGTGCGTGGTGGTAGCCGGGTGCACGACGAGCGACTTGACGTCGGCCACGTTGGCGAGCAGCGAGAACACCTGCAGATGATCAATGAACTTCCAAGCTGCCTCCTGGCCACCCTTAATCTCAAAGGTAAAGATCGAGGCACCGCCGTTGGGGAAGTACTTCTGATAGAGCTCGTGATCGGGGTGCTCAGGCAGGCTCGGGTGATTCACCTTGGCAACATGGCTGTCACCAGCCAGGAACTCAACGACCTTCTTGGTGTTCTCGACATGACGGTCAACGCGCAGCGACAGAGTCTCGGTGCCCTGGAGCAGGACCCAGGCGTTGAACGGGCTGATGCAGGCGCCCTCGTCACGCAGCAGGATGGCGCGGACATAGGTTGCGAAGGCGGCGGGACCGGCAGCCTCGGCAAACGAGACGCCATGGTAGGAGGGGTTGGGCTCGGCGATCTGCGCATACTTGCCGCTCGCCTTCCAATCGAAGTTACCGCCGTCGACGATCACACCGCCCAGCGAGGTGCCGTGGCCGCCGATGAACTTGGTTGCGGAGTGGACGACGATGTTGGCACCATGCTCCAGCGGACGGAACAGATACGGGGTGCCGAAGGTGTTGTCGACGACAACCGGTAAACCGTGCTTCTTGGCGATCTCGGAGATGGCGTCGATATTGGGGATGTCGGAGTTGGGGTTGCCGAGCGTCTCGAGATAGATGACCGTGGTGTTGTCCTTGATGGCCCCCTCGACCTCTTCCAGGTTATGGGCATCGACGAAGGTGGTCTCGACGCCAAACTGGGAGAGCGTATGCTCCAGCAAGTTGTAGGAGCCACCGTAGATAGTCTTCTGGGCAACCACATGGTCACCGGCCTGGGCAAGGGCCTGCAGGGTATAGGTGATGGCAGCAGCACCGGAGGCGACGGCAAGACCTGCCACGCCACCCTCGAGCGCGGCGATACGATCCTCGAAGACGCCCTGGGTGGAGTTGGTCAGACGGCCGTAGATGTTTCCGGCGTCGGCAAGACCAAAGCGGTCGGCGGCGTGCTGGGAGTTGCGGAACACATAGCTCGTGGTCTGGTAGATAGGCACGGCACGGGAGTCGGATGCAGGATCGGCACTCTCCTGGCCAACGTGCAGCTGCAGGGTATCGAAACCAAAGGTGTGCTCGGGGTTGTTGATGAACTGGCTCATGATGATCTCCTTGATCGAACGAAAGTAAATAAAAAGAGAGAAGTAAGTCGCTGTCTCCTGATCACGCCGACGGGCGCAAACAGGAGCCCGGCATTCGTCTTGGTAAGCATTTCATATGCGGGCCTCCTTTCGCATCCCGGTTCCGTGGTCGGTTTAATTACCTACCGCCTTTGTATGTTTTGAATAGTACGAGCATTGTTTCGCTCGGTCAATCACTTAAAAGCGCTAACTTGTTATCGGTTTTGTAGATAACGCTCGAAAGGACGGCGCCGATGACCCTCCAGCAGCTTCGTTTTCTGATCGCCGTGGCAGAGTCCGGCTCAATCAACGCCGCAGCTCAGCGCCTCTATACCGCTCAGTCCAACATCTCAAACGCCGTCAAAAGCCTGGAGCAGGAACTCCACCTGGAGATCTTCACGCGCTCCAGCCGCGGCGTCACGCTCACCAACGACGGCACCGAGCTTTTGGGCTATGCGCGCCAGGTCGTAGAGCAGGCCGACATGCTCGAGGCGCGCTACGAGGACGGCGGCACCCCGCAAGCCCGCCTCGCCATTTCCGCCCAGCACTACGCCTTTTCGGTCGAGGCCTTTGTCAACGTGGTCGAGCGCTGCCGCGACAGCAAGTTCGAGTTCATCATGCGCGAGACCACCACATCGCAGATCATCGATGACGTCCGCGCATTTCGCAGCGATATCGGCATTCTGTATCTGGATGACTTTAACGCCCGCGTTCTGCAGAAGGCCTTCGCCGATGCCCGCGCAAGCTTCCATCCCCTCTTCGACGCGACGGTCCACGTCTTCGTTAGCGAGCGCCACCCGCTCGCACGCCGCCCTCAGCTGTCCCTTGCCGACCTTACACCCTATACGCGCTACAGCTTTGAGCAAGGCACCTCGAACTCCTTCTATTACGCCGAGGAACCTTTTAGCTATATCCCTTGCGACCGCAACATACGAATCTCGGACCGCGGAACACTTACCAACTTACTTATCACGTCGAACGGTTACACCCTGTCGACCGGTGTCCTCTCCAATGAAATGCAATGGGGTATGGCATCGATCCCGTTAGCAGACGCCCCAACGATGCACGTAGGCTATATCATGCACAACGAGCGCAAGCCCTCTTCCCTCTTGCAGCAATACCTCGACGAGCTCAACCGCATCATCCATGCCAACTAACCGTCGGAAGACGGGGTAGAAATCGTAGATTGCTAGCCCCCGGCGGGCATGGCGCTACAATGGTCACTCACACGAAACGTACCCAACGAAAGGAAGCCCGTGAAGGTCATCATCTATACCGACGGCTCGGCCCGATCAAATCCGGGACGCGGCGGCTACGGCGCCGTGCTCAAATACACCACCCCCGC
>UROR01000004.1 GCA_900549535.1 uncultured Collinsella sp. | reverse complement strand
CTTTCTTGAAAGGGAGGGGACACCGCCTAGAATTCGTCGTTGGAGTAATGAAGGTGACGAATGGAAGGAAAGGCGATGCCCCAAGAAGAGAGTGTACTGCGCCTCGGCCGCGACGAGGCCCTCGAGGCGGCGAGGCTTTGGCAGGAGTGCGGCGACGCGCGCGAGTTCGCGTGCAGGGTGCTGGGCGGCGTGATGAACGCGCTGATGGACTCCGAGGCCCAGCAGATGTGCGGCGCGGGCCGCAACGAGCGCAGCGGCGGCAGGGAGAACAGCCGCAACGGCTACCGCCCCAGGTCGCTCAAGACCGCCGTGGGCGACGTGGAGCTCGAGATACCCAAGCTCAGGCACGGCACCTACTACCCCGAGGGCATGCTCGCGCGATGGTCGCGCGTCGACACCTCGGTGGCCTCCATCGTGCAGGAGATGTACGTGTGCGGCGTGTCCACCCGCAAGGTCGAGCGCGTGGCGTCCAGGCTGGGCATATCCTCGCTGTCGAGCTCGGAGGTCTCGAGCCTCTGCTCCGGCCTCGACGCCGAGGTGGAGGAGTTCCGCCGCCGCGACCTTTCGGGCACGCCGTGCTGCTACCTGTGGCTCGACGCCACCTACATGAGCTGCAGGGTCGGCTCGTCGGTCGTCTCGCAGGGCGTCGTGACCGCGATCGGGCTGGGCGCCGACGGGCGCAAGCACTTCCTGGGCTGCGACGTGGTCGACACCGAGAGCGAGGACTCCTGGGCGGCATTCCTCGGCGGGCTGCGCGAGCGCGGGCTGGCCGGCGTCCGCCTCGTGGTCTCCGACAGCCACGCCGGGCTCGTGGCCGCCGTCTCGCGCCTGTTCCAGGGCTGCGCCTGGCAGCGCTGCGTGACGCACCTGCAGCGCAACCTCCAGAGCGCCTGCTCGGGCAGGCCCGAGGACTCCAAGGCGGCCGTCAGGGACCTCGTGCACGCCGCGGTCTACCAGGACGACCCCGACCTCGCGCGCTGCGTGTGGGCCGAGGCGGCGCCCTGGGTGGCGTCGGTGTCCGCCAGGGCCGGCGAGGTCTTCGAGCAGGCCGAGGACTCCGCGCTGGCGTTCACGGCCTTCCCCAGGGCGCACTGGGCCAAGCTCCGCACCAACAACGTCCAGGAGCGCGCCAACCGCGAGATCAAGCGCCGCTACAGGGTCGTGCAGTCCTTCCCCTCGAGGGAGTCGATGCTGCGCCTGACGTGCGCGAGCCTCATGGAGACCGAGGGGCAGTGGTCCCAGCAGCGCGTGTTCTCCGAGGCCTCGGCCGCCGAGGGCTTCGCCGAGCCCGCGGACAGGCCGGCCCCGACAGAGGGGAGGCGCCGCGCGCTCGGGCGGCGCGCCAGGGAGATAGTGGACGAGATAGTCGAGAAGCGCGGTCTCAAGAAGGAGTAACATCGAGACTTGCAGCGACGGACCTCAGGACACTCTTACACCACGTCTGCGCGCGCGACCCGAAGTCTATCGAAATGACTTCATTTTGTCTCAAGGTTGAGCCAAATTAGCGTACATCTGTTGCGTAAAATGAGCAAAAATGGCTTCGCGAAATGTCTCTGTTTTCGTGCCAGTACTCATATTCGCCACTTTTTGACCACAGGGGCATCTACCGCGCGAAATCGATAGGTCAAATCTGCCAAAAACGGCCCATAACAAAAAAGCCCCCATTGCTGGGAGCTCTTTCATTTAATGGTGCGGGCGAAAGGACGTCCGCGCAACCGCTTCGCGGATCCGCACCGGCTTCGGCCGCCTGCCGGCGCCCTCGCCCGCTCGCTAAAAACGCTCCGCGTTTTCTTTACGCTCGCTCCTTCGCAGGTTCAAGTCCCCGCGATGGGCCCATAACAAAAAAGCTCCCATTGCTGGGAGCTCTTTCATTTAATGGTGCGGGCGAAAGGACTTGAACCTTCATGGGGTTGCCCCCATACGGACCTGAACCGTACGCGTCTGCCAATTCCGCCACGCCCGCGTGCAGGAATTAGAATAACGGAGCGCCACCGCGAACGCAAGAACTATTTTTGAAAAAGTTTGCAGGCATTTTCCCAGGCGGCTCGAGCAACTGCTTCAGCATCCTCGCCGGTACGATCGACGCGGTCATTGACCAGCGTGTTTGCTGTGATGGAAATCATTGCAGGCTCGCACTCGAGACCGCGAATGGGCTCCGGCGCCATATAGGGACAATCCGTCTCGAACAGAATACGGTCGAGCGGGGTTGCCGCGAATGCCTCGCGCACGTCGCCGTTGCGCTTAAAGGTAGCCGCGCCGCCATAGGCGATGTAACAACCCAAATCCACAAAGCGCTCCATCGTGGCTCGATCCTCGCCAAAGCAGTGCAGCACGCAACCGGCCTGAGGCACGCCCACCTCGCGCAACACGTTGTAGGCGTCCACATGCGAGGTGCGCTCCTCGTCCGTATCCTCATGACGCAGATGCAGCTCTACCGGCACATTGCGGCGTACGGCGACCTCGAGTTGGCGCGCCATACAGTCGATCTGCACGTCGTGGGGCGCCGGCGCGATATCGTCGTCATAGTCCATGTGGTAGTCCAGACCGATCTCGCCAATACCGGCGCATAAGGGATCATCGAGCGCAGTCACAATCTGGGCATGGATATCATCGGTATAGTCCGGTGCGCCATACGGATGCACGCCGGCAAGATACTTGATCTGTGGAATATCCTGCATCGGCAGAATCTCGTGCGTCAGCCAGTCGCTATAGTCCGCCACGCTGCGCTTATCGGCAATGGGGTCGAAGACCGTCACCAACAAGTCAATGCCCGCTTCCTTGGCGCGCGCAAGCGTCTCGGGCACTTCCTTGCTCCAAAAAGAGAGCAGGTGCGCATGCGTATCGGCAAGCGGCGCCAGCGGCACCGGGCAGGCCACCGTTTTCTTCTTTTTGGTAAACGTCACGCGTTCGACATTAGGCGTCATGGGAAAGCTCCTGAGCCAAGCGGACAAAGGCAGCGACGTCGAGCGTCTCGGCGCGCGTGGTAGGTGCGATACCGCAGGCCTCAAAGGCGGCGTCGAGCGCGTCCTTGGCAAAGCCGTTGGCGCTCATAGAGTTGCGAATCGTCTTGCGACGCTGAGCAAACGCGGCGTCGATCACGCGGGCCACAAACTCGCGGTCGATGCCCTCGGGTACCATACCGTCAACGCGATCGATGCGCACCACGGCAGAATCCACATGCGGCGCCGGCATAAAGCAGCGCGGCGGCACCTCAAAGCGCCCCGTCACCTGCGCATACAGGCCGAGTTTTGCCGTGTAGCCGCCATAGGTCTTGTTGCCCGGCGTTGCGCCAATACGATCTGCAACTTCCTTTTGCACCATAACGACAGCGCGCATAAGCGCGGGCATCGTCTGGAAAAACTGAAGGATGATCGTCGCCGCCACGTTATAGGGCAGATTCGCGACAAACACCGTGGGTTCACCACCGGCGGCATGCTCAATCTGCTCCGGCGTCACCTTGAGCGCATCGCCCATGATAAAGCGGAAGTTGGCGTAGTCAGCGGCGTGGGCATCGAGCACCGGCTCGAGCTCAGGATCGGCCTCAATCGACGTGACGCACGCCGCCTCCTGCAGCAGCGCAAGCGTGAGCGTGCCAATGCCCGGGCCAACCTCGAGCACGCGCTCATCGCCCGCAAGCTCGGAAAGCTCGCAAATACGCTCAATTACATGGTTGTCGATCAGGAAGTTCTGGCCCAGGCGATGCTTGGTCGCAAGGCCAAACTCCTCTAGCAGCTCCCTAGTTGCCGTGGGGTTTGCCAAAGGCGAAGTTGTCATGGTTGCCTCCTTAACATGGTGGCTGCATCGTAAAGCAAAAGGGCATGGACCGTTGCGGCCATGCCCTTACATCTAAACAGCAAATTGCCGATATGGCGCGCAGCGGCTTAGCCCAGACGCGGGAACAGCGGCTCGCCCTTCTCGACGGGCTGACCACCGGCAAGCAGGCCCCAAGCGCAAATGCCCTTGAGGTCGTCGCTCGCGGCCTCGTCCTCGCAGGACAGGCGGCGCAGGGCCTCGGCAGAGGTCTGGGGCATGAGCGGCATCAGCAGGTGAGCGGCAATGCGGATGGCCTCGAGCAGGTTGTAGATCACAAATGCCAGCTCGGCAGCCTTGGCCTCGTCCTTGGCAAGCGCCCAAGGCTCGGAGTCCTCGATGTAGTGGTTGGCAGCGTGGATGAGCTCCATGACCTCGTCCTTAGCTCCACCGTAATCGAGCACGTCCATCTTGGCCATGTAGCGATCGACCAGGCCATCGGCAATCTTTGCCAGCGGGTTGTCGAACGCATCGAACGATGCGGGCTTGGCGGGCGCGCAACCGTCAAAGTACTTGCCGCTCATGTTGAGCGAACGCGAGATAAGGTTGCCCCAGCTGTTGGCCAGGTCGGCGTTGTAGACCTGCTCCATGCGCTCGAAGCTGATGGCGCCGTCGGTGCCGGGCACCACGTCGGTCATAAAGTAATAGCGATAGCCCTCGACGCCCAGCATGTCGATAACGTCCTGCGGAGCGATGGCGTTGCCGCGGCTCTTGGACATCTTCTCGGCCTTGCCGGTCTCGGCATTGCGCACGGTCAGGAAGCCGTGGGCAAAGACGTGCTCGGGCAGGGCCTCGCCGATGGCCATGAGCATGGCGGGCCAAATGACGCAGTGGAAGCGGATGATGTCCTTGCCCACGATGTGGAACTGCGCGGGCCAGCGATAGGCCAGCTCGGCACGCGCCTCGTCGGTGTCGACACCGTAGCCGACGGCCGTCATATAGTTGAGCAGCGCATCGAACCACACGTAGGTCACGTGACCCTCGTCGAACGGAACCTGAATGCCCCAGTCAAAGCTCGTACGGCTCACGGAAAGGTCGTTGAGGCCGCCCTCGACAAAGCTGCGCACCTCGTTCATGCGGAACGCGGGCTCGACAAAGTCGGGGTGCTCGTCATAGAGCTTGAGCAGCTTGTCCTGGAACGCAGAGAGCTTAAAGAAGTAGGACTCCTCCTGCACGCGCTCGAGCGGACGGTGGCAATCGGGGCACAGGTGCTGGCCGACGCTGCCGTACTCTTCGTCACCCTTCTGGACCTGTGTATCGGTAAAGTAGGTCTCGTCGGGCACGCAGTACCAGCCGTCGTAGCTGCCCTTATACAGGTAGCCGGACTCCTTCATGCGCTCCCACAGATACTGCACCGCATGATGCTGGCGCGGCTCGGTGGTGCGGATGAAGTCGTCGTTGGAGATCTCGAGCTTGCTCCACAGCTCCTTGAAGTGCGGAGCCTGGCTGTCGGTCCACTCCTGCGGCGTCATGTTGTGCTTGGCTGCAGCCTCGGCGACCTTCTCGCCATGCTCGTCCATGCCAGTCAGGAACTTGACGTTATAGCCGGCGGAGCGACGATAGCGAGCCTGGACGTCGGCGATGATGGTGGAATAAGCCGTGCCCAGATGCGGATCGGCGTTGACGTAGTAGATGGGCGTCGTGATAAAGAACGAAGGCTTGCTTTGATCCATGGGGTTTGTCCTCCAGAAAAACGTTGCATACAGGGGATGATTCTAACGCAAGGGCTGGATATCCTCCATCTATTGCATATCGAGCACCATGGCATAGACATCGCGCTTGCGGCGCGAGTACTTCTGTGACAGGCGCTTTGCCACCGCGGAGGCGGGCTCCCCCTCCTCGAGCGCGGTGCGAATGTCCTCGCGCAGGGCTTCGTCGGGGTCTACCGCTGCGGCTCCAACCGGCGCAATGCCGGCATCCTCATCCTCGCTCGGCGGCGCGATGACCAGCGCAATCTCACCCTTTACCTCGCCACGGGCGCGCAGCTCCTCGGTTAGCTGGGCGGCGGATCCACGCAAGACTTCCTCGTGCAGTTTGGTGAGCTCGCGACAGACGGCAACCTCACGCTGGGGAAAGACCTCCGCCACGGCCTCGAGCGTCGCCACGATGCGATGTGGAGACTCGTAGAAGATGAGCGCGCCGGGGACGACGGCAAGGCGCTGCAGTCGGCGCACGCGGTCGCCGTGCTTGCGACCCAAAAAGCCTTCGAAGAAGAAATGCTCGCAGGGAATACCGGACGACACGAGCGCCGTGACGCAAGCAGAGGGGCCGGGAATAACCTCGACAGGCACATCCGCCTCGCGCGCCGCCTCAACCAAAGCCTGGCCGGGATCAGACACACTCGGCATACCGGCGTCTGAGGCAAAGGCGAGGGTCTCCCCCGCCAGCAGGCGGTCGACCAGGCCGGCGGCGCGACTTGCGATCACGTTCTCGTCGCAACGAACGAGCGGCTTGGAGATGCCTAGGTGCATCAGCAACTTTGAGGTCACACGCGTGTCCTCGCAGCAGATGGCATCGGCGGCGGCAAATGCCTCGCCGACGCGCGGAGACAAGTCGCCCAGGTTACCGATGGGCGTACCGACCACATAAAGTTTGCCCGTGCGGGCGCTGTTTTGCGTCATATCAACCTATTCAATCATGCCGCGCTCGAGCGTGCCGAGTGCCGCGCGGGCGTCCCATGCTGCAATACGCTTCTCGGTCTTCCACGTTTGGAAGAACCAACCGGCAGCCGGCGCAAACGATGCCAGCTGGTTGGCGATGAACACGCGCTCGTAGGCATTGCGGCCCTCGGGCGTAACCGATGAGTTGGCAAAAATCGCCGCACCCGACCATTCACCCACCAAAACGGGGAATCCGGTCGAGATTGCCTCCTTGAGCTCACGCTTGTTGCGCGAAATCGCCGTCGTCAGACCGCGGGGGCTCGTGATGTCGAGCGCATACTCGTCGCGGTAATGGTACAGGTGAAGGTCCATGTAGACGTTCTTGTACTTGGCACCGCGCATAAAGTGCTTCCACTCGCCGGGGTGTCCCGAAGAGGAAAAGACGACGATCTTATCCTCGGGCATATACGAACGGACGAGCTCGTAGGCATCGCGATAGAAGTTGCGCAGGTAGTGCGCCGGAATACCGTCCGTCATGGTAAAGAGGCTCTTGCGTACGCTCATCTGCGGCGTATCCAACAGCTCGATGCCTAGCAGGCTCTCGGCCTCGCCGTAGCGATCGGCCAGGCGCTCGAGCACATCGAGCGCAACGTGACGGCCATTGGTGGACGAATGCCACTCAGCGACGACTTCCGGCGTCGTGGGCGAATCGTTGGAATCGCCCTGGCCGCCCGGCACCGTCGCCAGATCGAGCAGTACGCGGATGTTGTACTTGTCGGCCCACTCAATAGCACGGTCGATATAATCGACGACCGAGATGTAGGAAGCGTCAGACTCCTGCGAACCAAAGGCATACCACGGCACCGGCAAGCGCACGGCGTTGAGACCGATCTGCGCCATACGGCGAAAATCGTCCTCACTCACAAACGTCTCGTAATGGCGACGCATGCGCTCGTTATAGGCAGCGGTGCCCATGGCCTCCTGCAGCTCGGCTGCATTGGATGCTCCGGTCGCTGCATAGAGCGACGGGGTCACCCAGGGCTCGGGAATAAACCAGCCAGAGAGATTAACGCCGAGAATCCTCTCCATCACGGCCCCCTTCGAATCGCGCAGGCCGAACCTGCATCGTATTGCATAGGAAAAGTATCGTTTTGAGTATACCCGCGCGTGCGGACAGGCGACCGAACGGTCTACAAAGTGGCGCAAAAGTGGGAGAAATGTCCGGGCGGGCGGAATCCGCGCATCCCGCTCTGAAGCCAAATTCCGGGATGCAGTTTCCGCAGGAGCCCTCGGTAAAAGAAAAGGACCCCTTTGCAGAGGTCCTAGTCAATTCAAGGTGGCGGGGAAGGGAATCGCGCCCGCGCTCCGCGCGTGCGGACCGCTGCGGCGCTTCCGCGCCTTGCGAGCTGCGCTGGCAAACGCTCACGCGTTTACTCAGCTCCGCGCCCTCACGGGGTTCGATTCCGCGTGGGGGCCACATAAAAGAAAAGGACCCCTTTGCAGAGGTCCTAGTCAATTCAAGGTGGCGGGGAAGGGAATCGAACCCCTGACACGAGGATTTTCAGTCCTCTGCTCTACCAACTGAGCTACCCAGCCATTTGAGGTGTGCCTTGTTTCAAGGCTTGATTAGTATAACCAAGGACGCGCTCCGGTCAACCGAGAATTTTAAAAAAATTTTTGAGCGCGACATCGGCCACGATCTCGCTGCTATAGAACGGCACATCAGAAGTATCAACCGGCCGCAAGAAGTTTTTCACTCAGGGCCGCACGGGCAAACTCACTTGGCGTCATTCCTTCAGCCGCCGCCCGTCGACGAATCGCTTCCTTCATCCCTAGAGGAATCTTGACCGATAGCGTTGCCGTTCCCTCACCTGAGAGTGGAGGCCGTCCATGCACGATTCCACCAACGGTGTGTTCACCATCCGGAAACTCTCCGCGCTCGTACGACTCACACCACGCGTCAATCATTTCATCCGTTACAACCTGACCACTAGCGGTCGTATATGTCTCGCCCATCATCGACCCCTTCCGTCAGGTATTTTTTGGCGTTGGGATGGATCTCAACATCCATGCATCTTCTCCTCCATCTTACCCAATTTCGTATGACGAAAGTCCCCTGTCGCCAATTCTTATGCCGGCACGCGTTGGAGAACAGGGGGCGAAACAATGAGTGAAGGGCGTTCGAGTGCCGCCCAGGCACCGGGACAGGAACACATACGCCAAGGGCGTACGTTTTCGTAGCATGCGAGGACATTGCCGCTGCGATCGATAAAGGCAATGTCGATGGGATAGGCCATAAAGCAGGTGTGAACCGAGGAACAGCGCGGAAACGCCATGACAAGCGGCAGTCCGCTGGCGGCAATTGGCCGCCGTCCCAGCATGCCGCGCAGACGCACGGTAAACGACTCCGCCACCACAAACTCGGCCGGCGTCCAACCCAACCTGTTGAGCGCCCGCGCGTAGGCGATATAGGACGAGACCGCGGTCACATGACCACCCCCGGACGCCACGGGTCGACTGTCACTGCGCGCTCGTGCGACAACTGCACCGGTGCCCCCAGCGAAACGCCGGCGACGCTGAGCGAGCTCGGCCACGGCTCATAGCGCATGGTGCAGGTATAGGTCCTAAACGTGCCAGAAAGAGAGAGCAGACTACCATCCGATGACGCCGTGCCTTGCTCGCTCGAGACCTCGACCTGTAGGTCATATCCCTCCATGGCATCCTGAATCTGAGCTTGAACGGTCGCGGAAGCGTCAATGGAGCTCTCGTCACCCTCCCCGCCCGGCGCCACGGCATGTGCTAGCACGATATCGGGCACCACGCGGTCGAAGCGCGCGACCGCGCCTGCAAAGATCATGACGTTGTACGCGACGAGAGCCAGCACGAGCAGGACAGGCGTGACCACGGCCATCTCGACCGTCGCCTGGGCACGCTCCTCGCGCAAGCCCGCGCGAATGCCCATTACGACCCACCGCCAAAAGCTCCCACCAGCGTGGCAACATCGACAGTGAGCGGGATGGAGCGGCCACCGGGCAGCGGGATCTCCGCAAGCGTGAACACCGCGCTGCTGATGGTGCGCTCGACGTGATATTCCAAGGCCTCGCAAAGTGCCTTGGGGTCAGTCACGCCCAAGGGGATTTTTCGCAGGGTATCTTGAGTTTTGGAGATGCCTGCGATATCGGACCCCGGACTTTTGATGACATTGGCGGTATCGGTCAGCACCGGTTTTCGCAGACGCAAATCGCACGGTTCGAGCCCCAGCGCCGCCACGGAGGACGAGACGGTGTCACCGAGCCAGGACGCGATGGAGCCCAACGCGCCGCTACCCCCTCCCAAGCCACCGATCAGCTCTCCCATAAGCTCGTCGGCCGCACCCTGGATGTCTCCGTACCCCACAAGCAGGCGGCCCCAAACATCCATAACACCGTCGAGCACGCCGGCAACGCCGCCCGAACGCTCCTCAAGCGTCGAGAAAAACCGCGAGAGAACGTTATTTTGTGCCGTCGCATCATCGGGTGCGAGTACTGCAGCAGAAATTGCACCACGATCGCCAAGCTCGACTGCCGTGCTAAACGAAGAGTTGAGCTCGTCGGGACTGGAGATGGCGCCCGAGACCGCAAAGGCGACCACGCCGTTGCGACCGGGCGGGGCGATGCGCGGACGCTCACCGGATAGTTCTTTGATGGCGGTATCGAACGCATTGCCCGCACGGTCGGCTTCGTCCTCGGTCTGACGCTCGAGTTCGAGTTCCTTGTTGCGACAGTCGACGTAGTCCTCCAGGGCGTCTTTAAACTTGTCAAAGTGATACTCGAAGCCGTTTTCGATAGAGGTTGAAGGCGCCGCAACAGCACCAAGCGACGAAACGCCAAAATGGCATTTGCTGCATTTATCCTGCCCATCGTAATCGGCAACCGAAGCAAATCCGCTCGGCGTTCCTTTCTTATAGTTAGGGCAGGTCGTCCCGTAATGCAGATACGCCTTGTCATCGTTCATGCTCGTCGGCCACACCGCATCGGTATAGAGTTCCGTCGCCCGAACCTCATCAGAGTTGCGCGGCAGCAGCGGAATATAGGAGGAAACCCTGTCTCCGTTCTCAGTTATATATGCCCGATCGACCTCCGCACTCGCATAGGTATAAAACGCCTTACGCGCCGCAGACTCTGCCTTCATCTCGACACTCGAGCCTTGGGGCCTCTCGCTTGCCAGACGCCGATGGTAGTAGTCCTTCGAGCGATTGAGCGCCACTTGGGGCTCCCACGTAACGCTCGATGAGTAATGCGGATTTTGAACACCGGAGAGATCCGTTAGGCTTTTTGCGCGCTCCCACATACACGAACAGCTGCCGACCGAACCTTTATCCGACCCACCGCAATCCGCTAGCCAGGCGCGCTCTTTGGCCTTCGCCGTCTCCTCCGATGCTTTTTGCAGCTCCTCGGCCGCGCGTTCCAAATCTTCCGATGCATCTTTAATGGCATCGGTCGAAATCTCGGACCCTTCGAGCGCAACAAAATCCGACTCGGATGTCCTGGGCACGGCGAGCGCCGTACCGGTATAGGTCACGCCGTCGGTATCCTGCGCCGATACTGCCTGCATGGCGCGCGCGGCAACCAGGTACGGCAAGGCGGTCTCGATCTTTTGCAGGCCCTTTGCCGCGCTTTTAGCAAACTTGTTACGCGTTTTAATAATCTGGGTTCCCGTATCGATGATATCGCTGCCGACAACCTCGGCGCCCGGAATGAGAATGGCAACCAAGCCGGTGCCGATCGTGGCAAACCCCGCCAGGCCCAAACTCAAAATGCTCGCATCGACCACCGTGGCGGCTGTGTGATAGGACGACACCACGTTGGCGCCCGCCAGTGCACCGCTATCGGCCGCCACCTGGGTGTCTCCGGCGCGCGACATACTCCATATCGCCGCGGTCGACGAAAACAGCAGCGTAAGCACCACCAGAATGACAACCGCAGAGGAGAGCGTGGTATAGGCGCCGTCTTCGATAAACAAGTCGATACCGGCGCGGCCCATAAAGCCGCCCCGCTTGCGGCGAGCGCCTGGTCGACGGCGGGCCGCAAGCCCTTGCGTCGCCCGCAGCAGGCAGCGCCTAATCCCATGCAGCAATCCATGAATCATAATCTCCCTCCAGCCATTCGGGACGCGATCGATACGAGACGTCGACCTTGAGCTCGACATAGCCGCCCTCACCCGCACTGCCCATGGCCCGCACAAATGCACCGATCACGGGCAGCGGCTTAACCTCGCCGACAACAGACACGGACGAAACACCGCCGGCACCGGCCCGCCCCAACTCGATATCCCACGACAGCGGCCCGCCGGCATGAAAAATCGAGACGTTGGGCACCGCGGCAAGTCTGCGACGAGTGAACTCCTTAAGGTCATCGTCGTTCTCCACCGTCGTCGTGGTCATAAGCCGCGCGGTCTCGGCGGCGGCAGACTCCATGACCGCGCGCGTATAGAGCAGGCACACCGGCTGCAACGCGAGCAAGATAAGCGTCAAAAACGTCGGCAGCAAAAAGGCGGCCTCGACCGTAGACTGCGCCCGATCCTCGCATGCGATATCAATACAGAGCGATGTCCTTGGCACCCGTCGCGGCATCGATAACCGACGATGGGGCGACGCCATGAGACGCTGCCCGCTCGACCAGTGCCGCCAAGCGCCCATCGGTGCCAGCGCGCCAAAGCCCCGCAATCGCCAGCGCAATCGACAACAGCGCCACGGTGACGATGGCGTATTCGACGGTCGACTGAGCAGATTCCTCACGCAGGACATCATGCATTTCACAACCCCTCCTTTGACTCCGTTGTTTGCGGAACCAGACGCACGGCACGCAGGCGGCACGAGGCATCTCCGGCATCCGCGGCAACCGTCACCATGTCGACCCAGCCTCGCCCATCGCGCACGATGGCGCCCCATACGTTGCCCTTAATATCGAGATAGCCGCTCAGGGCGAGTTGGGCCGTAGGCACCTCGCGGTAGGCGCGCAGCAAGTCTGCTGCTGCCTCGGTCATCGGCCGGTCCTCGGACCATGCGAGCCGAACCGCAATCGCGTTGTCTGTAGACGGCTCCGTCGCACTGGCCGCTCGCTCGTCGAGTGCCTGCAAAAAGGTCTGAGCCGTGACGGCGGCATTCTGACCGCTCGAATCTTGCGCGCCTTCCGCTTGTGACACCGCCGCCGAGCCCGATCCCAAATCGGCAGTAGCGCCTGGACGCTGCTGTCGCGCAACACCCAGCCCCCAAAGCGTCACCGCTATTGCCACGAGCAAACAGACGAGCACCAGCGGCGAACCAACAGGCCGCCTGCCTCCTACAGGCTGTTGATGCCGTCTTTGATCGCGTTCCATAGTTCTTCGACTTTGCTCTTAAACGCGACGATGGCGATAATCGCGATCACTACGAGCACGCCGACCAAGATGGCGTATTCGGTAGTGCCCTGCGCGCTCTCCTCCCGCAACAACGCCTCGGCACGCTGGCGAGCGCGGATTGCCCGGCAAAAAGCCCAGCTCCAAGCCTTGCCCGCAATGTCGGTCATCGTGTTCATGTATTCCTCCCTACATCATCCCGCCTGCTCCCAGCAGCGGGCCCAATATGGACAGAAGCAACGCCGGCAAGATGAGCGTGCCGGTGGGAATCAGCAACTTGACCGGCGCGCGCTCGATCTCGCGCTCGACTGCGGCGCGATGGGCCGCACGGATCTCGCGACTTTGAGCAGCCAGCGTCTCGGCCAGCGGAGCGCCCAGGGCAAGCGCTTGCCCCACCGTGATGGCAAAGGTCTCAAGCGCCCTCACGTCCAAATCACGCGCGGCAGCCAACAACTCGGCCTCGCGCGTCCCCACGCCCACCTGCCATGCCATGCAGGCTCGCTCAAGACGGACGGCCAGCACCGACCGACGATTGGCACAGAAAATCTCGAGCGCCGCATCAAATGAAAGGCCGGCAGAAAGCCCCAGGCGCACCACGTCGATCATCTCGGACGCCTCACCGAGCGACACCCGCGCCGGGCCGCCCACCCCAATTGCGCCCTTCATTCGCGCGGTCAGAGCATCAATCACCGAGCAGCTCGCAGCAATGACCAGTACCACCTCACGCTTGCACGCCTCTGCAATCTTGCGAGCATCCGCACGCTCCAAACCTGTCGCGGCAAATACACTCAGGGCACACAGACAGGCCGCGACCCCGACCAGGGCGCTCATAACTCCACCCGCATAATGCGCCGGATAACTACCAGGGCAACGACGTTGAGGGCAAGCCCCAACACCACGGCGCCCGCACCAGCCGGCGTCGCAAGACCGCGGCGAAAGTCTGCCGAAAGCAAAGCCAGTACCGCGCACATGCCCGCCGGCATCGCTGCGACCATGTGTGCCGACATACGCGCCTGTGACGTCTTAACGTCCAGACGGCGTTTGAGCTCAATGCGCTCACCCACCATGCTCGACGCCTCGGACAGCAAGCCAGCAAGTGGAGCCCCGGTACGCTGCGATACTTTGAGCGCCAAGGTGACAAGCGAAAGGCCGGGGGCATCGATGCGAACGAGTAGGTCATCGAGTGCGTCGGTCGCCGAGATGCCGCAATCGATTGCCGCCGCCACCCGCAAAAACTCGGTATGCACCGGTTCTTGCGCATGGGCGCCCACAAAGCGCATGCCCTGTGCCAGCGAATGCCCCGAGGCAAGCGACATGGATAACGCCGTGAATGCCTCGGGCATGGCCTCTTCTACATCATGCTGCTCGCGTCGGCGATCGAAGGTGTCACGCGCGGCACCCACGCCAAACGGCGCCACCAGCCCCAAGACAAAGCCGATGGGCGACAACGACGCAACGGCCAGCAAAACGCTGCAGATACCGCTCGACAGCAGCAGAAATGCCAGACGAGCCGCGTTATCCTCAATAGCAAACCCAAGGCGATCTGCGGGGATCAGCGACGCCCACGAGCGGGCAATCTTTGTCAGCAGGTCGTTTTCCACCAACTCACGCGGCAGCTTCTCCGCCATCGATTCGAGCGTCTGGCGCACCAGCTCCGCCGGCGGCATCCGCGGCACACGAGGCTCTGCCCCACACGCCGTCGCGACGGAAAGCCCCGCCAAACCCCCTACGACGAGGGGCATAGCGATCTCCATTCGTCCACCTCCTCTTGCGTGAGCGTTCCCGACCGCAAGCCCTCCGCAATAAACGGCGGCTCGCGGTCGAGCGTCCAGGTGCGTTCGGCGGCATCAAAAGTCACGTAGCGTTCGAGCTCAACACCGCCCGACGCGCCGCGGCGAACCCCCGAATATGAGGCGACAAAGCGCCTACCATCTGCATGACGCTCGGACATCACGATGCCGTCGAGCGCCATGGCGATCTGCTCTTCGATAAGCTCACTCGGCAAATCGATGCCGTAGCGCGCAAGCAGCGTCAGGCGAACCACGGTCTCCTGCTCGGTACCCGCATGGAGCGTGGTGAGCGAGCCGTCGTGGCCCGTGTTCATGGCCTGCAGCATGTCGCAGCACTCGGCACCGCGCACCTCGCCCACGACAATGCGGTCGGGGCGCATACGCAGAGCATTGGTCACCAGGTCACGAATCGTCACCGCACCCTCGCCCTCGATTGACGCCTCACGCGCCTCCAGACGGACAACGTGTGGGTGATGTGCAAACTTGAGCTCGGCGGAATCCTCGATCGTCACGATGCGCTCGCCGGTGGAAATCTCGCACGACAGCGCGTTGAGCAGCGTGGTCTTGCCCGACCCCGTGCCTCCCGCAACCGCCAAGTCCTGCCGCAACGACACCGCGCACGACAGCAGCTGCGCATACCAAAGCGGCAGTGACCCCAACCCCACAAGCTCGTCCAGCGAACAGATACGGTCCGAGAACTTACGAATGGTAAGGATTGGCCCGTCGATCGCCACGGGTGGAATCACCGCGTTGACGCGATAACCCGTCTTGAGGCGGGCGTTGACGATGGGGCTACGCTCGTCGATACGACGGCCGAGCGGCGAGATGATGCGGTCGATGAGCACACGGATCTGCTCGTCGTCCTCAAACGCGTGCTCGATGGGATACAAAACGCCGTTGCGCTCAAAAAAGGCAGAGCGACAGCCGTTGACCATGATTTCGGTAACGGTGTCATCCTCGATGAGCGGCTGCAGCGGTCCCAGGCCCACCACGTCATCTAGGATCTCGTCGATGATGGTCTCACGCTCAGGCGTCGCCAAGTCGGTCGGCTCTTCCACGTTGAGCGCCGCTTCCACTGCCGGACGTAGCTCAGAGCGGGCAAAGGCCGGGTCGACGTAGGCACTGATGCGTGCCACCTCGTCGTAGCCCACGCGGTTCATCACCGCACGCTTGGTGCGGCGTTTAACGGCACGGCGGCGTCCCGCATCAACGGGGGCAGCCGCGGCGGCCGCGCCAGCGGCTTTAATCCTCGTCTGCAGACTCATCGCGAATCACCCTCACGCGACCAGGGAAGACGGATGCGCGGGCGCTCGGTACGGGTCGCGCGGTCAGCGACCATATCGCTCCAGGGACCGACGGCGCAGCCCAGCTCCACGAGCATCTCGCGCGTGGCCTCGCGCACGCTAGTCGCAAAAGCGCTCGTCTGGCCCACCGCCTCGTCGGCGCGACCGAATGCCATGAGCGCGGCCAAATCCTGACCGCCATCGGCAATGCGGATCTTGGAGCTCAGTGCGCAGGCAATCTCAAAGCGCATGGCGACGTCCTCGTCGGCACCGCGCGCACCAAACCGGTTGAACACGGCGCTCATGCGCGTGCGTGGCACGCCCACGCGGCTCGCCAGCTCAATGACGCGTGAAGCGGATGTCGCGGACGATACCGCCGCATCGCCTACGACCAGGCAACGGTCGCTCGCCGCCACCGCGGCGGCCACGGCATCACCCCAAAAGACCGAGGTGTCGACAAAGACCACGTCGGATTCGCGACGCAAAACATCGAGCAATAGCTCCACCGGACGCGCCATGAGCTCGGCCTTCTCGGGGGCCGCGACAGGTCCCCAGAGCGTGACGCCCGGGGCGACGCGCATCGATGCGGCCACGATATCCGGCTCGGCAAGTGCGCCCGCCGCCGACGGCTCGATAAGCGCCGCCATATCGTGTGGGGCATCGACACCCAGCAGATCGTATAGGTTTCCAAACATGAGGTCCAAGTCGAGCACAGCGGCACGCAAACCCAACAGCGACGCCGCATGCGCCATGGTGGCAACGATCGTCGACTTGCCGCAACCGCCCGAACCCGAGACGACGCAGACGACCGGCGCCCGACGCGGCGGAATCGAAGCGTCCGCCGACGGCGCGGGGGCCGACGGTGCAGGAACCGGCGACACGGACGCGGGCGATAACATCCCCGTCTCCCCCGCCGCGGTCACGCGCTGAGCCCAAGCCGGCATGGCAGGCTGCCCGGGCTGCGGTTCCGAAGCCAAGGACGCAGCGGCACACGGCTCGCCAACCCCGGCAAAACCCTCGACCTCGTCGAGCTCATCGGCCAGATTTACGCCGTGCACGTATCCCATATCTTCAGCCGGAACGTCATCGCCATACGGTACCGGCCCTCCAGCGTCATCGTATGCAAGGGGGTCCCGGGGGCGCCGACCATGCTCGGCTTCCGCTTTTCCATATTCATCAACACGCGGGCCTCTTGTAGCGCGAGGCGCCCCGGGTTCCCTATCAACAAAAGCATCGGGCTCAATCGTCATGCGCCGATCGGAATCAACCGTTCCCTCGCCCGTGCGCCCGTTGCCGCACAAACTGTGCGCAGCGATGACCTCGGTCGCCCCCGCGCGAAACAGCCCTTCGATATCCGACGGGTCGAGCGTCTCGATCAACACGACGACGCGACTCACACGGCCCTCGGCCGTCAGGCGTGCAACGGTCTTCCGCACGTCTTCGGTATCGAACAGAGATGCCGCGATGATGGCGGCACCGCGGCGCGAGGGAAACGCCCGCGCCATGGATACCAGCCCGTCCAGATCCCCCACGCGAAGCACCTGTGCGCCCACATCGCGACCCTCGACTTCCTGCTGTAGCAGCCCGTAATCGCCGCACGCGCAGCACGCAAGCCAGATCGCCTTCATCACTCGTCGCCTCCGCTCTTTTTGCCGCGCGCCGTGGCGGGAATCGTCAAGCTGACCGTTCCCTTTCCCGAGGCTCCCAGCAATTCCTTGACATCTTCGGGGTCTGCCGCCAGCGTCACCCACTCGATCTTGCCTTCACGCGTGGTGCCGGCATCTTCGCTGGTATCGATCACGTACGCGCCGCACAAACGATCGGTCACGCCATCTTTTTGCACGTACACATCCACATAGCTGCCCACGCCCGTGGCGCCGCCGACCGAGTGCTCGGCATCGACCGCCACCGAAACGGCAACCTTGCCTTTAGGCACCTCGAGCTTGTGGCTCTCGGCCTTGGTGTAGACATTGCAAATCACGGCGTTTTTGGGAATGCGCGAGGTCGTCACGTCGCCGCGCACCTGACGCAGCTCGGTCGCCGCATCACGCGGCAACAGACTCGCCAGCCATTCCTGAGTTATGACATTGGTCTCGTCGAGGGTCTCGCCCGCATCGATATCGCGCGCCGCGACGCACACCTCAACGCGGTCGCCGCCGTATTTTGCCAAAGTCTCGGCCTGGGCCTGCTCGGCTTGCGAGCGGATCGACGAGCCGTAGACCATGCAGAGCGCCGCGGCAAGCACGCCCGCGACCAGACTGATGGCGATGCGCTTGCTCTTGTTCACGGCCGCTCCTCTCAAGGTAGCACCGGGCAAATGCCCGTACCACCATTGTCTGGGCGACCAGGGCGCAAAGCGGCGCAATCGCAATCTTGGTTTTACGTGTCAAACCAATTGCTGACCAAAAGCTGACCAGCCCGTCAAGCTCGTGGCAAGGTTTTGGTCAGAACGTCGGCAAAACGCATATTTCGAGGCGCTTTGGCAGCAAAAAAGCCGCCTCCCAAGCAGTTAGGAGACGGCTGTCATAGGAAAATTCAATTACAGATGGACATCGGGGTCGAGCATTTGGGCACTCACGCGCATGGATGACGCCAGGTTTTGGAACGTCTCCAGGCGCAGGCTGTCGATCTGTCCCGCGTCCTCGGCCTCGCGAACGGCGCAACCCGGCTCGTGAGTGTGCGTGCAATCGCCAAACCGGCACGCGCGCGACGCCTCGACGATCTCGGGGAAGGCGCGCGCCAGACCCCGCTCATGGCCCACGAGCGGCAGGCTGCGCAGGCCCGGGGCATCGGCGATCACGCCGGCGTCGCCCGGCAGCGCCACCATCACGCGCGCGACGGTAGTGTGACGGCCTTGGTCGTCGCGTTCGCGCACACCGCCAGTCGCCAACGTATCGTGGCCCAGCAGTGCATTGAGCAGCGTCGACTTGCCGGCACCCGACTCGCCCAGAATCATGGCGCAGCTCCCGGCGGGCACGCAGGTGCGCACCTCGTCCAGGCCACGACCCTCGGCAGAGGACGTCACGATCACGCGCACGTCCGGACCCACCAGGCGGCGCACACGGTCCAGATCGCGCTCGAGCTCATCGGCCTCGCAGCGGTCGGCCTTGGTGAGCACCACCACCGGCTCGGCATCGCAATCGAGCGCCAACACCAGTGAGCGCGCCACGCGATCGAGCAGCACCTCGCCGGCGCCGAGCGCCTGCACGATCAGCACGCTGTCAACGTTGGAGCAGAGCACCTGGCGCTCACCGCGGGCACGGCCACGCCAACGCTCAAAGCTCGTACGGCGCGGTAGTACGCACTCGATGACGCCCATGTCGTGCCCGGGAGCACGGCGAACCGCCACGCGGTCGCCCACAGCGGGCAGCAAGACCTCGTCCTCGCCACGCGACTTGGCAAACCCTACGGCATGCTCGGCACGAAACGTGTCATCGGCAGTCGCCACCAGCGGAAATCCGCGGTCCAGGCGCACCACGGCACCGAGCTGCATCTGCTCGGGCTCCTCGGCCTGTGCGCAAAAGTCGTCAAATGCAGCCTGCTGAGCCGCATCGACCGGCAGGTCATCGAACGCCGGAACATCCTGCAACGCATCAAGCCCCGGCACGCTTGCCAACAGCTCCTCAGCAGACGCAGGGGCTTCGGTCGCAAGCTTCCGACGACGATCACGCTTAGCCCGCGCCCCCGTCGTCTTTTTCTTCGCCTTAGCCTTAGCCTTAGCCACAAACGCCTCCCAGCACCAAAAATCACAACTGAGCGGGTATTTTAAATCAAAAAGAGCTGGCCGGGCAAAGCCCGACCAGCTCACAAACTTTCCTTCAGCTTACGGTCCCGAGAGGCTATCCGAAGGCCCGCCCGCCGGAAGGGGTTTCTTCTGAGCGATCCCGCAGCGCGAAGCGCGAGGACCAGCGAAGAAGAAACCCCCGCAGGCGGTCGGGCCGGCGGGAAGGATAGCCTTTCGACCTACTCCTTCTCGACCGCGCGCATGATCGCCTTGTAGATCTCCATCAGCGGGATGATCAGGAAGGCCAGACCCAGCGCGGCGATAACGCCCTTAAGCTCAAGCGTCACGGGGCCAAAGAACATCTCGGCAAGCGTCGGCTGCACGGTTACGATCACCGTCAGCACCAGCGCCAGCGCAGCCGAAGCCCACAGCCACTTGTTCTGCTTCTTCATGCTAAACAGCGACGCACGACGGCTGCGCATATTGAAGCAGTGGAAAATCTCGACCATGTTGAGCGTGATGAAGGCCATCATCACGCCTTCCTCGTCGGCATTGCCGGCGATCATATCGGCGATGTGGATGTAGCCCATGTCAAAGTACACGCCCACAAAGAAGCTCGCCAACACCAGCACGGTAATGATCAGGCCCTGGACCACGCAGTCCAGGCCCATGTGACCGGCAAAGACGCCGTCCTTGGCGTTGCGCGGCTTGCGCTTCATGATGTCGCCCTCGGCGTCCTCCATGCCCAGCGCGAGCGCGGGGAAGCAGTCGGTGACCAGGTTCACCCACAGCAGCTGCACCGGCTGGAAGATGGTAAAGCCGATGAGCGTGGCGATGAACACCGAGAAGACCTCGGCAAGGTTGGCCGAAAGCAGGAACTGGATGACCTTGCGGATGTTGTCGTAGATACGACGGCCCTCTTCGCAGGCACCGATGATGGTGGCGAAGTTGTCGTCGGCAAGCACCATATCGGCGACGTTCTTGGTGACGTCGGTACCGGTGATGCCCATACCGACGCCGATGTCGGCGCGCTTGATGGACGGGGCGTCGTTGACGCCGTCGCCCGTCATGGCGACGATCTGGTCGCGCGACTTCCAAGCCTCGACGATGCGGGTCTTGTGCTCGGGCTGGACACGGGCGTACACGCCGTAATCCTCGATGTGCGCGTCGAGCTCCTCGTCGCTCATGCGATCGAGGTCGGCACCGGTGATAGCCTGGCTGCGATCGGCGACGATACCCAGCTGCTTGGCGATGGCCACGGCGGTGTCGATGTGGTCGCCCGTAATCATGACGGTGCGGATACCGGCGTCGTGCGCCTCGCGGATAGCGTCGGCGACCTCGGGACGGACCGGGTCGATCATGCCGGACAGGCCGCAGAAGACCAGATCATGCTCGAGCGCAGCGGGGCTGCAGTCGGCGGGAACCTCGGTGTAGGTGCGGCTCGCCAGCGCCAGCACGCGCAGGGCCTCGTCGGCCATGGCCTTGTTGGCTGCCACGAGCTCGGCGCGGCGCTCCTCAGTCAGGGGGACGACCTTATCGCCCTCGTAGATATGGGTGCACAGGCCAATCACCACGTCGGGCGCGCCCTTGGTGTACTGCTCGTACTCGCCGTCCAGGGTCTCGACGACCACGGACATCATCTTACGGCCCGAGTCGAACGGGGCCTCGCCCACGCGCGGGTGCTCGGCAGTCAGGCCAGTAAGACCAGCTTTGCCGGCATCATTGACAAGTGCACACTCGGTCGGCTCGCCCACGGCCTCGCCCAGGTCCTCGTCCCACTGGGCATCGGAACACAGCGCCATACCGGCCAGGAACTTCTCCTTGGGCGCAGCGAGCTCGTGCTTGACAACGGTCATCTTGTTCTGGGTAAGCGTGCCGGTCTTGTCCGAGCAGATGGTCTGCGTGCAGCCAAGGGTCTCGACGGCAGAAAGCTTGCGGATGATCGCCTGGCGCTTGGCCATCTTGGTCACGCCGAGCGAAAGCACGATGGTCACGACGGCAACCAGGCCCTCGGGAATGGCGGCGACGGCAAGCGAGACGGCGACCATAAAGGTGTCGAGCAGGGCAGTCGGGTCGGTAAGGACGTTGCCCACGCCGTGACGGATGATGTCGACGCCAAAGATGACGACGCAGATGACGATAACCATAATGGTAAGGATGCGGCTGAGCTCGGCGAGCTTCACCTGCAGCGGCGTGAGCTCTTCCTTGGCCTCGGCCAGGGCGCCAGCAATCTTGCCCATCTCGGTATCCATGCCGGTGCCGACCACGACGGCGCGACCGCGGCCGTACACCACGGTGGAGCCCATGTAGCACATGTTCTTGCGGTCGCCGAGCGGCACGTCATCGGTGCCCGCGGCGAGCTCGATCACGTTGGCGTGCTTCTCGACCGGCACGGACTCGCCGGTCAGTGCGGCCTCTTCGATCTTCATCGTGGCGCTCTCGAGCACGCGGCAGTCGGCCGGGACGGAGTCGCCCGCCTCGAGCATGATCACGTCGCCGGGCACGAGCTCGGCGCTCGGCAGGTGCACGAGCTTGCCGTCGCGCAGCACCTTGGACTGCGCCGCGCTCATCTCCTGCAGGGCCTCGAGAGCCTCCTCGCTTTTAGCCTCCTGAACCACGCCCAGCACCGAGTTGACGATAACGACGAACATGATGATGGCGACGTCGGCAAAATCGGGCTCGCCCTTGACCATGCCCGTGAGCGCGCTGATGACGGCGGCAACGATCAGCATGATGACCATGGGGTCAGCCATCTGCTCAAAGAAGCGCTTCCACAGCGGCGTCTTCTCGGCTTCCTCAAGCTTGTTAGGGCCTGTCTTGGCGAGGCGCGACGACGCCTCGCCGTTGCTCAGGCCGAGGTTCTCATCGACACCTTGGTCGCTGAGTACCTCCGCCGCGGCGGACAGGTATTCCTTTTGCATATAGAGTCCCCTCCTGGGATTCGGGCCACTCAGCAGATTGATGCCCGATCATAATTCCCAGGAGAAGGGCAAGGGCTCATCAAGGCTGCCGTGCTGAGCGGCAGTTGATAGTGGAGCTATGGTACCCCAAAGCAACGCGTCTAGCCAAAACAATCCATTTGGAAATATGGTCCATAAGCAACGGTGCAGGCCGTGTGATGCTCAACATTGATAAAACGTTTTTTCTTCGGCGCATCATCGAACTAAAATATCGCCCAGATAGCAGCGGTTAGAACGGTTGGTATAGTTTTTGCATATACCGTTTTTCCGCAAAAAATGAACTTCTAATTCGGCATACGGTCGATTTTTTGGGGTATTCGGTCGGCATTTCGTTATAATCATCTCAGTTTTATTTCTTATGGTTTATCTATCAGCGCAAGACGATGTCAGATGGAGGTCTGAATGTACAAGCGCACCAAGATTGTATGCACCATGGGTCCCGCCTGCGATAGCGACGAGACCATCCGCGAGATGATCAAGGCGGGCATGAACGTCGCCCGTTTTAACTTCTCGCACGGCTCCTACGACGAGCACCACGGTCGCATCGAGCGCGTCCGTCGTATTTCCAAGGAGCTCGGTATGCCCGTCGGCATCCTGCTCGACACCAAGGGCCCCGAGGTCCGCACCGGCCTTCTGGTCGACGGCAAGAAGGTTGCCGTCAAGACCGGCGACAAGATCGTCGTCACCGCTCAGCCCACGTCCGAGGATTTCCATGGCACCGCTGAGCACATCTCCCTCGACTACCTGGCTCTGCCCTCCGAGGTCGAGAAGGGCTCCCTCATCCTGATCGATGACGGCCTGGTTGCCCTCGAGGTCGAGTCCGTCGACGGCCAGGACATGACCTGCGTCGTCAAGAACGACGGCCTGATCGGCGAGCGCAAGGGCGTCAACATGCCCAACGTCAACATCTCGCTGCCCGCTATCACCGAGCGCGATCGTCAGGACATCCTCTTTGGCCTGACCGAGAACATCGACTACATCGCCGCTTCCTTCATCCGCGACGGCGAGTCCGTCCGCGGCATCCGCGAGCTTTGCCGCGAGAACGGCGGCGAGCACGTCACGATCTTCCCGAAGATCGAGTGCGCCCTGGGCGTCGAGAACTTCGACGAGATCCTCGAGGCTTCCGACGGCATCATGGTCGCCCGTGGCGACCTGGGCATCGAGATCAAGCCCGAGCTTGTTCCGCACATCCAGAAGGAGATCATCGCTAAGTGCAACGCGGCCTACAAGCCCGTTATCACCGCTACGCAGATGCTCGACTCCATGCAGCAGAACCCGCGCCCGACGCGCGCCGAGGTTGCCGACGTTGCTAACGCCATTTACGACGGCACCGACGCCGTCATGCTGTCCGGCGAGTCCGCTGCCGGCAAGTACCCGGTCGAGGCCGTCAAGATGCAGGCCAGCATTGCTCTCGAGACCGAGAAGTACCTCCCGGCTCACGCTCCGCTCGAGGTTCCGGCTGACGCTCACGGCACCCGCGTCGTCAACAACGTTGTGGGTATGTCCGCCGTGAACATGGCCACCACCGTTGGCGCCAAGTGCATCACCGTGCCGACGACCACCGGTCGTACCGCTCGCCTGATCTCGCACTTCCGTCCCAACATGCCGATCTGCGCGTTCTCCCGCCACGAGTGGGCCGTCCAGCAGATGATCATGTACTGGGGCGTTATCCCGCACCAGGCCGAGATTACCCAGGGCACCGTCAACGGCACGATCGTCAAGGCGATCGAGACCGCTAAGGAGCTCGGCTACGTCAAGACTGGCGATTTGACCGTCGCTACCGCCGGCGATCCCCGCATGAGCGTCCAGCTCGAGGACAAGGTCTCCTCGACCAACGTCGCTTACGTCGCTCAGGTGCGCTAAATCGCACTTGCAAGCACGCTTGCATTGCAAAGGGCCCGGAAGGCAAAGCCTTCCGGGCCCTTTTTCTGTGCGCCGATGCCTACCGCACGGCATGACACGCACCTATTTCTTTACCAAAAGCGCGAAATCCACCCTTCGAGGCCCAAAACGAGCGTTCCCAGCATCAGTAGCGTCCGCCCGGTGGCAAACCCACACCCCAACCGATGCTGCTAAATCGTTTTAGCATGGTCCAAATCGACCGCGTTTTCGGAAGTATGCGGCAAATTCTGAAACCTCCGAGCACACCCTGTTTTTTCGCAACAAAATGCCTGATAAACTAGCCTCAAAAGCCAGGTCTGCTCACAGGGTTCAGATTTTGCCGCATACTTCCGAATTGACGCTGGCATCGCACGGTCCAAAAGCACATTTCGACCAGGAGGACGTCATGGACCTGACGCTATGCGGTCAATCCGCTTTTTACTATCACCGTATTCCGCCGCAGGTATTAGGACTTTACCCCGCTGTCAGTCTAGACAACATGGATCGCAGGTGTTGCGCCCTTGGGAACCATGCGCTTGTTGAAGACCTTCTTCATATGCCGCTTCATCGATTTGTGTTCAGTCGCGAGCAAGTCGGATCACGGAGTTTGTTCAAGTCACACCTCCTGACCCAAGAGCCACCTCCCGGGTCGTTTAGGCAGACTGAGCATGGATTTGATGTCACGTCCCCGGAGTTCACACTGCTCAGCCTTGCCACGCAGGTCTCACGCAGCCAGTTACTCATGGCTTGCTACGAGATGTGCGGCTCCTTTGCAGTATTTAAGCCCTGCGAGCGAACGCAACAACAACTCGATGAAGCTATTTCGCTTAAGCTCATTCCGCCCAGCTGCGGCTGGGAGCGAGTTAACGACACCAAGGGCAATGACACCAACTTGTGGAAGCGCACGCCGCTTCTTACCGCAGCAGATATCACCGCGTTCGCCAAGCAGACCGCAGGCCTGCGCGGCGTTAAACAACTGCGCTGGGAGGCCGAGCACATGACGGGGCAGGCCGCCTCGCCCTTCGAAGTACAGACCTCCATGCTTGTCTCGCTCCCCCGCGACGAGGGCGGCCTGGGTATCGGCATCACCAACAACGTGCGCATCCCACTCAGCGACGCCGCGCGCTCACTGTATGACAAAACCTGCTGCTACGCCGATATCCTCATCGAGAGCAACACCGACAGTATGGGCGTCATCTTGGAATGCCAAGGCCGTTCCGCCCACGATGGCGAAGCCGCAAGCCTCTCCGATGCCGAGCGCACCACCGCGCTCACCAGCATGGGCTATGACGTTATCCAGATAACCTATGAGCAAATCAAGGACACGAAGAGCTTTAACAACATCGCCGAGCTCATTTATAAAAAGACGGGGCTCCCCTACATCCCAAAGACCGATCAGGAACGCACCACCGAAGATGCCCTGCGACGGGAGCTGTTGGTCAATTGGGATGAACTGTTCACCGTTAAGCCGGCCGGCTAGCAGCTAGCAATCAGAGGGACCGCGGGAACGTCAGAAGCAGCAACGCGAGCCGCAAAACCCGCCTCGGTCAGCTCGATGACCTCGGTAAACGTCGCATCGAAAAACTCCTCGGTTAGCAGGCGATACGGCGGATGATCGGGCTCACCGGGGTTTTCGCGCACGATCTCGTGCATAACGCCGATGGTCTTGAGCACATATTCTTTATGGATGGGATACTGCCCAAAACGTGCCGCAGCGGTATACAGGCGATCGGTCGCACGCGGGATGGAAACAATGCCGAGCGTCTTGCCAAACCAGTCAAAGTCGCCTTGCTTTTTAATGCGGAACTCCTCGCACGGCTTGCCGCCGTGCGCCTCCAGGTACTGATTCACGCGCGTATTCCATACGGTATCGGCCACCAGATGCGACCAGACACCCAGTGTCAAATCGAGCAACGACTGCGCCACGTCATCGGGCGCGAGCGAAAGCTCGCTAGCACCGGGACCGGCAACCGGCTCGGCATCCTTGTAGCGTTGGGGATAATGTACCCGATTGAGTCGCTCGCGCTCCTCGACAATCGAGGTCGCGGCAGCCGGCGTACCAACAGGCGCCCCTTTGAGCAGCGGCGCCACATAGGTATCCCAGAACTCGTGCTCGCGCGGCTTAGGGATAGGCTCGGGCTTTGCAAAGTGCGTAATGCGGTACGGGATGGGATCGGCGATGCCAGGGACCATATAGCCCACGAAGATATCCGGAACCACGCAGCCAAACAAAAAGGCATTGCGGTCGCGCACGCTATTGGCAAGCGCACCGGTGCGCTCCAGCAAACGCTCCGTCTGAGCGATATGAATGTTCCAGCTTGGCATAGCCACCCCCATAAAAAACCTGGATAACTATACCATCACGGCAAAGCCGCGCGGGCGGCTACGCACGCTCTACGCAGCAACTAGTCCGTAGCACCGCTTTCGGTTCCATACGACGGCGAAGGCGCCTCGACCACATGGTGATATCGATCGATATAGATTGCACGGGCACCCAGGCGTCGCACCAAATCCTGGTGATGTGTGCTCATCAAGACCGTCTTACCCGCCGCGACGTAGGCCAGCAAGAAGTTGACCACGATGTCGCATGAATCCTCGTCGAGCCCATTGGTAGGCTCGTCAAGAACCAAGATATCCGGGTTCATCGACACCACCGCAGCCAGCGCAACGCGCTTCTTTTGCCCGCCCGAGAGCTGATAGGGAGAGGCGTCGGCAAGGTCGGCAACCTGGAACAACCCCATGGCATCGCTCACGCGGCGCTCGAGCTCGTCTGCCGGCAGCCCCATCTGCGCGGGACCAAAAGCAACTTCCTCGCCCACCGTGGCGCAGAACAGCTGGGCATCGGCGTTTTGGAATACGAAGCCCACACGCTGGTGGAACTTCTGAGCAGCAGCAGAATCCTTCAGATACGCCGCATCGACCACGTGCCCGTCAAACAGGTATGCCCCTGCGTCCGCGAGTTCAAGGCCGTTAATAAGACGCATAATCGTCGTCTTGCCGCAGCCGTTGGGACCGAGCAGGGCAACGAGTTCACCACGATCGACCTGCAGCGACACGCCATCGACAACCGTATGCCCCGCATAGGAGAACACCACGTCGCGCAGCTCGATGAGCGGAACGACCTCGGCGCCGCCCACACCGTTCGTGCCCGCCGCACTATTCATATCGATCGTCAAAACGTCGCCCTTCCCCATTTACATCCCCAGTCGGAACCAGCAGCGCCTACAGCACGGCGCACAACACTGTCAGCAGCGCCACAACGGCCGCGTAAACCGCATCGCGCCAGCCAAAGCCGCTCCGTGCAGGCGCCGGATACACGCCGGCGAAGCCGCGACACAGCATGGCCTCGTCCATCGCGCGGCTGCATTCCATCGCCTTGATAAACGTCATGCCCATGATACCCGCCAGCGAATCGGTGCGCGAAAAACCCGCAGGCGCGGAACCGACGCTGCGCAGCATGACCGATTCGCACAGATCGTGCGCCGTGCGTCCCAGCACCTCAATATGCTTGAGCGCCATATCAAACGTAAAGATAACCTCGTCGGGCAGGTGCAGCATTTTGAGCGCCGCCGACATGCGGCTCCAGGTGAGCGTCCACGAAACACCCAGCACCAGCGACACATTAATAAACGTCTTGAGCGCGATCTTGAGCATGGCGCCCATGGCAGACGCGCTCAGCAACAGGGCAGGCAGCGCCAGAACCACCGCAAGCCCCGTGGCGCCAAGCGCCGGTACAAAAGTCGCGCGCAACCCGCGCGCGGGGCGCACCGCGACCAGCACCAGCGCGATAGCCGCCATCAGCATCAGGTACAGCGGGCTCTGCGTCAGACACACGCACAGGACGCAAACGAACATCCCCACCAGGCGCACCGGAGCCGAAACGCAAGAAAGGGCGCGGTCGACCATCGACCCGCCCTCGTGCGCGCCTCCACCCAGGCGAACCCGCTCAAGCAGGCTCGCCAGGTGCAGGACGTTCTTTTGCATCACGCGATGACGAGCGCCCGTGGGCTCGTAACGCTGCTCGACCGCAAGCCAGCTAGGCAGCTCGACCATCGCCATGGGCTCCGCTTTCCTTGACCGTCAGCGAGATCAGACGGAATGCGATGGTGAGCACCGCCACGCCAATCACGCCGGACAGGATATACATGGCAGCCTGACCGACAAAGCCAAGACCCTGTTCCTCGGAATAGGCCTGCAGGTAATCACCCGTAGGCAGAGCGTCGGCAAAGGTCGGAGTATCGAGGCCGACCGAAGCCTGCAGACTGTCGTCACCAGCCTCCTGAACGGCAGTCGCGGCGCCCTCAGCGTCCCACTCGCCCCAGGCATCACCGGTAGCAAGCAAGCCGAGCGGCGTAGCCACGACAAGCACGGCGACCAGGATGAGCGTGGGGACCAGCGAGGTCTTCTTAGCAGCAGTGCCCTCGGCAGCAAGCTGGCCATCGACGGCCTCGGGCCCGACGATAACGCTCGGCGCCGTCTTCTTAATGAAACCGTAGATGGCGGCCGTCGCCACGCCCTCGACCACGCCGGCAACCAACATATGCGGAATCATCATAGCCGGAATGGCAATGGACAGCGGGAAGGGGCAGTACAGCGGAGCGCCCGAAGCATTCGTGAAAAGCATCGGCTGAATACCAAACTCGATTGCTGCGCACAGGGCCGCCAGGCACAGGCCGACCCAGCCGCTTACGATGGCCGAAACCGAGGTGCCCCAGCTCTTGTCGTGCAAGCGGCTGTTGAGTGCACGGAACACGATAGCAGCGGCAAACGGCAGCACGAAGGCCATGTTAAAGCAGTTGGCGCCAAAGGACAGAATGCCGCCGTCGCCAAACAGCAGCGCCTGCAGCGCCAGCGCGACCGAGACGGCAATGGCAGCAGCCTCGGGGCCCAGCAGCAGCGCGATGAGCGCGCCACCAACGGCGTGACCAGTGGTACCGCCGGGCAGCGGCACGTTGAACATCATGAGCAAGAAGGAGAATGCGGCGCAGATGCCCAGGAACGCCATGTGCTCGCGATCGAGCGTGGCGCGCACCTTCTTGATGCAGTGAACCCAAACGGGCACCATCGCCACTGCCATGACGGCATCGGTCTGCGGGGACAGATAATTATCTGGAATGTGCATGTACGCCTCCCGGTTGTCGGCGCACGGAATTGCAACGCCGCCTGAATCACCTTGTCAGTGTTACGTATTGTCAGATTCGTAACACGCCGCGGGCTATCATAGCAAAACGGCGCGCTGCCGACAAAGCAGCACGCCGTTATGTAATGCGCGTGTCATATATGCAGGCTCAGCAGTGCCTTATACCGAGCATAGCAATCACGTAGGACTCGGCGGCAGCCACCGCTGACCTATACCCAGCGCAAGCCCTAGCCGCGGACCTCGCCGTTTACGCCCTTGCACACCTTGGTGACGATCTTCTGGTGCGCCTTCTCGACCTCTTCGCTGGTGAGCGTGTGGTCGTCGGAGCGATACGTAAGCGCAAAGGCCATGGACTTCTTGCCCGCTCCGATGCGGATGGGATCGCGGTAGACGTCGAACAGGCGCACGCCCTCGAGCAGCTTGCCGCCGGCGCTGGTAATGCGGCGCTCAAGATCCTCGCAGGTCACGGAGTTGTCGACCACGATAGCAAGGTCGTGCTCAACGGCCGGGTACTGCGAGAACTCACGGTAGTTCTCCTGGTTGCGGGCGCCCTTGATCAGCTTGTCCAGGTCGAGCTCAAAGGCAACGACAACCTCGTCAATGCCCATAGCCTCGCGCGCCTCGGGGTGAATCTCGCCAACCCAGCCCAGCACGGTACCGCCGGACAGAACCTCGGCGGCGCGACCCGGCTGCAAGAAGGCATAGCCCTCGCCCTCGACGGGACGGAAGCGAACCTTCTCGATGCGCAGCTGAGCAAGCAGCTCCTCGACAATGCCCTTGCCAAAGAAGAAGCGCAGCTTACGGTACTTCATGTTCCAGGACTGCTCGCTCCACTGGCCCGAGAGCACGCCCGCCACGGACTTGGTCTCCTTGGGCAGGCTGGCGTTCTCGCGGCCATGGAACAGGCTGCCGACCTCGTACAGGTGCACGTTGGGCGTGCCGTGGGCCTCGTTATAGGCCACAGACTGCAGCAGGCCCGGCAGCAGCGAGCGGCGCATCTCGGTCTGCTCGGCCACCAGCGGGTTCATGAGAACCACGGGGCAGCCGCGGCCCTCGGTGGACATACCAATCTTCTCCAGGTCGCCCGGGGCGGCAAAGCCAAAGGTCGTGGTCTCGTTGAGGCCGCAGGCGCGCAGGATCTCGCCGACCTTACGGGTGAGCTTCTGCTCGCGGGTCAGGCCGCCGATGTGGTTCTTGGCAGCCGGGATGGTCGCCGTAACGCGGCCCATGCCCCATAGGCGCAGGACCTCCTCGATCAGGTCGATCTCACGCGGCAGGTCGGGACGGAAGCTCGGCGGGGTGACCATGAAGTCCTCGCCGTCGCGCTCGACGGTGCAGCCCAGGCGGGTGAGCGAACGCTCGATAAAGTCGGGCTCGATGTCGGCACCGCAGATGGCACGCACGCGGGCCAGGCGCAGCTTAATGCTGTCGATGGTCTTGGGCGCGGGGAACACGTCCACATAGCCGGGAGCAACCTCGCCGCCGGCGATCTCCTCGATCAGCGCGCAGGTAACGTTGGCGACATCCACGCAGCCGGTCTCGTCGACCTGGCGCTCAAAGCGAATGGAGGCGTCGGAGATCAGCGACAGATCGCGGCTGGTGTGCGAGGTGCGACCGGCGTTGAAGCAGGCGCTCTCGACCATCACGTCGACGGTGTCGTCCTCGATCTCGGAATCCATGCCACCCATAACGCCGGCCAACGCCACGGGGCGCTCGCCGTCGGTGATGAGGCCCATGCCGGCGTCGAGCACGCGCTCCTCGCCGTCGAGCGTCGTGAACTTCTCGTCCTGCTGGGCGGCGCGAACCACCACACGACGGTGGCCATCGCGCTCGGCAAAGGTGTCCAGGTCAAAGGCGTGCAGCGGCTGACCGGTGAGCATCATCACATAGTTGGTGATGTCGACGATGTTGTTGTGCGGGCGCACGCCCAAGGCGTTAAGGCGCTTGACCATCCAGTCGGGCGACGGGCCGACCTTGACGTTGCGCACGATGCGGGCAACGTAGCGGTCGCACAGGCCCTCGTCGGCAATCTCGACCGAAAGCTCGTCGTCGGTCGCGCGGCCGGTCTCGGCCTTGATGGCGGGCAGCTCAACGTGGAAATCGCGGTCGAAGATGGCGCCGGTCTCGCGGGCCATGCCGATCATGGACAGGCAATCGGGACGGTTGGGCGTGATCTCGCAGTCGAGCACGGTGTCGCTCGAGCCCACGTACTCGGCAAACGGCATGCCGCAGGGCGTATCCTCGGGCAGGATCATGATGCCGGAGTGGTCGCCGCCCAAGCCGAGCTCGCGCGCGGAGCAGTTCATGCCCATGGACACGACGCCGCGGAGCTTGCTCTTCTTGATTTTGACGTCGCCGGGAAGCACGGCGCCGATCATGGCCGTGACGATGTGGTCACCAGCCTCGAAGTTCTGCGCGCCGCAGACGATCTGCAGCGGGGCGGGGTTGCCATCGGCGTCGAGGTTCTTGTCGCCCACGTCGACCGAGCACACATACATGTGGTC
This sequence comes from uncultured Collinsella sp., assembly GCA_900549535.1. Taxonomy (GTDB): domain Bacteria; phylum Actinomycetota; class Coriobacteriia; order Coriobacteriales; family Coriobacteriaceae; genus Collinsella. The sequence continues at coordinate 8,954 of UROR01000004.1, read as the reverse complement.
GCTATCGGGGTGCGGGGTCTTGGTGAGCACCTTGGCGGTCACCACGTGGTCGAAGGACTCGCCCACGGTGTCGATCGCCTCGACCTCGGTACCGGTACGGATATATTCGTCCGAAAGGGTCTTGGGATCCTCCGGAATATCGATCATGGTCTTGAGCCAGTCGTAAGAAACACGCATCTAGCTCTCCTTTCATACTGAAAGCCTGCGAAGAGATGCAGGTGGAAACTTCAACTTTGTGAACATTCCTTACAAAGCGAGGGTTGTCCAAGTGCGGCAGATCGGCCCGAAAGAGGAGCGCCGCGTACTTTGGTACGCAAGCGACGAATGAGCGCCGAGGTGCCGTGCTTGGGCAAGCCGCAGCCTAGAACTGATTCAAGAAGCGCATATCACCCGTCATGAGAGTTCTGAGGTCGGGCAGGTCGTAGCGCAGTGCCGCGACGCGCTCGGCGCCAATACCAAAGGCGAAGCCGGTGTACTTCTCGGGGTCGATGCCGCAGTTGATCAGGACGTTGGGGTCGACCATACCGCAGCCCAGGATCTCGATCCAGCCGCTGTGCTTGCAGAAGTTGCAGCCCTTGCCGCCGCACACGTGGCAGCTCACGTCCACCTCGCAGCTGGGCTCGGTGAAGGGGAAGAAGTGCGGGCGGTAACGCGTCTTGCGATCCTCGCCAAACATGCACTTAACAAAGTAGTCGAGCGTGCCCTTAAGATCGCCAAAGGTGATGCCCTCGTCGACGACCAGGCCCTCAATCTGGTTGAACTGCGGCAGGTGGCAGGCGTCGGCCGTGTCGGGACGATAGACGGTGCCCGGGCAGATCATGTAGATGGGCGGCTTCTGCGACTCCATGGTGTGGATCTGCACGCCCGAGGTCTGGGTGCGCAGCAGCACGTCGGACTCGCCGTGGGCGTGAGCCTCGGGGTGTGCGACGCTGCCGGGGTTGTTGTCGACCACGTAGAAGGTGTCGCGGGCCGAGCGGCTCGGGTGATCCATGGGGGCGTTGAGCGCGGTGAAGTTGTAGTAGGAGGTGTCGACCATGGGACCGGACTCGACGGTGTAGCCGATGCCGCAGAAGATGTCCTCGGCCTCCTCGATGATCTGCTTGATCAGGTGCTGGTGACCGATCTGCGGACGGATGCCCGGCAGCGTGATATCGACGGCCTCGTGCTCGAGTGTGTGCTTGAGGGCGGCGGCCTTCATCTCGGTGGTGCGCTCGTCGAGCATGCCCTCAATCAGCTGGCGCATCTCGTTGGCGCGCTTGCCCATCATGGGACGATCCTCGGGGGCGAGCTTGCCCATCATGCGCATCAGGCCAGTGATGCGGCCCTTGCGGCCGAGCAGCTCAACGCGCGCGGCCTCGAGCTTTGCGGCGTCGTCGGCGCCCGCGACGAGCTCCTTGGCCTCTTCCTCGAGTTTGACCAGATCATCAATCCGACTCATGTCTTCCCTTTCGTCTCTCGCGCTCCCCGCTTGCCGAGGCGGCTGCCGCCGTCTGACGTTGCGAAAACGCGGCCCGGTTCGGTAACAAAAAACCGCCCTCGGGCATGTGCATTGCCCAAGGACGGTTGAATTCCGCGGTACCACCTTGTTTGACCCGGCGGATGTCTGGCCCGCCGCGCCCACTCTGTGCCTCTTGTCGCGAGGCTCACGGCTTCCCTACTGAGGCTTTGCTGCCACTGGCCGCGCGCCCGTTGAGGTCGCTGCTCGGGAGTGAACGCTTGGCCCTTGTCACCGCAGGAAGGCTTGCAGCCCATGACCTTCCCTCTCTTGCCGGCGACGCGGCGGGCAAAACCCTCTCCGTCAACGCATTGGGCTATAGGATAACACATTTCGCGAGTGCATCGCCGCGTTCCGTTTTGTTCGCGCTGGGTACAAGGCAGGTAGCTGTGCAAACCGGCCGTGCACCCGTCTGCGGCGCTCGGCATGCGAGATTAAGGATACGGTATGGGAAAGAAGCACGATAAGAAGGCCCAGCCCGCAGCGGGCAAGACGCCCAAAGGCATGAAGGTCGATAAGGCCGTCAAAAAATTCCGCAAGCTCGAGGGCAAGCTGTGGACCCGCGAGTACCTGCTCAAGATTGCCGAGTTCGATGGAGCGACGATTGCTCCTGCCAACGGTGCTGCCGCCCGTGCCGACGCCATGGGCACGCTTGCCGGCGAGCATCACAAGCTGCTGACCAGCGAGAAATCCGTTGAGCTCGTACGCTCGTTAGCGCGCGAGACCGTCGCCGGCGGCAAAATCGACGACCCGCAGCTGCTCGACGAGATCCGTGTGCTCGGTCGCGACCAGCGCGAGGCAAGCGTCATCCCCACCGAGGAGGCCGAGGCCTGGACCAGGCTCACCTGCGAGGCCGATGCCGTGTGGCACAAGGCCAAGACGGCCAATGACTGGGCGAGCTTTGAGCCCTATGTGGATAGAATCGTCGCCCAACTTAAGCATCAGGCCGAACTCATGGACCCCAAGCGCGACCCATACGACGTTTGGCTCGACCAGTACGAGCGCGGCCTTTCCGCCAAGAGCTTCGATGCGTTTTGCGATGAGGTCAAGGCGACGGTCGTGCCGCTCGTGCACGCCATCGGCGAGCGCAGCCAGCAGCCCGATGCCGACTTTTTGCACGCCCGCGTGCCCGAGGCCGCCCAGCGCGCCATGAGCTTCGACCTGATGAGGCTCGTCGGCCTGAACCTGGACGACACCACGCTTGCCTTTACCGAGCATCCGTTTAGCGAGGGCTTTGCCGTGGGCGATGCGCGCATCGCGACGCACATCTACGAGGACGATTGCATCTCCAACGTCTACAGCATCATCCACGAGGCGGGACACGCCATGTACGAGCTGGGCGTGAACCCCGCCTATGCGCGCACGTGCCTGGAGGGCGGCACCTCCATGGGCATCCACGAGAGCCAGAGCCGCTTCTTTGAGAACACCGTGGGTCGCAGCCGCGCCTTTATGGGACCGCTGCTCGAGGTGCTGCGCCGCCACGCGCCCGAGGTCTACGGCGACGTCGACGAGGACACGCTCTACCACGCCGTGAACATCGCGCAGCCTTCGCTGATCCGCACCGAGGCGGACGAGCTCACCTATCCGCTGCACGTTATGGTGCGCTACGAGATCGAGCGCATGCTGTTTGCCGGCGAGGCCACGGCCAAGGACATCCCCGCGCTTTGGAACCGCTTTATGAACGAGTACCTGGGCATTCCCGTTCCCGACGACACGCACGGGTGCCTGCAGGATACGCACTGGAGCGGCGGTTCGTTTGGCTACTTCCCCACCTATGCGCTGGGCAGCGCCTACGACGCCATGTTTGTGCCGGCCATGTGCCGCGACGGCGTCGACCTTACCGGCGCCTGCGCGAGCGGCGACCTGACACCCGTCCGCGCCTGGCTGGGCGAGCACATTTGGCAGTGGGGCCGCGCCAAGGACGCGCCGGAACTCATCAAGGACGCCTGCGGTATGGCCTTTGACGCCCGCTACTACTGCAGCTACCTACAGGACAAGTTCACCACGCTCTACGAGCTGTAAGGCATAACCGACACGCCAACGCAAAGGGGGCGCCGCGGAACCAATCCGCGGCGCCCCCTTTCCACCTAGTCGTTGGGGACGATGTCTTGGCAGCGTCGAGCCGTTACGCGGTTTGGAAAAACCGCGTAACTACAGAGCCTCCAGTGCGGCGGCGATGCGCTTCATGGCGGCATCGGCAGCGGCTTGGTCGGGGGCTTCGGCCAAAACGCGAATCACCGACTCGGTTCCGCTCTTGCGCACCAGCACGCGGCCCTCGCCCGCCAGCGCGGCCTCGGCCTCGGCGATCGCATTCTGCACGCCCATGTTCTCGAGCGCGGCGTCCTTGTCGGCCACGCGCACGGCAACCTGCGCCTGCGGCAGCAGCTTGCACGGAGCCGTGAGCTGCGAGAGCGTCTCGCGCTCGGCGCGAATCACTTCCATAACGCGCAGCGAGGTCATAATGCCGTCGCCCGTGCGCTCGATATCGCCAAAGATCGTATGGCCCGTCTGCTCGCCGCCCAGGCTGTAGCCGCCCGCGCGCATCTTGGCATACACGTGACGGTCGCCCACGCCGCTGGTCACGGCGCTCAGGCCGGCAAGCTCCAGCGACTTGATCAGGCCAAAGTTGCTGGCAATCGTCGGCACCACGGTACCGCCCGAAAGGCGACCGTGCTTGTTCAGGTACACGCCGCACACGTACAGGATCTGGTCGCCATCGACCACGCGGCCGCGCTCGTCCACGGCCAGGCAGCGGTCGGCATCGCCGTCAAAGGCAAAGCCCACGTCCAGGCCCTGCTCCACCACGTGGCGCTGCAGACGCTCCATATGCGTGGAGCCGCAGTCGACGTTGATGTTAAAACCATCGGGCGCGGCATTGATCACGCGCACGTCGGCGCCCAGCGCGTCGAACACCGGCTTGGCCACCGAGGACGCCGAGCCGTTGGCGCAGTCGAGACCGATCTTGACGCCCTGCAGCGAAAAGTTCGCGCTGGCGATGAGCGAGGCAATGTAGCGGTTGCGGCCCTGCATATAGTCCACCGTGGCACCGATGTGGTTGCCCGTGGCCAGCGGGACTTCGCTCTTGCCATCAATGTAATCCTCGATGAGCTCCAGCACGTCCTCGTCCATCTTAAAGCCGTCGCTGTTGACGAGCTTAATGCCGTTGTCGCAGAACGGGTTGTGGCTCGCGCTGATCATGATGCCGCAATCGAAGCAGCCCTCCACGGTCTGATGCGCCACACCCGGCGTGGGGATCACGTGCAGCATATAGGCGTCCGCACCGCTCGCGACCAGACCGCTCACCAGCGCCGCCTCGAACATATAACTCGAGCGACGCGTGTCCTTGCCCACGATCACGCGCGCCTTAGCACTGCGGTTGGCGCCGTAATACCAGCCCACAAAACGGCCAATCTTATAAGCGTGCTCTACCGTCAGCCCAACGTTGGCCTCACCGCGAAAGCCGTCGGTGCCAAAGTACTTCATGCGCTCTCCTTACAAAATAGGGGCGGACAGATTGCCTGTCCGCCCCAAAATGGTACTCGATTATCTGCGCTACCAGAAAAACCCTACGCCGACGCGCTGTCGCGAGCCGCCTGGCATGTGGGAGTCTGACGCAGTGTAAGCGGCTTGTCCCCCGCCTCGGCCGACGTGGTCAGCGTATACGTGATCGTCGTCGTCTCGCCAGCATGCAGGTCAACGGTGCCCGAATAGAAGGGGATTCCATGCCACGTAGCGGCGCCAAGACCAAACTGGGTGCCCTCGACGGTCAGATCAGTAATGTTGCCGCCCGTCGGGGCAAACAACGAGACATTCAGACGCTCGTCGTCACGCGCGGCATCGGGTGCGCTCGCCGCAACGTAGTCGGGCAGCTTGCCAGCCTCCTCCTGCGTCATGATGTTCGTCAGGGTAACGGTGATGCGATAGGAGCACGTGCCGTCACCGTTCTTGATGCCTGGCCAATCTGCATATCGGCGTTCAGATACCAGTCGAGCTTGGAGAAGCTCAGGTTGTTAAAGTAAACGCCGGCAACGGGATCGGCACTCGGATCATCCGGATCGGGCAGCGAAGCGTCAATGCCCGTCTCTTTGATGGCATTCTGCTCATCATCGTTTCTCATCCAAGCGATCAGGCGGCCCTCTTCGGCGCCGCGCTCAACGGCGCTGACAAGCTTCGTAACATCGACATCGCCGATACCGCCAAGGATCTTGTCGAAGGCAGCGCTGGCGACGGATGCAAAGATGCCGTCCGATTCCTCGACCGGATAGTTCCAATACACATCGTGCATGAGAACCTTCGCCGCATTGGTACCGTCGACGACCGTACCATCAGGCAGCGAGACATTACCGACAAGGCCCAGCAGGTACTGCAAGAACACCGGATCGATGCCGACGACGCCATCAACGTCCTGCCCATACTGGGACTTCCACAGCGAGGCGACACGCTGCGAGTTGCGGGGCCAATCAGGCGAATAGGTATTGCCCGAGTTGTACAGGTTGCTGTGGTTGCCGAACAGCGCCTCATCCTCTTCGTCGACGCTCTCGACTGCCTCATCCTCGCTGAGTCCAATGCGGGGAATAAACTCGCCAATCGACATCTGGCCGTCGGTGACCGAAATCAGGCCCTGCGAACCGCCAAAGCCGCCGCAGGCACGAATCTCGACGTTGTTCATGGCGTACACAAGGTAGTTGCGCGTCTGGCCGTTGGCGCCGAGCATCTGGGGAAGGACGGGGGCGACCTTCTCCGCCGCGTCAACCGCGCCGTTGAGGGTGGCAAAGCCGTCCTTGGCCTTATCGACCAGCTCGGTCACCTGGGAAATATGAGTATCGCCAATACCTTGGATCTTCTCGTTGGCGCTCTTGAACACCTTCGAGCTGCTGGAAAGCGAATCGGCGACCGCCTGCAGCGCGGACACGTTAATCATGCCGTCCTGGAACAGCTTGCCGGGCGTAGCCTGCGAAAGGTTATCGGCCATGGGAACCAGCGCATTGCTCGAGACATCGGACAGGGCGTCAATCATGGTGCGGGCCGCATTGATGTCGCTGCCATACACCGGGATAAACGAAGCCGCCGTCCACAGCGGGCTCGAGGTCTCCGCCTTCATGCTGTCGCAAAGCTCATCAATCTTCTTCGCGTCGTCAGGCAGCGTCGAAAAATCGCCCGACGTGACCTTGTCCTTAAGGCCACCGACGATCTCGACAGCCTCCTTCGCTTCGCTCTTTACGGTCTTTGCCGAGTTAAGCAGCATAAAGCCGCTTGCGCCAAGCGCAACGAGAAGCACCGCGACTACAACGGCAATAATTGCGCCGGTGTGACGCTTTTTGCGCTCGCCCTTGCGATGGCGATGACGGACCAGACCGTCAGAGGTCGAACTCGGCGAAGCGTCGCCACCGTAGTTCAAGCCAAAATCGTAATAATCTTCCTTGGAACCCGAGCCCGCAAACTCGGCACCGCTATCATCCAGGCGGGCGAACGTGCCAGTCTCGGAGGCGCCGGTGTAAATCGTGCCAAGGTTACCCGTAAGCCCCGCGCCACCGGCAGAGGGAGTATTGTTGGCGGCCTTGTCGGCATTAACGTTGCCGGCGGCATTCGCGGCGTTGGCAGCACCTGCGTTGTTCGCGGGTACCGAAGGAGCCCCGCTCGGCTGCGACGTGGAGGTTGCACCGCCCGCAAAGACATTCCCTCTTGCACGGCCGGTCTTTTTTGCCTTTTGAGACTGCTCGTACAGAGCGGCAAACATCGCTGTCTCGCCCGGGGACACGCGCTTACCGGAACCGCCCTGTCCAGCGCCGCCCGGCGTGCCGGCCTTACCAGCCCCGTTCGGACGCGGCGGAACTGCAGGACGGCCGCTATCGCTGCCCTTAAAGTGATTACCAGCCATAAAGAAATCCTCGCAATTGAGTCGCAATGAAAAAGTCCATAACGTTACCAGTTTATGGCATTTTGAGCATCGACAGCTAAACTCCAGACACGGACATCAATTGGCGAAAATGCGGCACAACACCTTTTCCGTCTTGGCAGCGGCGCCAGCTACACCGTGAGGAACATCATCACGATGATCATGGCAAAGCCGATAAGGTCGGTCGGCAAAAACACCGTGCCCAGCATAACGGCGCTGGTAATGGTTGCCGAAACCGGCTCCACAGTTCCGATGAGACTCGCGCGTACGGAACCAATATCCTTGACGCCCTGCATATAGAGCATATACGCCAGGAAAGAGCCCACGATCACAAACACCGCGAGCGCTTCGATGCCGGCAGCATCGAGGGCCGGCATATGAGCCCACGGCTGCACAAAGACACTCGAAACGACACCCGCCGTAAGCATAGCCGAGCCCGTAACAATAGGGCTACCGTATTCGGACAGAATCTTGGCGGGAATCACCGCCATACAGGCGGCGCTAACCGCACACATAAGGCCTGAGACCAGGCCAAGCGGCGATATGCTCAGACTGGTAGGGTCACCGCCGGTAGCGATTAAAAAGGTGCCGCCCAGGGCCAACCCAATGCCAACGGCCTCACGCACGCGAGGCATACGGTGGTCGATCACGCAGGTGTAGCCCATAATGATGACCAGCTGCAGGCACTGGAGCACCGTCGCGGTTCCGGCGTTCGTCAGGCGCACGGCCGAAAGATAGCAAAACTGGTTGAACAGCAGGCCAAAGGCGGTAAAGAGCAGCAGCTGCTTGCGATCGGCGGGTGTGGTCCAGAGCTTAATCAGGCGCTCGCGGTCGCGCGTGACAACCACGGCCATAAAGAGTAGCCCGGCGAGAATCTGACGCACGCTCATAAGCCACAAGGTGTCGACGTGGTAGGTATCGAACAGAAAGCTCGCGCTGGTGCCCGAGAAGCCCCAAAACGAACCGCCCACCAGCGTAGCCAAGACGCCCGTGATCATCTTGCGCGTCGAAGCGCTGTTCAGGCGGTCGCGCCATGCGCGACGGGTGTTGCGGCTGAGCTCGTCGGTGCCCTCGGGAACATCAATGTTCGATATATCGGTCATCGGCACCGAAGCCCCTGCGCCTTCGACCTGCTCGACACACTCTTTGCTCATTCCACTCCCCCGAAACAGCCTGGAAACAATTCGGCTTACCTTACCACGGCGAAGTCACCAGCTGGAGGCTTGTCCGCTTATCGGTAGGACAATTCCGCAGGCGTCTTTCCATAGCTCGATACCGCAATGGCCTTGCATTATGCGACAGCCAAATCGCGGCAGCAGGCTCTTTTGAAATGGATGCGACAAAGCCCCCGAATTCCACAATGTAAGCGATTTTTAAAAATGTTCTTGCCACCGAGTTCAGGCTCCGTTATATTATCCCTTGCGCGCTTGCGCACCCTTGATCGGGCGTTTAGCTCAGGGGGAGAGCGCTTCCCTGACACGGAAGAGGTCAGAAGTTCAAATCTTCTAACGCCCACCAAATGTTCGCAGCTCAGAGGCTATGTCCTCTGGGCTGTTTTGTTTT
>UROR01000003.1 GCA_900549535.1 uncultured Collinsella sp. | reverse complement strand
GATCTTGCCGTATTGCACCACGAGCAGGCCCTGGCCGCCGTTGACGGCGATGACCGAGCCGTTGGAGACGACGTCGTCCTCGCCGCGCGTGTTGGAGCTGCGGCCACCGGTACGTTTGCTGCCCTTGCAGGCCAAGACGTCGGCAGGCATCGATTCGCAGTAGATAAATTCCTTCCACTGGTCGGCCATGACGCCGCCGGCAGCTCCCAATCCAGCTTTCAAGAGTCCCATGGTGATCTTCCTTTCTCGTCAAAGGCTGGGTGGTATTGGTTGGATTGCTTAGTCGTCCTTGTCGTCTTTCATGACAACGGTGGTCTCGGTGTGGCTGAAGGTGTCGTGCTTCTCGGTCAGGTCGAGCTCGCCACAATACTCATCGGCATGGGCTGCTTCGTTGGCCGTCTTGAGCTGGCCTACCAGTAGCACGTCTCCGATAATCACGATGATCAGCGGCGCGATGACGTTGATGAGGATGCCCTCGATATCAAAGGTGAGGTAATCCGGATCGAAGGCGTATTCCCCCATAAAGAGAATCTGGGAGAGGATAAATCCGATCACGAAGAACAGCACCGAGGCGATGGCGAGCTTGGGCTTGGAGCAGGGGAGCTCGCCGACCAAGCGGCCGGTCTGGCCGTTCATGGCAAACAGGTAGCTCTTGCCGTTCCACGAGGTGGAGAGCATCCAGACGGGGAACAGGGCGTAGTCGCTGTCTTCCCAGGTGTAGTCGAGCTGCTTGCTTTCGACCGTGGCATCGTCGTATTCGTCGACGACGGTCTCGCGCAGGGCCGAGATTGTGCTTTCTTCCATACGGCGTTCGGCGCGCGCCTTGCAGGTCTCGCAGTCCTCGTCGTAACGGTTGGCGATGTAGCCGGGCATATATGCGACCGAGAACGGGCGCAGCGCGTCGTAGTCAAACGGCTCGATGGCATCCATGTGGCCGTCGGGCATCTTGGACGATCCGTCGACGGGCACGCGCTTAAACGAGATATTGCCCTTGCGATAGGCATCGTAGTGGTCGGTGGTCGTGACGGTGCGGTCGGATTCCTCGGTCACGGTCTCGTTGGTCGCGTCAAAGTACACTTCGCCGTCAACGCGGGCGCCGTAGAGCCAAAACGGCACGTAGACACCTTGGACCTCGTCGATGTGGTTGCCGGTGACAAAGCTCTTGGGCAGCAAGATCTTGCCCTTGTAGTGTTCCTTGAGTGCGGCCGTGACGTCATCGCGCCCGAGCTTAAACGGAATCACCAGGTCGGGCGAGAAGTCGCCAGAGAGCTGGCCGGGCGCCACGGCGGAGTTACCGCAGTACGGGCAGGTGGTGACGGCGACGGTGCCGTCGGACACGAGCTCGGCGCCGCACGACGAGCAGATGTAGCCGGCGTTTTGGGCCAGCTCCTGCACGGCATCGTCGACAGCAGGCTTGGGGGCCGCGGCTGCGGCATCGGCTTTGGCATCTGCCTTGTCCTGGCGCTCGCGATAGAGGGCCTCGACTTCTTCGACTTCAAAGCGCGAGTCACAGTAGTCGCAGACGAGCTTTTGCTCGGCGCTGGCAAAATGCAAGGGGCCACCGCAGGCAGGGCACTGATAGTTAACGCTCTCGAAGGCCATGATCGGTCCTTTCCGTGCCGGGGGCTATGCGCCGATGGCGCCGCCGCAGTATTCGCAGCGCCCACTGGCATCGGGAATGGTGGTGGCTCCGCAGAAGGGGCAGGTGACCGCGGTCTTGGGGGCCTTGGCGGCCACGACGCTGTCGCGTGTCTCCTGGCGCAGCTGCACCAGCGCATCGCGGACTTCGGTTGCCTGGCGCTTGGCCTCGCGATATTCGATGGAGCCGCGCTGATCGATGGTGGAGTCGTTCACGCGCAGGTTGATCTCGGTGAAGTACGGCGTGTTGACGTGGATGGTCAGATTAAAGTCGTAATCCAGGTCGTAGCGCGGCGGGTTGTAGCTCTCGCGCTCGCCGTCCTTGGTCTCGCGATAGATCTCGGTGCGATGCTCGTCGATATCCATATCGCAGCCGAGTACCTGCGAGAACTCGATGATGTCGGGATTGGCGTCGCGCCAGCGGCTCTGCGAAGTGATGATTAGCAGGCCCGCGTCCTCATCGAGCATAATATTGGTGCGCCCGGCAGAAAGCGTGCGCGTGGGGTTGAACGAAGACAGGCGTTCGGCGTTGGCCTCGCGGTAGGCGAGTTGCTCACGGATGTCGTCCGCGGTGCTGGAGCGATAGCCGTGAAAGTAGGGGGAGAGCTTGCCGGCGCACTCTTTGCACAGGTAGCCTTCATTGATTTTTGTCTTACCTAGAAGTCCCAGCTCGGTACCGCAAATCGCGCACTCTTTCTTCTCGAACATCTTGTCAAAGAAGCCCATGGCTGCCTCCCATCAACTGGTAGCGTGTGTCACTTTTGATGATGGGGGAGTGCGCGATCCTTCGCGATACCCAGACGGCTCAAGGAGTCTCCACAACTGGGACACATGGCCCATTTTTGACTAGTCATTGGGGACGTTCTTCGGCCACTCATTGGGGACGTACTTAAATGAGTGGCAGCTGGAGACACTCCTTGCCGAGCTAGAGGCCGCGCGCGTCCCTTCTGGTCCATGAGGCTCAAAACCGCGGTGTGACGTGAACGGCTGGGGTCAAATTTGCAGCATTTCGAGCTCGGCTTCGATATTGAGACTGGTTCTTTATTAAAATAGATTTCCAGACAATTGAGCGGCTGGGGGTTAACCATGAGGGACATGGGAGACACAACCGCATATCTGCGTCGGGGCATTCGGGAGATTATATGCCTGGCGCTGTTCTTCTTCACGTTTTTGGCGTGCGAGTATCTTTTTGATGTGCGCATGGCCGAGTTCGTGTCTCCGAACGAGGTCGTTATTTATGAGAGCCTTGTCATCGGCGCGAGCGTGATTGGCTTCTTTGTGCGTCCCGTTCTGTACTATCGCCGTCCCCATGCTATCGACGCGACGAGTGACATCACGGGTGTTTTGCTGGTGGCGGCATTGCTGCTGTTGATTGTGGCGGTTCAGGTTGAGGTGGTAATTGCCGGCGGTTTGGTGGCGTGCTGCGCGCTGGGCTACTGCGGATCGACTGCCCACGCAAACTTTGCACGGCGCTTTGCGCGGACGCCCTGCTTGGCGCGTGCCGCCGCACTTTCCTACGCCATGGGCGTTCTGGTGCAGGTGCTCAACCACATGGTGATGCCTGCCGGCATTCCTCAGCAGGCTGTTCTGGTTGTCTGTGCGACCGCGCAGGTGGCGTCGCTCCACGGCGCCCGACGCGCCAAGCTGCGCGACGAGTCCGATCCCAGCTTTGAACCCAGTGTTGCCGGGCTTTCGGTAGATGCTTTGGAACATGGCGCCAAGTGGCAAGACGATCCCGAGGCAAAGGCGGCATTCCGTCGTGCCGTAGTTCGCCTGACCGTAGCGACGGCGTACCTTTCCGGCGTATTCGCCGCTCTCAACGCGGGCTTCACGACCCTGCATGCTGTCGGAGCCGTCGATTTGGGCGATTGGCCGCGCCTGCTGCTTGTCGTGAGCTCGTTGGTCGCTGGCGCACTATTTGACCTGCACGGCCGCTCGTATATGAATATCGGCATGACATGTGCCGCCATACTGTCCACGCTTTCGTTCTTTGTGCTCATCGTCGATGGCAATGGCGGCAACGAGCTTGCTGCCACGATCATCTTTTATCTGGGCACGGGCTTTTTCGTGGTGTTCTTTACCACAAAATATGCCGCCGTCTCGCTCTATGCGCGCTGGTCATATTTTTGGCCGTGCATGGGTCGCGTCGTCAACAACGTGTGCTCGATGCTCGTGACGGCGCCGGCGGTGGCGATCATCTCGAGTCAAAACGTGCTGGCTGCGGTCGGTGCGGCGCTCGTGATGTTTGTGGGCATTGCGATTACGCTGCTGGGGCAGTTGGGGCAACGAGCCGATGATGCCGTGATGCAGGATGGCCTGCCGCTTGCCACTGACGATCTTGGTGGGGATCTTGCGCCCACATGCTCCGACCCCGAGCCCGTGGAGGCAGCGGAACTCACGTCCGATGAACGCTTTGATGCCTTCGTCGTCACCTTTGGGCTTACAGAGCGCGAGCGCGATATTCTTGAGGTCTTGGTCGTTTCGGACCAGAGCGTTCAGGACATCGCCACAACGCTCTTTCTTTCGCGCTCCACGCTCTATCGCCACATTTCTTCGATCAACAAAAAGGCCGGTACCGCCTCGCGCGTGGCCCTCATCAACTTCTTCTGGTCCTGGACACCCAAGGACTAGCTAATCTCCCAATAAGTTGCGGTGGAATAGTCCCTAAATTAAAGTCACGGGGCTTTAAACAGGAACTATTTCACCGCAACTGCTGGGGGGGATAGACTGCGGCGGCGGCAGAGGCAACGGCAGCGGCGTTGGCAGCTGTGGTAGTGGCAACGGCAGCTGGCAGGGTGTTTTCCGTCTACTTGCTACAGCAGCTCGCCGTGGCGGGCAATGTAGCGGCACTTTGCCAGCTGGGTGAGCGCGATATAGGCGGTAACGATGCCAATGAGCAGCCCAAAAAAGCTCGTGGGCAGCGGCATGAGGCCGAGCATATCGGCGATGGGGCTTGCCGGCAGCCAGGTGACGAGCGCCAGGCCCAGCACGGTAAGAACGCACAATGCGGGCGCGGCGTGGTCGCGCGGGCTCGGCAGATGCGGGGAGCGCAACATGTGGACCACGAGTGTCTGCGACCACATGGACTCGACAAACCAGCCGCTCTGGAAGAGCGCCGCAAAGGCCGTCATGCCCTTGACGTTGTCCGCGGCGGCAAGCTCGGGCCAGCTTGCGTCCACGGCGGCGGGGCACACGACAAAGAAGAGCGCGGCGAAGGTCACGATGTCAAACAGCGAGCTCACGGGGCCCAGCTCGAGCATAAAGCCCTTGATGGACGCGGCGTCCCAGGCACGCGGACGAGCGGTCCAGACGCCATCGACGGTGTCCCACGGTAGCGCGATGCACACGATCTCGTAGACGAGCGACAGCAGCACCAACTGCAGGGCACTCATGGGCAAAAACGGCAAGAACAGGCTCGCGACGGTCACGGACAGCACGTTGCCAAAGTTGGAGCTCACTGTGGTCTTGAGGTACTTGAGCAGGTTGCCGTAGGTGCGGCGGCCTTCGATGATTCCGCGTTCGAGCACGCCCAGGTCCTTCTGAAGCAAGATGATATCGGCGGATTCCTTGGCAATGTCGACGGCCGAATCGACCGAGATGCCGCAATCGCTCGCACGCATGGCGGCGGCGTCGTTGATGCCGTCGCCCATAAAGCCCACGGTGTGGCCGAGTAGCTCGCGCATGACGCGCACCAGGCGCGCCTTCTGCAACGGCGAGAGCTTGGCGAAGAGGTGGGTTTTCTCGGCGCGCTCGGCAAGCTCGGCGTCGTCGAGCGCATCGATCTCGGAGCCGAACAAGACGTTGCTCGCATCGATGCCGATCTGCGCGCAGACGGTGGCGGCGACGCGGTCGTTGTCGCCGGTCAGGACCTTGACCGCTACGCCCTTGGCCTCGAGGGTGGCGACGGCGCCCGCGGCACTTGCTTTGGGCGGATCGAGGAAGGCCAAAAAGCCCATCAGCACCATGTCGCATTCGTCGGCGATGCCAAACTCGCCCACGCAGCGCGGATTGGTCTTCTGCGCCACGGCAATCACGCGCAGGCCCTCGGTGTTGAGTCCAGCGACCTGCTTGCGAATCTGGGCGAGCTTGTCTTTGGTGAGCGGCTGGGCGATGCCATCGACCTCGACAAAGGAGCAGATCTCGAGCATTTCCTCGGCAGCTCCCTTGGTAACCATCTGGGTTTTGCCCTGGGCGTCGGCGACAACTACGCTCAGGCGACGGCGCGAGAAATCGAAGGGCACCTCGTCGACCTTGGTATAGCGGTCGCGCAGGCTCTGGCCCAGCATGGAATCGGGTGCGACGGTCGAGGGTGTCACATCGGCACGGTCGATTACGGCCAGGTCGATAAGGTTCTTGAGGCCGGTCTGGAAGAAGCTGTTCAAAAACGCATGGCGCAGAACGCGTGCGTCCTCGTTGCCATCGGTGTTGAGGTAGCGCTCGAGCACGATGCGGTCTTCGGTGAGAGTGCCGGTCTTGTCGCAGCACAGCACGTCCATGGCGCCCAGGTTTTGGATCGCCGGCAGCTCCTTGACGATAACCTGGCGACGAGCGAGGTCCTTGGCGCCCTGTGACAGGCTCGTGGTCACGATGACGGGAAGCATCTGCGGCGTGATGCCCACGGCCACGCTCGTGGCGAACAGCAGCGCGTCGATGACGTTGCCCTTGGTGGCGGCGTTGATGGCAAAGACGGCTGGCGCCATAACGAGCATGAGGCGTACGAGCAGCATGGAGACGCTCGACACGCCGCGGTCAAACGCGCTCTTTTCGCCGCGCCCGTTGAGCATCTTGGCGATGCCGCCCAGGTAGGTGTCCGAGCCGGTGGCAACGACAAGCGCCATGGCGGTGCCGTTTTGCACGGAGGTGCCGGTAAAGACGATGTTCTTGCAGGCGGAGAGTGGCAGCGCGGAGCCGTCGGCGCCCTCGACGACGGTGATGGCAGTGGTCTTCTCGACGGCCTCGCTCTCGCCGGTGAGTGCGGACTCGATCACAAACAGATCGCGCGCGGTGATGATGCGGGCGTCGGCCGGCACCATATCGCCGGCAGAGAGGCGGATCGCATCGCCGGGGACGAGCTCGTCGAAGGGTATCTCGATGCGCTCGCCGTCGCGCAGGGCGGTGCAGGTGTTGGAGACCAGGTCCTTGAGGGCCTCTGCCGCATTGCCGCTGCGTGCTTCCTGGATAAACTTCATGCCGCCCGATACCAGTAGCATGATGCCGATGACGATGACCGTGGAGGGGTCGCGCTGCGGCTCGGGCACGGCGAGCACGTCGATGTAGAGCGAGACCAGCGCGAGCGCGGCGAGGATGCCGGCGAAAGGATCGATGAACGCGTCGGCGATGCGGCGGGCGAGCGTCTTGGTCGGTGCCTCGATGGTGTTGGGGCCGGAGGCGTCCAGGCGCTCGGTTGCCTGCTCGGCGGTGAGGCCGTTTGCCGTGGCGTCAAGCAGTACGAGAGCGTCCTCGGCACTATGGGTGACGGCGAATATGGTGTTCTTGGACAGGCCGGTATGAGCGGCGGGGCGCGCCGTGCGGCGGCGCTTGGAGATGGCTTCGAGTACCGTGGCGGTTTTGAGCATCAGCATAGGGTCCTCCTTGTTGAAGGGAGTTAGCGTACGTGTCGTATTGAGTTGCAAAAAACCTAGATGTCGCTCACGTCAAGCTCACGAACCACCACAAAGAGGACAGGCACCTTTGTGGTGGTTTTGACGATCGGTTTGTGGCGCTTATGCGTGTGCGGAATCCTCGCGGCGTGCCGAGGGCGACATGCAGGTTTTTCGACTATGACTGCCTTCCATGGCACACCTCCTTAAGGCCGAGCGCTGCGCGCTTTGGGTATCTCGTACCCCTTTTTAATCCGCCCGTATTCTTGATGAGGGGGTTTGACATGTCAACCCCATTGTTCGGAAAACCATTTCCCCTGACAAAGCCTTTACAGACTGACGTGGCCTCAAAGCGTGCCGGCATCGACGCCTCGCCTGCGCTAAACTGGAGGGCACGTACGCGATTACGAGAGGAGCCCGCATGGAGGCTTACAAGCAAGAGTTCATCAAGTTTATGGTTGAGTCCGACGTCCTTAAGTTCGGCAGCTTTACGCTCAAGAGCGGCCGTCAGTCCCCGTTCTTTATGAACGCCGGCGCTTACGTGACGGGCTATCAGCTCAAGAAGCTGGGCGAGTATTATGCCCAGGCTATTCACGATAACTTTGGCGATGACTTTGATGTGCTGTTTGGACCGGCCTACAAGGGCATTCCCCTGGCCGTCGTGACTGCGATTGCCTACCACGAGCTGTACGGCAAGGAGGTCAAGTACTGCTGCGACCGTAAGGAGGCCAAGGACCACGGCGCCGACAAGGGCAACCTGCTGGGCTATGAGCCCCAGGACGGCGACCGCGTGGTCATGGTCGAGGACGTCACCACCAGCGGTAAGTCCATCGACGAGACCTATCCCAAGGTTAAGGCTGCTGCCGATGTCGAGATCAAGGGCCTGATCGTGTCCCTCAACCGCATGGAGGTCGGCAAAGGTGGCGTGACCACCGCGCAGAAGGAGATCGAGGCCAAGTACGGTTTCCCCGTCGCGAGCATCGTCTCCATGGCCGAGGTCGTCGAGACTCTCTACAACCACGAGATCGACGGCAAGGTCGTCATCGATGACGAGCTCAAGGCCGCCATCGATGCCTACTACGAGCAGTACGGAGCTTGTTAGTTACGGCGTTTTACCAAACGCCGTAACAGCTCGACGCTGCGCGGGCCGCATTTGGACAATCTGACGTTCAACTTCAAGGGCGCGACCAGAAGGTCAGCGCCCTTTCGTTTCACGTCACCTTGTCACAAATGCGACCCGCTCGCTGGCGTTGCCAAAACATTGGTGTTGCCGTGGTAGTCATTGGTAGTCATTGGGGACGTTCATAAATGACTAGTCAGGAATGAACGTGGATAATCTCCCAGTTTTGGCCTGTGTGCGGGCTCAAAGTGGGAGATTATCCGCGCTCGCTTTAATTTGCCTGGGCTGCGATGCCTATCTAATCGGCTCGGCGTCTTCCCTGAGAATCGAAAGATACTCTTCATACCCGTACTGCCGGTATCTCTGTCTTGACTCGTCGAGAGGACGGAGGATACCCAATTCTTCAAATGATTTGACGAGCGAGCTCGCGGTACTCCTGCCGATATCGAGTTGGGCAGCGATGAATGCGGTGTCGACGATGGGGTGCTCTTCAAGAATGCCCAACAGCCTTTGCCCGTTTGCAGCAGTCCTTCCGAGATTTTCGGTAATGGTTGCTGTGGAACGGTTATGGAGGTCAACAAGGTTTTTTAAAGACCCTACCGAGTCCTTCGCACTCTCGAGAAGACTGTTGCAGAAAAACTCTATCCATTCCTCGTAAGTGCCTCTCTCCCTTACGGATGTGAGTTGCCGGTAGTACTCGCTTCGATTTTTCTTGAACTGGAACGATGGATAGAACAAGCAAGAATGAAGAACGCCATCATTGATGAGCATAAGTGTAATGAGAAGCCTGCCCAGGCGACCGTTTCCGTCTAGGAATGGATGGGCAGTTTCAAATTGGTAATGGACGAGCGCCGCCCGCACAATCGGATCCATTTCGACTTGAGGCTCATTGATAAAGCGTTCGAGGTCCTGGAGCGTGTTACTCAAATCTTCAATGTTTGGAGGGACAAACGATGCGGTTGCAATGGTGCAGCCTGAGGGGCCAATCCAGTTTTGTGAGGAGCGCAGCTCGCCTGGATTCTTCTCCGTTCCGCGCACTCCGTCCAGCAGGACCGCATGAACTTGCCTAAGAAGTCTCGTGCACAAGGGCATCTTTTTGAGCAGTTCTACGCCGCGGTCGACAGCACGGACGTAATTCACGACGTCTGCGACATCTTTATGATGGAGTTGTGTTTGCGATGGACTAAGTAGGTCGTCAAACGTGCACTGGGTTCCCTCAATTTGCGAAGAAAGGAGTGCTTCTTTGCGCACGTACATTGTCAGATACATATCGGCGTTGGGAACAAAGTAGAGCATGCCTTCAAGCTCTCCAAGCTTTCGTGAGCATGCGGAAAGCGTGCGATAGGTTTCCTCGGTGAGGTTTAGCTGCCTCAATGATTGCAAGGGCGTTGGAAAAAACGAATAGTAAGCCAATTTCCCCGATAGATTATTGCGGAGCGTTCCCTGGCCGTTCTCCTCGATTTGCATCGCGCCCTCCATATCTTTAGTGCCGGAAACTCGTTATTAGGCCAATCATATCAATTCTAATAACGAGTTTAAGGATTAAATAGTTATTAGAATTGATGTAAACAATCTAATGATGAGAAGTCGTTATTACTTGACCATGGAGCTCGGCTTGGTACAAGGGGGGTTATCCAAAATGAACGTGGATAATCTCCCGTTTTTGGCTCGGTGACGGCCTCAAAGTGGGAGATCATCCACGCTCGTTAGTTAAGCGTCCGAAAATCCACACTCGCCAAACCTACCAAAAAGGGACGGTTTTATTTTGGCACGTTTCGGTCGGTATCAGGAAGTGTCAGGGACGGGGCGGCGGCAGGACTCGAGAGCGAAAAGAAGTATCGGGTTTGGTGCGCCCGCTTCTGCCCGTCCCGCGCGTGGGCGATACTCGGCTTATCGAACCGCGATGCAAAGGAGATGCTCATCCCACGAGCACTACCGAGAAGGGCTCGCGATTCGAGTCCCCACCTTAGTATTTGAACCATTTGGCACTATAATCACCATAGGCATGCGCATAACGTTGCGCTTAATCAAGAGGAGAAAACGTATGGGTCTGTTTGACATGTTTAAGAAGAAGGCTGAGCCTGCCGCTGCTGCAGCTCCCGCTTCCATCTCTGCTTCTGCCGGCGCCGACGTGCTGTGCTCGCCCGTCAAGGGCAAGGTCATCAAGATGGCCGACGTGCCCGATCCCGTCTTTGGTGGTGAGGTCCTGGGCAAGGGCTGCGCCGTGTGGCCCGAGGACGATCTGGTCTACGCTCCCTGCGACGGCAAGGTGACCGTCACCATGGGTCACGCCGTGGGCCTGCAGTCCGATAGCGGCATCGAGGTTCTGGTGCACGTTGGTGTCGATACCGTCAACATGAACGGCGACGGCTTCGAGGGCTTCGTCAAGGCTGACGATGTCGTGAAGGCCGGCCAGCCCTTGCTCAAGATCGACCGCGCCAAGATCGCTGCTGCCGGCTACAAGGACTGCGTCGTCGTGGCTGTGTCCAACACCGCCGAGTTCGCCGACGTCGAGCTTACCGTCGAGGCCGAGTCTGCCGTCGCTGCTGGTGACGCCATCGTTAAGGTCGTCCGCAAGTAGACTGCGACATCCAAAGGATGTGCAAGGGTGGTCGAATTGTTCGACCGCCCTTTTTTATTACAATGCGGCGGGACGTTTTATTGCGCGTTGGACGGACCGGTAAACCGTTCGGACGTTAAATCGAGCCGTCTGCGCCTTTGCTTTGCCGGGGGTGTTCGTTAGCGGCTAGTATGGCCTTATTGTTACGACGTGCACCGCGTCGGGAAGCGCGGTGCCGCTCATTGGGAGGAACAACATGAAAAAGAAGCTGCTGCTTGCGCCCCTGATGGCTGTTCTGGTCGCGTGCGTGGTTGTGCTTTCCGGCTGCGGAGGTCCTTCGGTTGAGGAGCTTATCACCGAGGATCTTACGACGCAGTTTGACGAGGTCAAGAACGGTGGCGGCGACTTCCTCGCCGGCCTGGAAGAGGCCTCGGGCGACGAGTTCGAGCAGCTGGGCATCGATCCCAAGGAGTACGCCAAGAGCTATCTCGAGGGCTTTGACTACAAAATCGGCGACGTGACGGTCGACGAGGACAAGGGTACCGCAACTGCCGAGGTCACCATTACCTGCAAGTCCATGAACCAGATCGTTGAGGATTTTGCCACCCAGTATCAGGAGAAGGTCGCCGCGCTCGATTCGATGCCTTCCGATGACGAGCTGTACAAGATGGCCGGTCAGGTTATGGTCGATGTGACCAAGGCTGCTAAGACCAAGGACACCAAGGTCACCTTCAAGTACTCCTGCAATGACGACGGCGAGTGGTCTGCTGACGATTCCGCAACCAACGAGATGATGAATGCCATGATGAGCTAGGGAGTTGCGGCGTTTTACCAAACGCCGCAACTGCTCGACGCTGCAAACGCCCCTAAGCGGCAATCTGACGTTCAATTTCAAGGGCGCGACCAGAAGGCGACCAGAAGGTCAGCGCCCTTTCATTTCACGTCACCTTGCTCGCTTAGGGGCGTTTTCGCTGTCCGTCCTCTACCTGCGGTGTTACCGTTGTCGGAAGGTGTAGTCATTGGGGACGTTCTTAAATGACTAGTCAGAAGGGACACTCTTGCGGCACTTGGGGACGTTCCTTTTCTGCCGACAGTTGGGGGCACTCCTTGCACCAGCGCTGCATCGAATGCTCGGGAAAATGCGAGCCGGTTTTTGGCTGAATAGTGGGTCGCGGTTTCCGGATGGGGTGGGTTGCGGAAAGTGCGACCCGGAATATTGCTCCAAAACGGGATGCGGTTTCCCCGACGCGCCTCAAACGGAAAGCGCATCCCATTCCGGAGCTCCAAAACGGGATGCGCTTTCCGCGTGGAAGAATTGTCGCAGCTACGTTAAGCGGCGGCTCCGCTATTCGCCCAGCACCAGTGCTACGAGCTCTGCCTGGGTGTCCACCACGTAGTCGGCGCCGGCGGCTTCCAGTTCTGCGCGGCCGCGAAAGCCCCAGCTGACGCCCGCGCTCTTAAGGCCAGCGTTGTGACCGGTCAGGATATCGACATTGGAATCGCCCACGTAGAGCGTGGTTGCCGGATTGGCGCCCAGCTCCTTCATCACGTGCAGCGTGACGGGTGCCTCGGGCTTGGGCGGAAACGCATCGACACGGCCCTGTACCAGCGCAAAGCGCTCAGAGCCAAAATACTTCTCGATAAGCGGGGCTGCCGAAATATGATCTTTGTTGGTGAGCACGGCAAGCTGAACGCCCGCTGCGCGCAGACGGTCGAGCATCTCAATCGTGCCGGCGTAGGGTGAGGTGTGGTCCTCTTTGTGCTCGCCGTAATAAGCTCTAAACTCGGCAAGCGTCTGCTCAAACATGCGGCCGTCGCCCGCGTACTCGGCGGGCATAAAGCGCTCGACCAGCTTGAGCATGCCGTTTCCCACCTTGTAGCGGTACTCGTCCACGGCAAACGTGGGCCAGCCGTGCATCTCGCAGGTGTGGTTGCCGGCGGCCGCCAGGTCCTCGATCGTGTTGAGGATGGTGCCGTCCAGGTCAAAGATCACATGGGAAAAAGCTGCTGCCATGAAAGCTCCCGTCATTGGGTTTCAAAACGCACCTCATAATACTTGGCTTCCGCGTTAGGCGCGCTTGGAATCTGAACATCTCCAGGGATATCAAGCCACATCGCGCCGACCGCGCGATTCCGCCCTAGCAAATTCTCGGTAGCTGCTCTCCCACGAGCATGTCGAGGATGCGGGTCGAGCCCCAGCCGGTGCGTACGCGCACGGCGGGGCGGGCGTCCTCGGCAAGCGGCAGCACGCGACCGATGATGGCGGCGTTCTCGCCGTAGCGGGCGGCGCGCATGGCCGCCAGCGCGGCATCGGCCTGCTCGGCCGGCACCACGGCGACCATCTTGCCCTCGTTTGCCACCTGCAGAACGTCGTAGCCGAGCATCTCACATGCCGCCTGCACGTCGGGGCGCACGGGCACGGCATCCTCGTCAATCTCCATGGCAACGCCGCTGGCCTGGGCAAACTCGTTGAGCGTGGATGCCAGGCCACCGCGCGTGGGGTCGCGGAAGCAGCGGGTGTCGGGGGCGGCGGCGAGCACGTCAGCAATCAGATGATTGAGCGGCGCAGCGTCGCTTTCAATGTTGCTCGAAAACGCCAAGCCCTCGCGCTGGCTCATGATGGCGATGCCGTGGTCGCCCAGCGTGCCCGAGACCAAGATGACATCGCCGGGCTGGCAGTTTGCACCGCTGAGCGCCACGCCCGCGGGTACCTCGCCCACGCCGGCGGTATTGATGTAGACGCCGTCGGCACCGCCGCGCTCGACCACCTTGGTGTCGCCGGTGATAATCTTCACACCTGCCTCATGTGCCGTTTCGGCCATGGTCTGTACAATCTGGCGCAGCTTGTCCATGGGATAGCCCTCTTCGAGGATAAAGCCGCACGATAGGTAGCGCACGTTAGCGCCCGAGGTCGCGACGTCGTTGACGGTTCCGCATACGGCGAGGCGGCCGATATTGCCGCCGGGGAAGAACTGCGGCGTTACCACAAAGCTGTCGGTCGACATGGCGATTCGCCCGCTTGCGGGCAACGCGGCGACACCGGCGTCGTTGCCCGCAAGCAGCTCGGGCGACCCAAAGGCATCCAGAAAGATCTCATCGATAATGCGCTTCATCAACTGGCCGCCGGAGCCGTGGCCCAGCAGGACAGTGCTATCGGTGGCAGTACGGGACATATCGAAAACTCCAATCGTGGGTGGAATCGGCAATAGCCGAGTGTGGCAAAATCGATGTTAAGTAAAAGTCAGCGAGCGCCATTCAGACGAAGTGAGCTGCCTTGAAAGAGGAGGCTGCTGGGCTTTTGCCCGCAGCCGACGATTGAAAGGCAAATCGCTCGCCTGAATGGTGCGCAGCGTCGGCCGGTCCGCCGTTCGTTAGAACGGCGGACCTTAATAGTCGCGGTAACGGTAGTACGCCGCGCAGCTGCCTTCGGAGCTCACCATGCACGGGCCGACGGGGTGTTCGGGCGTGCAGGTGCGGCCAAAGAGCGGGCAGTCGCTCGGCGTGATGGCCCCGCGCAGCACGTCGCCGCAGCGGCACCCGCGCGGCTCGACCGTCGCCTCAACGGGCGCATCAAAGCGGGCGCGCGCATCAAAGCGCGAGAACTCAGGTCGGATGGAAAGACCCGAGCTGGCAATCGGTCCCAGTCCGCGCCACGTGGTGTCGCACGGCTCAAATACCTGCTCGACCAGCTGGCGCGCTACGGGGTTGCCGTCTGCATTGACGCCACGGCGGTAGGCGTTGCCAATCGCGGGCCTGTCCTCGACAACCATCTGGACCAGCATGCAGATGCCCTGCAAGATATCGACCGGCTCAAACCCGGTAACTACGCCGGGGGTATCGAACTCGTCGACCAAAAAGCTAAAGGGCGCCAAGCCCGTGATGGTAGCGACGTGACCGGGCAGGATAAAGCCGTCGATGGTCGTCTCGGGGTCGTTAGAGATCGCACGCAGAGCCGGCGGCGTGGTCTTGTGAGCACAGTAGACCGAGAAGTTCTGGAGCCCGCGCGCGTCGGCCTCCAGGATAGCGGCGGCAATGGTGGGCGTTGTGGTCTCAAAGCCCACACCCATAAAGATGACCGGGCGTTCGGGATTTTGCTCGGCAATGTCGAGTGCGTCGAGCGGAGAGTAGACGATGCGGATGTCGCGCCCCGCCGCCTTTTGCGCGGCAAGCGAGGTAGACGATCCGGGCACGCGCATCATGTCACCAAAGGTAGTGATGATGGCGCCGTCCATCTTGGCGAGTGCGATTGCGTGGTCGATGTCGCGGTTCGCGATAACGCAGACGGGGCAGCGCGGGCCGCTCAACAGTTTGAGCCCCGCCGGCATAATGGAACGAAAGCCATAGCGGCCAATGCTCACGGTATGCGTGCCGCAGACTTCCATAAGGTTGATGCTGCGGTTGCCGACAAGCCCATGAATACGATCGATGAGCTCGCGAGCCAGCTTGGGGTCGCGAAATGCCGAAAAGTCGATACCGGAGCGAACCGGCTGTGCCGCCGCCACTAGTACGCCTCGGCCGGGTTGGTGGCAAGCTGGTCCTCTTCGGCCAGCTCGGTCATGGTATTGACGAGCTCGAGTGTCTCTTGGGCTTCCTGCTCGTCGACAATCTGGATGCCAAAGCCGGCGTGCACGAGAATATAGTCGCCAACCTGTGCCGTCGGCACGAGGCGCAGCGAAACGGGGCGCTCGATGCCCATCATGTCGACGGTCGCCTTAAGGTCGTCGTCGCGTTTAACCACTTTACCGGGAACGGCAAGGCACATAATGTTCCCCTTTTATACGTTTTGCGCTGGATAGGCGCCTAATTACCCATCAGTTGATGGTAGCGCTCGCGGGAGTCGCGAGCAAACGCGTTACACCTGTGAGACGGCGGCGCGCAGGCTGGCAAAACAGCCTATCGCAACGCCGTCTGCGCGAGGCGAGCACGAGCGATGGCGGCCTGACCGTAGGCGATGCAGCCGTCGTTGACGGGCACAGCATGGGGGACCAAGACGGCAAGACCGGCGTCTTTGAGCTCGTGGGTAAGGAGCTGAAGCAAAAGCCGGTTCATGAACACACCGCCCGAGAGCGCGACGGTATCGAGGCCTTCGCGCTCACAGATCTTGCACGCGACGTGGGTCGTAGCGTGCGTAATGGCGATGTGAAACCCGAGCGCGAGCCTGTCGGCCGGCGTGCCTGCCTCGATTCCATTCAGAAGAGCTTCGATGAGCGGTTGGGGGTCCAGGATGGGGGAGTCGGCGGCAGACGTGAATACGCCTGTATGATTGCCGTCGAGACGAACGGGCTTGCCGCCGAGTGCGCGCCAGGCGGCGGCTTCGAGTTCGATGGCGGGTTCGCCTTCGTAGGTTGCCTGCCCGCAAATGCCCAAAACTGCAGCGGCGGCGTCAAAGAGACGCCCCATACTGCTCGTGCGTGGGCTGTTGATGTTCCGCTCGATCATCGTAGCCGTGATGCTGCGCGTTTGCTCGTCGAGGGTGCCCAATAGCCCCGCGGCACCCGGGTGCTCGAGCAGGCCGAGCTCGCTCAGCAGGGCAAAGGCATTGCGCCGGGCGTCGCGCACGGATGCGGCACCGCCTGGCAGCGCCCAGGTGCGCAGGTGGGCGGCGCGTTCAAAATCGGCAAGGCCGGCGACAAGGAACTCGCCGCCCCATATGGTGCCGTCGGTGCCGGCACCCGTACCATCGAAGGCAATGCCGAGCACGCGCGCGTCGATTGTAAGCTGGCCCGCGGCAATAGCCTCGGCTATTACGCTCGCGATATGCGCATGATGGTGCTGCACCTCGACGAGCGGCAGATTGCATTTTCGCGCCTGCTCGCGCGCCCACTGACTCGATAGGTAGCTGGGGTGCAAGTCGCAGGCCAGCGCGGCGGGCGTCAAGTCGAAGAGATCTTCCAAGCGCGTGCGCGCGGCGTTCCAGGCATCGAAGGTCTCGCCGTTTTCGACATCGCCAATATGCTGCGACACAAAACAGGCCGCCTCGCCGTTCGCATCTTCGCGTGTGAATGCGATCGTTGCCTTTTGCTGTGGGCCGCAGGCGAGCACGCAGGACGGAGCGCCGTCGAGTGCCGGCAGCGGCAACGGCCGAGGCGCATATCCGCGAGCGCGGCGCACGGGCATAACGACCCCACCGACCACGCGTACCACGGAGTCGTCGTAGCGTGAGAGAATCGCACGGTCGTTACCGAGCAGCGCATCGGCAATGCCGGCGGCAACGAGGTGTTCCCAGGCAAGGTCGTCGTCAGTTTCGATAGGTTCCTCGCTCAGGTTTCCGCTGGTCATGACCAGCGCGTGCATGTCATGCGACGCGGCAGCTGCAAGCAGCAGATGCTGAAGCGGTGTATAGGGGAGCATGACGCCGAGCTCGGGTAGATCGTGCGCGACGGATGGCGCGAGTGTAAGGGCGTCGGGGGAATCTCCCTCGCCAACAGCACGCCGGCGCAACAGCACGATGGGGCGGATGCTACCGGTTAGCAGGCCGCGCTCGGCATCATCGACATGGCACAGGCATTCAGTATCGGCAAGGCTGCGCACCATAACGGCAAGCGGCTTGTTGCTGCGGCGCTTGCGACGGCGCAGCTCGACCACCGCCCGCTCATTGGCGGCGTTGCAGGCCAGATGGAATCCGCCCAGGCCCTTGATGGCGACAATACCGCCGCTGGCCAGCAGCTCGACACAGCGGTCAATAATGGCATCGCTGGTTTCGCGCGTGCTGCCGACGGCTGGCGTCGCCCCCGAGCCTTCGAGCTCCATGTCGCCCGCCGCCTCGCGCCAGGTAATATGTGGCCCGCAGTCAAAGCAGGCATCGGGCTGCGCATGAAAGCGCCGGTCAAGCGGGTCGCCATATTCTGCGGCACACTCGGGGCACATGGGAAAGCAATCCATCGACGTGGCCGCTCGGTCATAAGGCAGCGACCGGATGATGGTAAAGCGCGGCCCGCAGTTGGTGCAGTTGATAAAGGGGTAGTGATAGCGTCGGTCGGCGGGGTCGAACAGTTCGCGCAGGCAGTCGTCACAGGTGGCGATATCGGGGGAGATGAGCGTCGTGTGGGCAGTTTGATTCTGCGACGCCACAATGCGAAAGCCCTGCTCGTTAGCGGCGTCCCAGTCGCCGGGTGCTAGGTCCACAACCTCGACATGCTCCACGCGAGACGCCGCAGGCGCATGTTCGGAAAGCGCGTCGACAAATTCGTCGAGCGACTCGCTTAGAGCGTGCGCCTCGATATGCACGCCATCGCCCGCGTTGAGCACCCAGCCGCAAATGCCGTGCGCCATGGCCTCGCGATACACAAACGGTCGCATGCCGACACCCTGCACAATGCCCGTTACATGGATATGCGCATGTCGCATGCGACCCTCCTTCGTTGAAATGTGTGCTGTTACAGCCCCAGGCTCTGCTCGGTGGCGGCGCAGGTGAGCTCGCCGTGTTTAACCCCGCGCAGGCCCAGCAGACGGTCAGCCAGCTCGTAGACGCGTTTGCCGCGACCCTTGAGGGCCAGAATCTCCAGGCAGTTGTGGTGGTCCAGATGCACGTGCATGGTCGAGACAATCTCGTCGGTGTAGTCGTGCTGCACCTCGTCCAGACGGCGCGTCAGATCGCCGGTATGGTGGTCATAGATCATGGTGAGCGAACCGATGACCTGCTCGTCGGGCGTGCGCATCTGCTCCTTGGCGATCGAGGCGCGAATCAGATCGCGTACGGCCTCGGAACGGTTGGCCACGTCACCGCGGCGCGCGATCTGCTCGTCAAAGCGGCGCAGCAGGTCGTCGGGCGCGGTGACCGAAAAGCGGACCAGCTCGGAGCTGGAGCCGCTGCAACGGCAGCTCGCATCGTCGTCCGCACCGTAAGCGTGCGCGTGCGCGTGCTCGTGCTCGGCCACGTTACACCAGTTTCACAGAGCCGACGGAGTTATGATCTGCCTCGATGGCCTCCTCGTAGCCCTCGAGCGCATCGTGCGCCTCGTGCAGCGCGGACATGGCGGCCTCGAGCTTGGCGCCAATGCGCTCCATGTCAAAGTTCTCGGTCGCATGCAGCAGCTGATGGCTCCACTCGTGAGCGAGCTCAATGGTGTCGTCGACCTGCTTGACGCTCATGGCAAGCTGGCTCATGTTCATTCCGACGTCATGCATGGGAATCTCCTTTTGTGCGGGGCGATATGGTGGTTCAGATTCTACTACGCCCGCCTTGGGCGCCGCCGCATAAGAAAACGGGTGCGAGTCCGTCTGACTCGCACCCGTTCACTGGGGGCTGTTTGTGTCTACCATACTATCCGTGGTCGCATGCCTTGCGTTTGGCACTCCGGCGAGCGGTGCAAAACCGCTCATGGACGGCAGACAAGTAACAAGCGTATTACAGATGCTTCTCCAGCAGTGCCTGAAGTCTTGCCTTGGGTAAGGCGCCGACCGAGCGGTCGATCTCCTCGCCGTTCTTAAAGACGATCAGCGTGGGGATGCTCATGACGCCAAACTTCATGGCCAGGTCCTGGTTGTCGTCGACGTTGCACTTGGCCACAGCCAGCTTGCCGGCCAGCTCGTCGGCAACCTCGTCTACGATGGGCGAGAGCGAGCGGCAGGGGCCGCACCACGGGGCCCAAAAATCAACCAGTACGGGCAGGCTATCGTTGACGACAGCGTTGAAGTTCTCGGGGGTAATCTGCTTGATGTCAGCCATGGTGACCTCCATAATGCGACGCGGCTCGGCCGCGTAAAACTCAGTACGACCGTGCTTATACCCAGCGGCTCGTAAAGCAACCACTCGCGGGCGGCTCTTTTATATAATGGTGGGCACGCAAACGATTGGAGAGCGCATGCCCACGTCACAAAGCCAGAAAAAAGAAGCCATCGCTCAGGCGACCGAGCAGGAGCTCGCATCGCTCGCCGGCCGTGGCGTGCGTATCGCGGGCAACGCGTGCTCGCCGATTGTGCTGGTCAAAGGCGATTTGGATGAAGCCGAGTGCTCGGGCGGCGAGCTGGCTGCCGGCGCGGATGGCGCCGCGTTGCGCAAGGCTCTCGGCGCCATCGGATATGCCCCCGAGGATTTTTGCGTGCTGGCAAGCGTCGCCGGCGCGGGCGACGGAGCGGTCGCGCCGGGCGAGGCCCTGACGTGCGACCTGTTCCGCGAGGCGCTGGAGACCTTGGACCCCGAGGCGGTGCTGCTGCTGGACAACAGTGCGGCCGATGTCATGCGCGAGACCTATGCCGATATGCTTGTGGCAATTGATGACTTTGACACCGCCATGCTTAAGCCCGGCCTGGTCGCCCATGTGCAGGGGCGCCGCGTGCTGGCGCTCGACGGTTTTGAGGCGGCGCTCACCGACAAGGCCGCCAAGCAGCGCATGTGGGCCTACATTAAGCAGCTGACCCCGGCGGCCGCACCGCTGTAGCGAGGCTGGCGGCAGCCCCTACATCACGGCGCGCAGCTCAAACCGGTCGCTATTAATGCGGAACTGGCAGTTGCCGTTCATGCGCTCGACGGCAAGCATAATGCTCTTGGTGCCAAAGCCGTGCCCAGTGTGCTGAGCCACGGGCATGCCATCGACCATGTGCGGCGCACGGCCAAACGTGTTGGAAACCAGCAGTAGAAGATGACCGTCTTCGTAGCGAAGGTCCAGGTCGACAAAACGCTTGCCCTCGGGGGCGGCGCTCGCCGCGGCGATGGCATTGTCCAGGGCGTTCGATACCACACTGAACAGATCGACATCGCCCACGTGGACGGTTTCGGGTACGGTGGCGCGCAGGTCGGCGGTGATGCCGTGCGCGTTGATGTCCGCGGAAAGCGACGAGAGCGCAATGTTGACCGTTTCGTTGGCGCAGTAGCGGCGCACGGCGGTGCGGTCGTTGGTCTCGCAGAGCGCGTCGATGCGCTCGAGTGCCTCATCGGTGTGACCCTCTTCGATCAGGGCCGCTAGACCGCGCAGGTAGTGGCGCATGTCGTGACGGAGAACCGAGAGCTCGCGTCCGGACTGGCGCCAGGCTTCGAGCTCTTTGATGGCCGCGCTGTCGCGGGTCGCGAGCATCCAGCGCTCGCGCTCGGCGATTTCCTTTGCCTCGTATTCGCGAAGGTAGACGGCAAGAAACATAAGGTAGAAGGCGCAGAGGGCGAACGCCAAAAACTCAACGGTTACCACCGAGCCCGAGTGGAAGAGCGTGGTATAGACGTTGGTGGCGTAGTCGAAGATGTAGTAGACGAGCGGCAGGATGAGCAGAATTTCGAGCTCGGTGGGGGTTTTGACCGCCAGGCGCGGACCGATGTCGCTGGCCCAATGCAGCAGGATCGCAAAGACGACGGCCGTGGTGATAATGCGTGCCACGTAGTACGCGATTTGCGAGTCGGTGGCGGCGAGCGCGGCGATGCCCATCCAGTTGCTGAACTGGCAGCTCAGGTAGGCACTGGTAACGCCCAGCATAACGAGCAGCGGGCTCAGGCGATAGCGCGCGCACAGATAGATGACGAGCGGCAGATGCACGACGAGTGGATATACCTGACGGGCGAAAAGCTCGCCGCCGACGGCATTGGCGAGGCCGAATGCGCATCCGGTTACGGCGCCGACCATCACCAGCTCAAGCGCATGACGCCGGTTGATCTCGATACCGCAGAGCGCCGCCGAGGCAAAAACGCCAAAAAGCAGGGTCGTTGCGTGGTGAATTGCCCAAAGCATCATCTCGGCCGTGGGGAGCATCAGCGCCTCCCGCTCTCGAACCGTGCCGCAAAGTAGGCATCCTGGAAACCCTGCTTGCAGCTGCGCGCCAGCGGGATGCAAGCGCCCGAGCGCATGGCGATATCCGTGCGGTTGAAGTGGTCGATATTGCGCAGGTTGACCTGGTAGCTACGGTGACATTTAAAGAAGCTTGCGTTTTTGGCCAGCTGGTCCTCGATGTTGCGGAACGGCTCGAGCGCCTCGATGTCGCGCCCGTCGCGCAGGTGGAATACCACGTGCTTGTTGCGGGCCTCGGCATATTCGATATCGGACAGGCGCAGGGCATGGTAGCCAAAGGACGTTTTGGTCACGAGCTCATCGGTCACGGCGGGTCGCATGCTCGAAAGCTCGTCGAGCAGTTGCGCCAGGCGTTCGTACGTTACGGGCTTGAGCAGGTAGTCGAAGGCGCGGACCTCATAGGACTCCAGCGCGAACTCGGGCGATGAGGTGAGGAACACCAGGCGCACGGCGGTGTCGGATTGGCGCAGCTCCCGCGCGGTATCCATGCCGTTGACGAGCGGCATGATCATGTCGAGCAGAATGATGTCGGCACGCGATGCGGCATGGCGGGCCAGCAGGTCCTCGCCGCGCGTGACGAGCGCAACATCGACTGCCGTGCCCGTCTCGGTCGACCAGCGGTCGATCATCCGGTGCAGTCTATCTAGAAAAGCGACGTCGTCGTCGCAGGCGATAATCTTGAGCATTCGGGCCCCCTTAGTAGTTCGATTTTGCCACATTGGGTGCGCGCCGCCCGCGGAGGCGTGTCCCATTTGCGCCCCAAGGCGTGCAACTCGCGCCAAGCGGTATTGCGGTGGCGAAAGATGCCTCCTGCGCCATCGAGAGCTCAGCTATCCTCAGCTTGCCAGTTCGAAAATGGACCTGCCACATGATTGAATCTTTATTTCAACTTTACACCTAGGTTTACAGCTGTCTTGTCAGCTGTAAACCTAGGTGTCATACTAAAGCCCCAAGATTCGCCAAAAGAGAGGGGCCTTGATGGCACAGAGCGCGAACATGGATGCGTCGGAGCTTGCACGCGATATCGCGGCCGGCCTAGCATCGGCAACGACGGCAACGGAGCGCGCGGCACTGGTGCCCGCAGAGCTCGTCGAGGCCATTCAGCAACTAAAAACCCAACGTGACGCGGTGATCCTGGCGCACTATTACGTGGCGCCCGAGGTCCAAGCCGTTGCCGATTACGTCGGCGACAGCTTCTACCTGGCAAAGCTCGCCAAGAGCCTGCCGCAGCAGACCATCGTGCTGTGCGGCGTGGAGTTTATGGGCGAGAGCGCCAAGCTGCTCAACCCCACCAAGACCGTGCTGCTGCCCGAGCCGGGCGCGGACTGCCCCATGGCGCACATGGTCAAGCGCGAGACGGTCGATGCGGCGCGCGCCGAGTACGGCGACGACCTTGCCGTGGTCTGCTACGTCAACTCGACGGTCGAGATCAAGAGCTGGAGCGACGTGTGCGTCACCAGCTCCAACGCCGTCAAGATCGTGTCCGAGCTGCCGCAGCAGCACGTCCTGTTCATCCCCGATCAAAACCTGGGCCGCTTCGTAGCCGAGCAGGTGCCCCAAAAGCACGTCATCCTCAACAATGGCTACTGCCCGCGCCATCACATCATCACCGTCGAGCAGATTGTCGACGCGCAGGAGGCGCATCCCGATGCGCTCGTGCTGGCGCACCCCGAGTGCAAGGCCGACGTCCTTGCCGAGGCCGACTACATCGGCTCCACCGCCGGCATCATCAAGTACGCCGAGGATTCGGATGCGAGTGAGTTCATCATCGTGACGGTCCGCGGCGTGCTCTACGAGCTCGAGCGCCGCTGCGAGGGCACCGGCAAAAAGTTCTATTTTCCCGCGGTGCAGCCCACCTGCGTCAACATGGATCTCATCACACTCGAAAAGCTCGTGCGATGCCTGGAGACGGGCGAGGGCGAGGTACAGATCGGCGTGTCGGACGAGGCGGCCGACCAGGCCAAAATTACGCTCGACCGCATGCTCGAGTACGCGGCGCGCTAGAACGATGTGACATGAGGGGCAGTCCCTTATGTCATATTACAAGGGAGAGGATTCCTGTGGAAACCAAACAATACCCCGATATGGAGTGTGACGTCGTCATTGCCGGTTGCGGCGTGGCGGGCCTGTACGCGGCCCTCAATCTGCCGACGAGCACGCGCGTGATCATGCTCTCCAAGGGCGATGTCGACGAGTGCGACTCGATGCTCGCGCAGGGCGGAATCTGCGTGCTGCCCGAAGGCTCAGACTACGATGCCTTCTTTGAGGACACCATGCACGCCGGCCACTACGAGAACCGCCGCGAGAGCGTCGACATCATGATCCGCTCGAGCCGCTCGGTCATCAACGACCTGCTGGCCATGGGCGTGGATTTTGAGCGCAAGACCGACGGCAGCCTCGACTTTACCCGCGAGGGCGCACACAGCCGTCCGCGCATTGCCTTCCATGCCGACATTACGGGCAAGGAGATCACGACCAAGCTGCTCCAGGCCGTTCGAAAGTTGGATAACGTGCAGATTTTGGAGCACGTGGCCATGACCGACATCCTGACGGGCGAGCGTGACGGCGCCACGGTGTGCACCGGCGTCGTCGCCGTTCCCGTGGACGAGGACAACTCGGTTCGTCCCGCCGACGAGCTGGCAAATGTCGCCGGGGGCGTGCATGCCGGCGAGCCGTTTAAGATCCATGCCCGCCACACGCTGTGGGCGACGGGCGGCATCGGCGGCGTATACGACCATTCGACCAACTACCCGCAGCTCACGGGCGATGCCTGCTACATCGCTCAGGAGCATGGCATTAAGATGGAGCACCTGGACTACGTGCAGATTCACCCCACGGGTCTGTTCTCGCCGCAGCCGGGCCGCACCTTCCTGATCAGCGAGAGCTGCCGCGGCGAGGGAGCGATTTTGCTCAATGCCGCCGGTGAGCGCTTTACCGACGAGCTTCAGCCGCGCGATGTGGTCGCCGACGCTATTCGCGAGCAGATGAAGCAGGACGGCACCGAGCACGAGTGGCTAAGCTTTGCCCCCGTCGAGCGCGACGTGGTGACCGGGCACTTCGCCAACATCCGCGCACGCTGCCTGGAGGACGGCCGCGACATCTTGGACGAGCCCATCCCCGTTACGCCCACGCAGCACTACTTTATGGGCGGCGTGTGGGTTGACAAGGACGGCCGCACCTCGATGCTCGAGCTCTACGCCGCGGGCGAGACGGCTTGCAACGGCGTTCACGGCAAGAACCGCCTTGCATCAAACAGCCTGCTCGAGTCTCTGGTTTGGGGCCGCCGCGCCGCGTGGTACATGCGTACCGGCGAGTCACTGGCCGTAGAGCAGGCGGGCGATCCCGCGCTCGATGGCCGTCATCGCGCCCTGAGCGCCGACACCCTGGCAATCGATGATTTGGCCCGTGCCGCCGGCACGCAGGCCGTGGAGGAGTAGACCATGAACCCCATTACCATGAAGCTCGTCGTCGATGATCTGATTCTGCAGGCCCTGCGCGAGGACATCACGTTTGAGGACGTGAGCACGGCGAGCGTGTGTCCCACGGCGCGCTCCGCCACGGTGGAGCTTATCGCCAAAGCCGATGGCATCATCGCCGGCCTGGATGTGTTCGCTCGCACCTTTGAGCTGCTGGATTCGCAGAGCTCGGTGCTGTTTGATGTCGTCGATGGCGATGAGGTGCACGCCGGCGACCATGTGGGTCAGGTGCGCGGCGACGCGCGCGTGCTGCTTTCGGGCGAGCGCGTGGCACTCAACTACCTGCAGCGCATGAGCGGTATCGCTACTTACACGCATCGGATGGCGGCTGCGCTCGTGGGCACCAAGACCGTGCTTGTCGACACGCGCAAGACCACGCCGGGCATGCGCGTCTTCGAGAAGGCCGCGGTCGAGATCGGCGGTGGCAGCAACCACCGCTATAACCTGTCGACTGCCGTCATGCTCAAGGACAACCACATCGACGCCGCCGGTGGCGTGGCACGCGCGATTGAGATGGCGCGCGCCCATGCGTCGTTTACCACGACGGTCGAGATCGAGTGCGAGAACCTGGACATGGTGCGCGAGGCCGTGGAGGCCGGCGCCGATATCATCATGTTCGACAACATGACCCACGACGACATGGCCGCCGCTATCGAGCTTATCGCCGGTCGCGCCAAGACCGAGTGCTCGGGCAATGTGGACGCCAGCAATATCCGCGCGCTTGCCGACCTGGGCGTTGACTTTATCAGCTCGGGGGCGCTGACGCATTCTGCGCCGATTCTCGACCTCTCGCTCAAGCACCTGCGTCTGCTGGACGGTAAATAATGGACGCCCGCGAGCGTCGCCGTGCCATCATGGCCGTGCTCGAGAGCGCCAAAGATCCTGTCTCGGGCAGTGCGCTTGCCCGCGAGGTGGGCGTGAGCCGTCAGGTCGTGGTGCAGGACATCGCCCTGCTGCGCGCCGACGGGCACGATATCGTCGCCACCAATCGCGGCTATGTACTACAGGAGGCGGCGAGCAGCCCGGCTGTGCCCACGCGTCTGGTCAAGGTTCGCCACGGCGTGGAGCAAGCGGGCGATGAGCTCACGAGCATCGTCGACGCGGGCGGCGCCGTGCTCAACGTGATCGTCAACCACCGCGTGTACGGCAAGATCACGGCCGACCTGGACATCCGCAATCGTCGCGATGTTGAGCGCTACCTGCACGATATCGAGAGCGGTAAGAGCTTTCCGCTGCTGACGGTAACCAGCGGCTATCACTTCCACCGCATTGCGGCAGAAGACGAGCAAACCCTCGACGAGATCGAGGCCATGCTCAAGGAGAAGGGCTATCTGGCAGACCTAATGCCCTACGAAGATGACCTGTCCTAGTAACGACGAATGCAAAAGGAGGCCTCCGCGGCGATGCGGAGGCCTCCTTTTTTGTGCACGGTGTACTTGTGAGTGTGCAAGTGGGGGAGTTGTTACTCCTCGACGATCTCGGTGATCGCGCCGGCGGGGCAAGCGTCCTGGCAAGCGCCACAGGCGACGCAGGAATCCTCGTCAGCGACGGTAGCGACGTCCTGGAGCTCCAGAACGCCAGCGGGGCAGGAGTCGACGCAAACGCCACAAGCGATGCACTCGTCGGCATCAATTACGGGATGAGCCATGGTAGTTTCCTCTCTGTTGACCGACGCTACAGGCGATGCGCGTCGGTTTGATTCGGGCAAAAACATACCACGGGAGCGACCGTTTGCAATACCCTCTGACCGGCATCTTCATACCGTTCGCCGAGTATGCCGCGGCTTACTAAAAAACATGCAGGTGAGGCCGTTGAGCTGCGCAAATGTTAGCTATAGGTGACTTGAAATATAGGGCGATTGAGCGTGCTTGCGGAAAGGGCATCCCGTTATTTGGCCGAAAACCGGGTCGCAGTTTCCGGTTGGGCCCGCTAGAGGAAACTGCGACCCGGAATCCACGCTCAAACCGGGATGAACTTTCCGCAAGTCGGCCCCCAGGCACCCCCGGACGCAAACCTCAGCCATCTCTACATAGATCTCAATAGATCTGCCGAGAACTCAAACAGTGTGTTTACCTGCGCATTTGAGAACCTAAACTCTCAGAGATAAGAAATCTTATATGAATTGACTTAGATTTTGTATATTCCGGCCCATAAGGGGATACACTACATCCTGAAAGACAAGCCGAAACACCGCGCGGCAGACCGCCGAGTCGGTGCAAACGCACAAGAGAGAGGGAATTTCTAATGGGCAAGATTCTTGGTATCGACCTTGGTACTACTAACTCCGCAATGGCCGTTCTCGAGGGCGGTTCTCCGACCATTATCGTGAACGCCGAGGGCGACCGCACCACCCCGTCCGTCGTGGGCTTCCGTGCCGACGGCGACCGCGTCGTGGGTAAGGCCGCTAAGAACCAGGCTGTCACCAACCCCAAGAACACCGTGTTCTCCATCAAGCGCTTCATGGGCCGCAAGTACTCCGAGTGCACCTCCGAGATCAAGACCGTGCCGTATGAGGTCAAGGAGGGCCAGGGCGGCCGTGCCGTCGTCGACATCGAGGGCAAGGACTACACCGCCGAGCAGGTGAGCGCCATGACGCTCGCGAAGATGAAGGCCGACGCCGAGAAGTATCTGGGCGAGACCGTCACCGACGCCGTCATCACCGTCCCGGCCTACTTCAACGACGCCCAGCGTCAGGCCACCAAGGACGCCGGTAAGATCGCCGGCCTCAACGTCAAGCGTATCGTCAACGAGCCGACCGCTGCTGCTTTGGCCTATGGCCTGGACAAGCAGGGCACCGACCAGCGCATCCTGGTCTTCGACCTGGGCGGCGGCACCTTCGACGTCTCCATCCTCGACCTCGCCGACGGCGTGTTTGAGGTTCTGTCCACCTCGGGCGACAACCACCTGGGCGGCGACGACTGGGATCAGCGCGTCATCGACTGGATGGCCGATAAGTTCCAGCAGGAGAACGGTGTCGACCTGCGTCAGGACCCCATGGCCCTGCAGCGTCTGAAGGAGGCCGCCGAGAACGCCAAGAAGGAGCTCTCCGCCGCCCAGCAGACCACCATCAACCTGCCGTTCATTACCATGAACCAGTCCGGCCCGCTGCACCTCAACTACACGCTGACCCGCGCCGAGTTCGAGAAGATCACCCGCGACCTGCTCGAGCGCTGCAAGCAGCCTGTCACCAACGCCCTGCGCGACGCCAAGCTTAAGCTCTCCGATCTGACCGAGGTCATCCTCGTCGGCGGCTCCACCCGTATGCCCGCCGTCCAGGAGCTCGTCAAGACCATGACCGGCAAGCAGCCCAACATGTCCGTGAACCCCGACGCGGTCGTTGCCGACGGCGCTGCCGTCCAGGGCGGCGTGCTCACCGGCGACGTCGAGGGCATCCTGCTGCTCGACGTTACCCCGCTGTCGCTGGGCGTTGAGACCATGGGCGGCATCATGACCAAGATGATCGACCGCAACACCACGATCCCGACCTCCAAGACCGAGGTCTACTCCACCGCTGCCGACAACCAGACCAGCGTCGAGATCAACGTGCTCCAGGGCGAGCGCGAGCTTGCCCGCGATAACAAGTCGCTCGGTAAGTTCCAGCTGACCGGCATCCCGGCTGCCCGCCGCGGCGTGCCGCAGATCGAGGTCACCTTCGACATCGACGCCAACGGCATCGTCAAGGTCTCCGCTAAGGACAAGGGCACCGGCAAGGAGCAGCAGATCACCATCTCCGGCTCTACCGCTCTGTCCGACGACGAAGTCGATCGTATGGTCAAGGACGCCGAGGCTCATGCCGAGGAGGACAAGAAGCAGAAGGAGGAGGTCGAGGTCCGCAACCAGACCGACAGCCTGTGCTACTCCACCGAGCAGACCCTCAACGAGCTGGGCGACAAGGTTTCCGCCGATGTGAAGTCCAAGGCCGAGGCCGCTATCGCCGACGCCAAGAAGGCGCTCGAGGGTTCTGATGTCGAGGCCATCAAGGCCGCTGGCGAGTCCCTGCAGTCCGTGGCCTACGAGCTGGCCCAGGTTGTCTACGCCGACGCTCAGCAGCAGACCGACGGCGCCGCCGGTGCCCAGCCTGCCGACGATGACGTTGTCGACGCCGACTACGAGGTTGTGGACGACGAGGACAAGTAATCATGTCCGCCCGTAAAGCTCGCACGGAGGCGGCTGCCGCTGGCACCGCCCCCGTTGACTCTGAGGAGAAGGACGTGAAGATTCCCGTAGAGGCCGTCGACGATACCGAGGTCAACGAGGCCGAGGCCGCCGAGGCTGCCGAGAACCAGGTAGAGGATTCCAACAAGGAGGCGACGATGACCGAGGACGAGATGGTGGAAGCCGCTATCCGCGCCGGTGAGGAAGCCGCCGACAACGACTTTAAGCTCAAGTTCGAGCAGGCCCAAAAGGAGCTTGCCGACGTGCGCAACGAGCTCGATGCTGCGGCAGAGGCTCAGAAGGCCGCCGAGGACAAGGCAAAGGACGCCACCGAGCGCACCGCCCGTCTACAGGCCGACTGGGAGAACTTCCGTCGCCGCACCGCTAACGAGCGCATCGCCGAGCGCGAGCGCGCGACCGAGAAGCTCGTCACTGCGTTGCTTCCGGTGGTTGACGATATCGAGCGTGCAATCGACCATGCCCGTAGCCAGGAGCTTTCCGACGATTTTAAGCAGTTCGTCGATGGCGTTGATGCAGTGCATGCCAAGCTGCTCGATGTGTTTGCGCACGAGGGCGTTGAGCCCATCGACCCCAAGGGCGAGGCGTTCGATCCGCTCGAGCACCAGGCTGTGGGTCGCGTCGAGGACGCATCGCAGTACGACGAGACCGTCAACGACGTGTACCAGAAGGGCTACCGCATGGCGGATCGCATCCTGCGTTCCGCGATGGTGACGGTGACCTACGGTGGCGAGAAGCGCCCCGCACCGGAGCCCGAAGCGGCGCCCGAGGATGCCGCGGCCGATACGGCCGAGAGCACCGAGGAGTAATTGAGAAGGGCCCCGGGGCAACACCCGGGGCCCTTTCTGGCCTAGTGCCATATGAAAGCATGAGCCGTCGTCTGCATGGACGGCGGACGTAACAGGAGAGGAGCTACGATGGCTGCAGGCAAAACCTTCTATGACATCCTGGGCGTATCCAAGAGCGCCTCCGACAAAGAGATCAAGAGCGCGTTTCGCAAGCTCGCGCAAAAATATCACCCCGATGCCGGCGGCGACGAGGCCAAGTTTAAGGAGATTAGCGAGGCCTACGAGACGCTTTCGGACGAGAAGAAGCGCAAAGAGTACGACCAGATGCTCATGTTCGGCGGCATGCCGGGCGCGGGCGGCGCGTATAGCGGTGGCTACGGCGCCGGTGCCGGCGCGAGCGGCTGGGGCGATATCTTCGACAGCATCTTTAGCGGCAACGGCGCCTGGGGCAGCGATTGGGGCTCGGGCTTTGCCGGGGCTGCGGGCGCTGCCGGTGCGGGCGCGGGCCGCAACCGCGCGCGCAAGGGCGGCGACCTGTCGCTGACCGTCGATGTGACGGCCGAGGACGCGTTTCGCGGCGTGACGCACAAGGTCACCTACCGCATTCCCTCGACGGGCGAGCAGCAGACCATCACGGTCTCGGTGCCCGCGGGCGCGGTCGACGGCGGCAAATTGCGTTACAAGCGCCGTGGCGAGTACGGCGTTGCCGGAGGCGAGCGTGGCGACCTGGTCGTGACCACGCATGTGGAGGAGCATCCGCTGTTTAAGCGCAAGGGCGCCGACGTGACCATGGAGGTGCCGATCTCGGTCTACGAGGCGGCGCTCGGCTGCACGGTGGATGTGCCCACGCCCGGCGGCGCGACGGTTCGTCTGAAGGTGCCCGCTGGCACCCAGACGGGCAAGAAGTTCCGCTTTAAGGAGATGGGTGCGCCCGACGTTAAGCATCGCGGCCGCACGGGTGCGCTGCTTGTCGAGATCAAGGTGCAGGTTCCCTCGAACCTGTCCGACGATGAGCGCGATGCCATGACCAAGCTGCGCGAGGCCGACACGCGCGATTATCGCGAGAAGGTCAACCGTTACAAGGCGACGTTCTAGTTTGGTTGCGTGGCCCACGGGCTGGCCACAGGCTTATGATGGAGATGTGCGAGACGGAAAGGGGTCAGGTAGCATGGCCGAGGACAATAGGAACAAACCGCTGTATATGATCAGCGTGGCGGCCGAGCTGACCGGCATGCACCCGCAGACTCTGCGCGTCTACGAGTCCAAGGGCCTGGTGAATCCTCAGCGCTCGGGCGGCAACACGCGCCTGTATTCGCGTGCCGATATCGAGCGTCTGGAACTCATCAACCAACTGACCGACGAGGGCATCAACCTCGCCGGCGTGGTGCGCATCCTCGATATGAAGGAGCGTGCCGAGGAGCGCGAGCGCGAGAACGAAAAGCTCCGCGCCCGCGTACGCCAGCTCGAAGATGAGCTGCACGAGTACAAGATGCAGAAGAAGATCACCGCCCTGGCCCCGCGCGACGGCTCGGTTAACCCCGAACAGGTCATGCGCAAGCTGCTGGGTGCCGGCGGGGATTTGTAGTTACGCGGGTTTACCAACCCGCGTAACCAGTCGACGCTGCAAGCCCGCCAGAGCGGCAATCTGCCTTTCAACTTCGACGGCATGATCAAAAGATCAATGCCGCCTTGTTTCAAGGCACCTTGCTCGCTCTGACGGGCTTTCGCTGTCCGCGCCAAAATATCGGCGTTGCCATGGCCCGGATGCGGCACTTGGGAACGTTCCTCACTTTGGAAATACGGCCCGCTCGCTGTCCGTTCTCTGCCTGCGGCGCTGACTTGCTCCGGATGGGTAGTCATTGGGGACGTTCTTAAATGACTAGTCGAAAGGGACACTCTTGCACTAAATCTGCAGGCCCTCGCCGGACTCGTCCTGTACTTTACCGAGATAAAGTGAACGTGTAGATTCGTAACCCGCTGGCAACCGTTCTATGGCACGATATTGAACGAATGTATGCTATGCGCCCAAATCTTTTGGGCAGAGTGGGAGACAGTATGGTCAAGCTGTACGAGGACGGCATCTACCTGCGCGGCGGCAGCGAAGTTGTGCCTGCGGCCGAGGCTGCCGAGCGCGGTATTACGCAGGCGCCCGAGGATGCCAAGCGTGGCACCATCGCGTATTCGATCCTTCAGGCACACAACACGTCCGGCGACCCCGAGGCGCTCAAGATTCGCTTCGACGCCATGGCGAGCCACGACATCACCTTTGTCGGCATCATCCAGACGGCGCGCGCCTCGGGCATGGAGCAGTTCCCGCTGCCCTACGTGCTCACCAACTGCCATAACTCGCTGTGCGCCGTGGGCGGCACCATCAACGAGGACGACCACGTCTTTGGTCTCTCGGCTGCTAAGAAGTACGGCGGCATCTTCGTCCCGCCGCACATCGCCGTCATCCACTCCTTTATGCGTGAGAACTTCGCCGGTTGCGGCAAGATGATTCTGGGTTCCGACTCGCACACCCGCTATGGCGCCCTGGGCACCATAGCCGTGGGCGAGGGCGGCGGCGAGCTGGCGAAGCAACTGCTGCGCGACACCTACGACGTTGCCTATCCCGGCGTTGTAGCCATCTACCTCACGGGTGCCCCACGTCCCGGCGTCGGCCCGCACGACGTAGCGCTCGCCATCATCCGCGCCGTCTTTGCCAAGGGCTACGTCAAGAACAAGGTCATGGAGTTCGTGGGCCCCGGCATCGCGAGCATGACGACCGACTACCGCAACGGCGTCGACGTCATGACCACCGAGACCACCTGCCTGTCGAGCATTTGGGCCACCGACGAGGACACGCACGCGTTTTTGACCATGCACGGTCGCGGCGACGACTACCGCGAGCTCAAGCCCGCCGATGTCGCCTACTACGACGGCTGCGTCGAGGTCGATCTGTCGAGCATCAAGCCCATGATCGCGCTGCCGTTCCATCCTTCCAACGGCTTTGAGATCGACGAGCTCAACGAGAACCTCGAGGACATCCTTCACGAGGTGGAGCTCGAGGCCGCCAAGATCGGCGAGGGCAAGACGCACTTTAGCCTGCTCGACAAGATCGTCGACGGCAAGCTGCATGTGCAGCAGGGCGTTATCGCCGGCTGCTCGGGCGGCAACTACGACTCCGTGGTCCAGGCTGCCCGCGTGCTCAAGGGCGCCAACACCGGCTGTGGCGAGTTCTCGCTGTCGGTCTACCCCACGAGCCAGCCCGTGGCACTCGAACTTACACGCCGCGGCTATATCTACGACCTTATGGAGGCCGGCGCGATTGTGCGCACGGCGTTCTGCGGCCCGTGCTTCGGCGCCGGCGACACGCCTGCCAACAACGGCCTGTCCATACGCCACACCACGCGCAACTTCCCCAACCGCGAGGGTTCCAAGCCGGGTAATGGCCAGCTGAGCGCCGTGGCCCTGATGGACGCCCGCTCCATTGCGGCGACGGCTGCCAACGGCGGCATCCTGACGCCGGCGACCGATCTGCCCGAGGAGACTTGGGATGAGGCCTGCGAGTACACCTTTGACGACGCGCCGTACAAAAAGCGCGTGTACTGGGGCTTTGGCAAGGCTGAGCCGGCCGACGAGCTGGTCGAGGGTCCCAACATCAAGCCATGGCCCGCGATGGAGCCTCTCGGCGACGACATCCTGCTCAAGGTGTGCTCCAAGATCATGGACCCGGTCACCACGACCGACGAGCTCATTCCCTCGGGCGAGACGAGTTCCTTCCGCTCCAACCCGCTGGGTCTGGCCGAGTTTACGCTGAGCCGCCGCGACCCGGCCTACGTGGGCCGCTCCAAGGAGGTCGACGCCGTAGAGAAGCGCCGCGTTGCCGGCGGGTCCGCGGGTGACCTGGCGGCGCTCGATGCCGAGCTTGCCGGTGTGTTTGAGGCGCTGACCGGCGCGGGCGTCGCGGCCGATGCCAAGGCGACCGAGTTTGGCTCCATGCTCTATGCCAAGAAGCCAGGTGACGGTTCTGCCCGCGAGCAGGCCGCGAGCTGCCAGCGCGTGATCGGCGGCCTGGCCAACATCGTCCACGAGTACGCCACCAAGCGCTATCGCTCCAACGTGATGAATTGGGGCATGGTGCCCTTCCAGATGGAGGCCGAGCCCAACTTTGAGGTGGGCGACTACGTCTTTGTGCCGGGTATACGCGACGCGCTCGATGGCGACCTAAAGGACATCGCCGCCTACGTGGTGCGCGCCGACGGCACGGTCGAGCA
Source organism: uncultured Collinsella sp. (assembly GCA_900549535.1). Classification (GTDB taxonomy): domain Bacteria; phylum Actinomycetota; class Coriobacteriia; order Coriobacteriales; family Coriobacteriaceae; genus Collinsella. Next base: position 7,649 of record UROR01000003.1, on the reverse strand, counting down.
GATTGAGCTCTACATTGCCGATATGACGGCAGAGGAGCGTGCCATCGTCAAGGCCGGCTGCCTGATCAACTACAACAAGTTTAAGGCCGCTGCCGAGTAACGCACTTAATTGTCCGCCCGGGGCTTACCCTTTCCCGCCCGCTCACGCGCTTCGCGAGGGTCGCGTTCGGGAAAGGGTAAGCCCCGGGCTACATTTCTGCGTTCTCGTTGGGTCTTGAGGGACGCTAATAAATAGACTTGCTTGATGCCGCCTCTTTTTATTGGGGCGGCTTCTTTGTTGGACCACCACAATGGGGACAGGCACCTTTGTGGTGGTGGGGAACGAGCTCGATGTTGTTGTGATTGTTGAGCGGTATGTTAATGAGCGTCTCTACAGGATTTCATCTGGGCTGGCGGGCTTGGTTGTTTTGGGGATGCCGAGTTTGGATGACGCGAAATCGTCAACATTGTCCTTAATTCCGTCTTTGGTGTAGACAGTGACCATATAGGTGCTGTGTCCGAATTCGCCCTTGTCGCGTGTTGCCCAGGCATCCCAGTAGGCGGCCCTGTTTCGCCCTTTGATTTTTCCGACACGGCGGAGTTCTGTTCGCTTTAATTTCTGGTTGCTATAGATGGTTCGACCGGCCTCCTCGGTGAGCCCGCACTGTCCAAGCATCTTGTCGAGGACTTGGTTCATGTGGCGCTCATCGGTGTTTGGTGCGTAGTCGTAGGCAAGGCCGATGGAGTCGAGTGGCTGGTCGTCGATTAGATAGTTTAGCGCCTGAGGTCCAAGGCAGAAATAGGGGGAGCATCCGTCGATCTGACCGAGCAACGGTAACTTGGACTGCCAAAGTCCGGTGGGAATTGCATATTCGTAGAACACGCCACGGCAGACAAAGGAGAGCGAGGTGGCACGCGAGCCGGCGTCGATCATCCCGCAAAGATCGAAGGGCGAGGCGATACCAAAAGAAAAGGGCGTGATGACGATAAGGAAGAGCATCACGATGGGTATGGCGAGAATGGCGATGACGTTGCGACCGGTGGAATGAGGCGGCTTCATATGCGCTCCTCGAGACAAAGATCTGTTGAGGATAGGCAGAAATGGATATGTTCAGAGAACAATTCAAGTTTAATCTCATGGCGCGAGATGGTCGACCGTTAGCGTCGAAAACCACCACAAAGGTGCCTGTCCCCTTTGTGGTGGTGAGGAGCGCGCGGCTTCTTTTGGTAATAGTGTTAGCTGGCGGTATCATTAGTGCAGGTGGCGAAGGTTTGCATTGTGGGGTGTTTTGCCGTGAGCCGTTCTGCCCGTATTGGATTGATTGTCTTGGCGCTTGCGATCGCTGTGGTTGGCGCGGGCGCTGTCGGTATGGCATTTCTACCTGCTGCGGTGACGGAGCCGTTGGTCAAGCCTGTGGCTCAATCTGTCGAACTTCTGACCGGCGACGACAAGCCCGAGACCATTACCGTTGATTTTGATGAGCAGCCGGCTGTGCTGGGTATTAGCAATTATCCGAGTATTCAGCTTGGGGCCATGCGCTATACCACGGATACAAGCCTGATCGATAGGGCGTCCGAGCTACTCAAGGGCAAAACATTTAAGCGTTGGTACGGATATGCGTCCTATCGGGCAAAAGCGAACGACATGGTTGGCGGATGTCACTCTTCCATCGAGCTGGACACTGCAAACGGCGCAAAGTTATGTGATGTCTCGTACGATCCGGGTTACGAGGGCAATGAGGGTCCGGGTATTTACATCATGGCCGGCGATGCAGCCTATGTCATGGAGGGCGACCAGGCCGAGCTCAACGATTTTATGGGTCAGTGTATCCAAGATGCCTATGAACAGACCTGCTTGCCCGACCCGCAGGCTGCACGCGATAGTGGGTCTGCCCGCATATGGCTCTTCGAGGATGAGATGCCCTGGAGCGGCGAATCGGGAAGCACGGGTTCGGCAAGTAAATAGAGACTGCAACCACCACAAAGGTACCCGTCCCCTTTGTAGTAGTTCTCGGTTTGTCTCGATCTGTAACGTCTTGGCCGCTAAAAGTGGGCCTGGTGTTACAGATTTAGATTTTCGATTCGGGTGTCTTCTGTTTGTCTCAATCTGTAACAGATAGGGCCCTATTTGCCGAGTAGTTGTTACAGATTTAGATAAACGGGCGCCGCTGAGCATTTCATCTCGATCTGTAACACCTAGGACCAAAAATGGCTGCTAGATGTTACAGATCGAGACGGTAGTGCGCCTGGGCAGCGGCGGGCTGACATCTCAGTACCCTATCTCTTAATCACTCAGAAAATCTTATATATAGAGACTTAGATTTGTGTATAAGATCGAGCAAAGCTGGCAACAATACTTCTCGAACAACGTGAAGCCGCCCCGTAGGGCGGCCGCCCCAAGAGAGGTGATTCCATGAGAATCGATAAGCTAGCAATGACGTCGCGCGAGGCGTTGCAGACCGCCATGAGCACGGCCGCTGACGCGCAGGCCGGCGCGGTGGAGCCGATTCACCTGCTGTCCGCCCTGCTTGGTGCCGGCGAGCGCAATATCTCCGTGATTATCGAGCGCATCGGTGCCGACCCGGCTCAGCTCGCACGCTCCACACAGGATGCCATCGACCACGCGCCCAAGGTTTCCGGCGAGAGCCAGCAGATGGGTCTTTCCAACGAGCTTGTCCGCGTCATCGAGAAGGCCGAGAAGAAGGCCACCAAGATGGGCGACAGCTTTGTGGTGACCGAGCATCTGCTGATGGCGCTTGCCGAGGACAAGGGCGAGGCCGGCCGCGTGCTGCGCGACGCCGGCGTCACCAAGGAGCGCATCGAGCAGGTCTACGAGGAGCTGCGCGGTGATGACCGCGTGACGTCTGCCGAGGATAAGACGCAGTTTGAGGCGCTGGAGCAGTACGGTCGCAACATTTGCGACCTCGCCCGCGCCGGCAAGCTCGACCCGGTCATCGGCCGTACCGATGAGATTCGCCGCACCATCCAGGTCCTGTCCCGTCGCACCAAGAACAACCCCGTGCTCATCGGTGAGCCGGGCGTCGGCAAGACGGCCATCGTCGAGGGCATCGCCCAGCGTATCGTGGCCGGCGACGTGCCGAGCACGCTGCGCGACCGCGACCTCATCGAGCTCGACATGAGCGCGCTGGTCGCCGGTGCCAAGTACCGTGGTGAGTTCGAGGACCGCTTGAAGGCCGTGCTCAAGGAGGTACAGAAGTCCGAGGGCAAGGTCATCCTGTTCATCGATGAGCTGCACACCATCGTGGGCGCGGGTGCCACCGAGGGCTCCATGGACGCCGGCAACATCCTGAAGCCTGCACTCGCCCGTGGCGACCTGCACGCGATCGGCGCGACCACGCTTGACGAGTACCGCAAGTACATCGAGAAGGACGCGGCGCTCGCGCGTCGTTTCCAGACCGTGATGGTCTCCGAGCCTACCGTCGAGGACACCATCTCGATCCTGCGTGGCCTCAAGGAGAAGTACGAGATCTTCCACGGCGTGCATATCACCGATAGCGCGCTCGTGGCGGCTGCCGACCTCTCCGATCGCTACATCGCCGACCGTTTCCTGCCCGACAAGGCCATCGACCTGGTCGATGAGGCCGCAAGCCGCCTGCGCATGGAGCTCGACAGCATGCCGGTCGAGATCGACGCCACCACGCGTCAGCTCACCCAGCTGCAGATCGAGGAGCAGGCACTTATGAAGGAGACCGATGACGCCTCCAAGGAGCGTCTGGAGGCCCTACGTCAGGAGATCGCCGAGGTCCAGGAAAAGCTCAACGTGCAAAAGGCCGGCTGGCTCAACCAAAAGAACGCCATCGACCACGTGCAGGAGCTCAAGGGCCGGCTCGACGAGGCCAAGAGCGAAGAGGAGCGCGCGACGCGCAACGGCGACCTGGGCCGTGCGTCCGAGCTGCGCTTCTCCGTGATTCCGGGCCTGCAGCAGCAGATTCAGGATTCCGAGGCCGCGCTCGAGGCACAAAAGCAGCAGGACGGCGAGGGCCTCAACGAACAGGTGACCTCCGATGAGATTGCCGAGGTCGTGAGCGCCTGGACCGGCGTGCCTGTGTCCAAGATGATGCAGGGCGAGCTCGACAAGTTGAAGGGCCTGGAGGGCGAGCTGCATAAGCGCGTCATCGGTCAGGACGAGGCTGTCTCCGCCGTTGCCGCGGCCGTGCGCCGCAGCCGTGCGGGTCTCTCCGATCCGGACAAGCCCATCGGCAGCTTCTTCTTCCTGGGCCCCACCGGCGTGGGTAAGACCGAGCTCGCCAAGGCGCTTGCCGAGTGCCTGTTCGACGACGAGCGCGCGCTCGTGCGTATCGACATGTCCGAGTACATGGAGAAGTTCAGCGTCCAGCGTCTGATCGGTGCGCCCCCGGGATACGTGGGTTACGACGAGGGCGGCCAGCTCACCGAGGCCGTGCGCCGTCGTCCCTACTCCGTGATCTTGCTCGACGAGATGGAGAAGGCCCATCCGGATGTCTTTAACGTGCTGTTGCAGGTGCTCGACGACGGCCGTCTGACCGATGGCCAGGGTCGCCAGGTGTCCTTCAAGAACACGATTATCATCATGACGTCTAACGTGGGCTCCAAGGCTATCGCCGAGCTTTCGGGCAAGGACGAGGAGGAGATGCGCCATCAGGTCGACGCCGCCATGGCTCAGACCTTCCGCCCCGAGTTCCTCAACCGTATCGACGACATCGTGGTGTTCCATCCGCTCGGCATGGCGCAGATCGAGAAGATCGTCGACATCCAGCTTGCCGACGTCCGCGCGCGTCTGGCCAAGGAGCGCATGACGCTTGCCATCACCCCGGCGGCCAAGCAGATGCTCGCCGTGGGCGGCCTGGACCCGGTCTTTGGTGCCCGTCCGCTCAAGCGTCTGGTCCAGCGCGAAGTCGTGGATGCCATCGCGGCCGCTATCATCGACGGCACGGTGCGCGAGGGCGATCAGGTGACGGTCGATGCCGACAAGGACGGCGGCTTTACCGTCGTGTGCGATAACACGCCGGCGGCCACCTACGAGGTCCCCGACGCCGAGTAGATTTTGGGCCATGCCTTAAAATCTGCCGGCCGTCTCTAAACGCCAAGGGCGGCGGATTCAATTGGGTCCGCCGCCCTTTTTCGTGCGACAATCGATAATATTGAACACGATTGCATGGCAAGGAGATATGCAGATGATAGACAAGAACAAGACGAATGCGCCGGCGACCGATGCCGCACCCGCCGCACCCAAGCCTGCGCCTAAGCCGGCGCCCAAGCCGCGCGACCCCTACATCCGTGCCGAGAACGAGGACGACGACGGCTACGATCCCTACAGCGATCGCCGCCCCGAGCGCGAGCCGATGTTCGAAGCCGACCCGTGGCGCTAAGTGCCACCAATAAGTTGCGGTGAAATAGGGACTGTTTTGCGGTTTGACCAGCAAAAACAATCCCTATTTCACCGCAACTGCGTTGGGCGGCTGTCTTCGGGCCGGCTAGTCCTGGGCTTTGATACTCGGCAGGAGAATCTGGGCGAGGTAGTCGGTTTCGAGCTTAGTGGCACCATCGGCCTTGCCGTCTTTACCCACCAGGTCGTTCTTGATCTGGCTATACGTATAGCGGTTGCCGGTCGTAAGCTCGACAAGCTCAATGGCCGTGTCCATGGGGTAGGTTGACACGGGGTTCTGCGTCCGTCCGTTGATGGTCTGGGGCACCACGTACGGATAGACGGGGCCGCTGGCGTAGACGGTATAACCGTTGCCTAGATTGGCCGCGCCCAAAACCGTATCGCCTTCATCGGGCGTAAAGCTCTCGCCCTCGCGCACCGCGACGAGCGTCACGAGCGGCGTATTGGCGTCGTCGCCCAGATAGATGCATAGCGTGCTTCCGTTTTGCCAAGTTGCGACCTTGCCGTACCACTCGACGGGAATATCGAGCTGGTAGAGGTCGGTTGCCTTGTGGCGAGCGTCAGCATCACGGGACGCCTGTGCCTTTTGCGCGCTCACGGCATTGACGGCGGCGTCGCGCCGCGCGGTTGCTGCCTGCTGGAGCACTTTGGCAGCCGCGGCGGAGCTCGCACCGCCCTCCTCGGCATACTTGGCGGCGGCATCGATCTGGTCGTCAGTCACCGTGTCGGCCGAAGGCACTTTGAGCTTAAAGGTGGCCTGGGCACTTAAATCCTGTCCATCGCTCTTAACGGTGACCTGCGTCTTGGTGGTCGGGACGGTATAGATGGTGCCGTCGGCCGCGATGGGGGAGGCAGCGATGGAGAGCGTGTAATCGCCGGGCAGCAGTTTGATGCCGCGGCCGTGCTCGTCAACATAGAGCGTTTCGCTCACGGAGGAGCCATCAGCGTCCTGACCGCTCACCTGTACGGGAATCTTGGAGCCGGTGGAACAGTCGAGGCCCGCGGCATGCACGCCAATCTGCACTGACATCATCGTGTGGGCATTGGCGGCGGCGATGGCAGCCTGCTCTTGCCGGTATCCGTTCCAGGCTGCGTAGCCTGCGCCGCCGGCGACAAGCGCAACGGCCACAGCGCCGGCGACCATTAGATTGCGGCGCTTGGGCGACATCTTGCGATGGCGGACCTCGGCTTCGTGTGCCGAGGGAACGGACGGCAGGGGAATATCGCCCATGGCGATGGTCTCATCCACGGCTGGTGCGGAACCCAGGCCAGGAAGCTCGCGAGTCAGCGAATCCTCGGCCGGTAAGCTGTCGAGCAAGACGGTTTCCTCGCCCGTGTCGGATTCGGGCTGGTCGTCGGCCTCGCTATCGTCCTCTTCGGCTTCGTCAGGAGCGTCTTTGGCGTCGCCGCCTTCGTCCTCAGTGTCTTCGTGCACCTCGTCTTGCGCGTCGACGACCGAATCGCTAAACGAGAGCTCGTCTAGCGCGATCCGGTCAAGGCTCTCCAGGGCTTCGGCACATGCTTCCGCATCCTGGGCCGCATCCTCGCGGCCATACGTCTCATCGCTCATATATCCCCCAATGCAATATCGGCTCAACACTGTACCCAAAAATGGAGCCATATAAAGCGCATACGAAATATAAGATCCGATTTAACCTGAGCGCATCGTTCGGCCGCATCCTCGCGGCAGCAAAAGGCCCCCGGAACGCGGGCGAATCACATTCCGGGGGCTCTGCAATGCGTTGAGTTGCGCGGAGCCGGCTATGCTGCTTCACATTCAAGCGGCGTTTGCGCCGGGCATGTTACTCGGCGTGCGCGTAATCAACCTTGGCGCGGCGAGCGGTAGCCTTCTCCCAATCGCTGGTGCCCTCAAAGACATCCTGCTTGTAGGGATTGCGGCCGAGCTTCTTGGCGCGGTAGACGATGTAGATGATCGCGGCGACGTTGGCGATCAGCGCGGCAATCGAGACCGCGGTGGCGGCGGTGGGATCGAGCGTGGAGTGGGTCACAAAGATGGACTCCTCCTGGAAGTACGGGAACACCTGGGCAAACATGCACCAAATGGCCAGCGTAAAGGCACGGTTCTGGATCCAGCCGCCCTTGTTCCAGATAAAGGCGGCGACGGTGGGCGCCAGCAGCAGCGCAAAGCCGCAGAACCAGGAGTGGGTGGGCAGACAGTTGTAGGTGTAGCAGAAGTTCCAGATGTCGTAGGCGATGATGTAGACCCAGGTCATATCGGGCCACAGCATGTCGGTCTTGTCCTCGGAGGCGTAGACGCTCCACC
>UROR01000002.1 GCA_900549535.1 uncultured Collinsella sp. | reverse complement strand
ATCGATAAAAGGGATGCTCGAGCGCGTGAGGGCCCGTGCAAAAGAGCTTCCGCCCGCGTCACGTTCCACGGCCACGACGCAGTAAAGGCCGGCGTCCGCGTACTCGATCGAGACTTCCCCTGCCGGAAACGCTTTCCGTACAAGCGCCGCCAGGCCATCACGCGCCCCACGAGCACGAACGCGCACGCGGTTCACATGTCGCTCGTAATCACCCGATTCCAGCAAACGAGCCAAAGCGACCTGGTCAACAGAACTCACCGACGAGGCGTAAAAACCAAGGTTGCGCCTAAACCGCTCCATCAGCTCGTCGGGCAGCACCATGTACGCTAGACGCAACGCCGATGACAGGCTCTTCGAAAACGTGTTGGTGTAGATAACCGACTGGGCGGCATCGATCGACGCAAGCGCGGGAATCGGCTTGCCGGCAAGGCGAAACTCACAATCAAAGTCATCTTCGATGAGGTACCGACCTGGTCGCTCGGCGGCCCAGCTCAGCAGTGCATAGCGACGCGCAATGCTCGTCACAAGGCCGGTCGGATACTGATGGGACGGCATCAGGTGAAGAACATCGGCCCCAGTTTTCTGCAGAGTGCTCAGGTCGACGCCGTCATCATCCAACGGGATATGCCGAACTTTGCAGCCCATAGCCTGATAGATGCGCGTCAGGCGCAAATAGCCCGGATCCTCAACGGCATACACCTTGTCCGCGCCAAGCAACTGAACCAACATGGTATCGAGCAGCTGGGCGCCCGCGCCGATGACAATGTTATTGGGATCGACATTCATGCCCCTCGTCCCACGCAGATGGTGAGCAATTGCGCGTCGTAGCCGAGCGGTGCCCTGTGCCGGTGCGGGCGAAAAGATCTCGCGTTCGCCTTCGGATGCCAGCGTCGCCCGTAGCGCGCTTTGCCAAAGCCGCGCCGCCTCCAAAGCGGAAGGAGAAAGTGCGTCGAATCGCTCGACCTGTCTGTTGACATCATGCGCGCTGGGACCCACAGAGGCGGCATCTCGGTCGATGCCCTACGCAGCCAAAGGCAAAACTGGTGCATCCGGAAGCTCGCAAGCGTAGTAGCCACGCCGCGGCATTGAGCAAATATAGCCCTCGGTAAGTAGCTGGCTATATGCATTCTCGATGGTAATGACACTGATTCCCAGATGACTGGCAAAGGCGCGCTTAGACGGAAGATGCTCCCCCGCCGCAATGCGTCCAGCTACGATATCATCTCGAATTTGCTGGTAAACATACTCATAGAGTGATGCTTCGCCGCGTTTTTCCAAATTGTAGTCAAGCATGAGCATATCACCTGACCTTATTAAGTCATTCAATCTGGTATTAGTCTGACCTTGTTATTATCTCGAAAGCTGAGTATTTCGCCATACCCAGCTCCCCGATAGGATGTTCCGTCAAGCAATGCACATGCCAACCAAGGGAGCAACCATGGCAGAACAGACCAGCAAGGCCGATCGCGTCAAACTCAATCGCGAGCTCGCGCAGATGCTCAAGGGCGGCGTCATCATGGACGTCACCACGCCCGAGCAGGCACGCATCGCCGAGGAGGCAGGCGCCTGCGCCGTCATGGCACTCGAGCGCATCCCGGCCGACATCCGTGCCGCAGGCGGCGTCTCGCGCATGAGTGACCCCAAGATGATCAAGGGCATTCAAGAGGCCGTCTCCATCCCCGTCATGGCCAAGTGCCGCATCGGTCACATTGTCGAGGCGCAGGTCCTGCAGGCCATCGAGATCGATTACATCGACGAGTCCGAGGTTCTCTCCCCCGCCGACGATGTCTACCACATCGACAAGACCCAGTTTGACGTCCCGTTTGTCTGCGGTGCCCGCGACTTGGGCGAGGCGTTGCGCCGCGTCGCCGAGGGTGCCACGATGATCCGCACCAAGGGCGAGCCGGGCACGGGCGACGTTGTCCAGGCCGTGCGCCACATGCGCAAGATCCAAAAGCAGATCCGCGACGTTGTTGCCCTGCGCGACGACGAACTCTTTGAGGCAGCCAAGCAACTGCAGGTTCCGGTCGAGCTGGTGCGCGAGGTCCATGCTACGGGTAAGCTTCCCGTTGTGAACTTTGCCGCCGGCGGCGTAGCGACCCCTGCCGACGCCGCGCTGATGATGCAACTGGGCGCCGAGGGCGTCTTTGTCGGCTCGGGCATCTTTAAGAGCGGCGACCCCGCCAAGCGCGCCGCCGCCATCGTCAAGGCCGTGGCAAACTTCACCGATGCCAAGCTCATCGCCGAGCTTTCGGAGGACCTGGGCGAGGCCATGGTGGGCATCAACGCCGACGAGATCGAGATCATCATGGAGGAGCGCGGACGCTAGTCCGGCAGAAAGGATCGCACATGAGCGATTATGCAGACCAAACGGTCGCCGTGCTGGCGGTCCAAGGCGCATTTGCCGAGCACGAGGCAAGACTATCCGAGCTGGGCGCGCGCTGTATTGAGCTGAGGCAGGCGGCTGATTTGAAGCAGGACTTTGACCGTCTGGTACTTCCCGGCGGCGAGTCTACCGTTCAAGGGAAGCTGCTTGATGAGTTGGGCATGCTCGAGGAGCTTCGCACCCGCATTGTTGAAGGCATGCCCGTCCTGGGCACCTGCGCCGGCCTGATTCTGCTGGGTCACGACCTTGCCGCCCATGACGATAAGGGCACGCCGCGCCTGGCAACCATGGATGTGCTCGTTGAGCGCAATGCCTACGGCAGGCAGCTCGGCAGTTTTCGAACCAAGGGGCAGGTAGCTGGCATCGACGGTGAAGTGCCGCTGACGTTTATCCGCGCGCCCCGCATCGTCGAGGTCCACGGCGACGCAAAGGCCTTAGCGAAAGTCGACGGCCGTATCGTCGCCGCGCGCCAGGGCAACCAGCTCGGCGTAACCTTCCACCCCGAACTCGACGAAGACACCCGCCTCCACGAACTGTTCCTACAAATGTAGGCAGAATTTAAACGAGCGTGGATTTTCGGACATACAACAAATGAGAGTGGATAATCTCCCACTTTGAGCTTGAATGCAGGCTCAAACCGGGAGATTATCCACTCTCATCCTATGTAGTCGTTGGGGACGTTCTTAAACGACTAGTCAAACAAGAACGTCCCCAACGACCATATTGCGATAGACGACCACGTTTGCCCAGATAAAACCGACCAAATAAACCTGTCTTTTTGGCGTCCCTTTTTGCAGATTTGGACTATGGGAACGCCGATGCTTTGGCAACGACAGCGAGCGTCCACCAGAGCGAACAAATTGGCATGAAAAGAGGGCGGCATAGACCTTCTGGTCATGCCGTCCTCTTTGTATCGCGGACCATAAAGGCACCGCAGGTTGAGCATGAGTCAGACACTATGACCCAATCCGAGGGCACGGAAACGACAGGAGCCCCCGCTCGTGACCGCGGGTCGGGGCTGCGACAATGTTGTTGAAGTGTCAGAGGCGCAGCCGCGCCGCAACGAGGTTGGGAGGCTCCCGTGCCTAGATATTCTACCGCCTTCGGAATGGACGTACACCTCAGGTCCACCACCGTCTGCGCGCTCGACGCGGAGACGGGCGAGGCCGTGACGAGGAGGTTCCGCGGCAACCCCTGGGGCGAGGTCGCGGAGTGGATGTCGGGCTTCCCCGGCCCGTCGCTCGCCGCCTACGAGAGCGGCTACCTCGGCTTCGCCCCGCAGAGGGAGCTCTCCGGGCTCGGCGTCGACTGCGTCGTCGCGGCCGTCTCCAGGGTCCCGAGGTCGGCGGCAGACCTCTCGTCCAAGAACGACCGCAACGACGCGGCCAGGATGGCCAAGGCGATACTGTCGCACGACGTCACCCCGGTATGGGTGCCGTCCCCCGAGATCGAGGGGCTCAGGGACCTCGCCGGGGCCCACGACGCGGCGACCGCGAGGCTCGCGGCGGCGAAGCAGCGGCTCCTGGCGTTCCTGGCCCGCCGTGGCTACGCCTACGGCGGCACGACGCCGGCCGGAAACCCCCGGAGGTACTGGACGTACGACTTCCTCAGGTGGCTCGACAAGGTCCGGCCCGCCGACGACGGCGGCATCCGGGCGCTTGCGGCGCTGAGGAACGAGGTCGAGGCGGCCGCCGAGACGCGCGACGACCTCCTCGCCGAGTACAGGGCCGCCGTCGCGGCGGGCCCCCTCTCGGCGGAGGTCGAGGCGCTCCAGTCGATCAAGGGGTGCGGGTTCGCGCTCGCCGCCGCCTTCGCGTCCGAGGTCGGCGACTTCTCGAGGTTCCGCTCCGGCAGGCAGGTGACGGCCTACTTCGGCCTCGCCCCGAAGCAGAGGTCGAGCGCGGACTCCGTGCGCCTCGGCGGGATCAGCGGGGCCGGCAACGCCCTCGTCAGGAGGCTGGCCGTCGAGGGGTCCTGGAGCTACGTCCAGGCGAGCCACCAACCGAAGCTGATGCCCAAGGGCAGCGGCGTCCCGCTCGAGGTGAGGATGCACGGGAGGAAGGGTTCCGAGCGCCTGCTCCGGCGCCGCGAGGAGATGCTCGCCAGGGGCATGCCCCAGGCGAAGGCGAACGCCGCCACCGCCGCCGAGCTCGTGAGGTGGCTGTGGGCCCTCGGCGCGATGTGCCGGGAGGCAACCGAATAGACATAGCCCCCGTCCCGGCGAGCCGGGCAGCCTTCGGGGATACCCCCGCTTTCGCTGGGCGCGCGGCAGCGGCCGCATGCGCGTAGTCAGACTTGGGGAGCCCCGCCGAAGGAGAGGATTGCGGGCCGCCGGAGCGGTATCCGCGGATATGAGACTGAGCCGAAGGCGTCGACGACATGCCGGGGGCGGACCGGGACGGGTTCAACGGCAGGCCCCGCCGACCGATTGCAAGCGGTCGGCGGGGCCATTGTGGCTCTTGACAGCGGATTGGGTCATATGAGCGAAAACCCGCCAGAGCGAGCAAGGTGCCTTGAAACAAGGCGGCATTGACCTTCTGGTCATGCCGCCGCAGTTGAAAGGCAGATTGCCGCTCTGGCGGGTTTGCAGCGTCGGCCGGTCCGCCGTTCGGCAGAACGGCGGAACCTGAGGTGCAGCGTCGGCTGGTTGCGCGGTTTGGTAAAACCGCGTAACCCTACAGCTCCGTTACTTCAACACTGTTGTAGATCTCGTCCCAGCGGTCCATGACCAGGTGGCCGGTCTTGGGATCCATGGCGTTAAGCTTGCCGCAGGTATTGGCGGTCTTGAGCACCGTGACGTCGTCGGCGCCGGCAGCAATGGCATGCGCAAAGCCGGCGATGGTCGAGTCGCCGGAACCCGTCGCGTTCACAGCCGCAATCGCAGGCGTCTTGGCGCGGAACGCACGACCCTCATGGAAGCCCACCGAACCGGCAGCGCCCATCGAAACGACAACCCAGGGAATACCGGCAAAGCGGTCATCGGCGGCGAGCGCCTCGCGCAGGGCATCGACATCATCGGTCGTAAAGGACGTACCCAGCAGGCCGTTGATCTCGGTCAGGTTGGGCTTTACGAGCTCAGGCTTAGCGTCGGACTCCAGCGCGGCTTCCAACGATGCACCCGAGGTGTCGAGCAGCACCTTGGCGCCCGCCTCCTCGGCAATCTTGACGAGCTCGGCATAGTAGCCGGCATCGACACCACGCGGCAGCGAGCCCGAAAGCGTCACAACGTCCGCTTTCGCTGCAAGCTCGGCAAACTTGGCCGTAAAGGCCTCGAGCTCGGCCGGGGCGATCTGCGGGCCGCTCTCCAGCAGCTCGGTCTGATTGCCCTCGTGCAGAATATTCAGGCAAATGCGCGTCTCACCGGCGATGGGCACAAAGTCGTTCTTGACGCCGTCGGCATCCATGAGCTCGGCCATATAGGCACCCATGTGGCCGCCGAGCAGACCGGTCGCGAGCACGTCATCTCCCAGCTGCAGCAACACGCGGCTCACGTTGAGGCCCTTACCGCCGGCGGTCTTTTCGGGCGTCACGCGGTTCACGTCGTCGATGATCAACTTGTCGAGCTGATAGCGCGTATCAATCGACGGGTTCATGGTAACGGTCAGAATCATGTTGGACTCCTGTTTCCGGGGCACGACACGCGCGGCCCCAAACATACGATAGCTCGTTAAAGGATCTCGATATCAAAGCCGCGGGTAACGGTCTCCCCCGGCTTGGCCACCAGGCAGCCGCGCTTGTGCTCCAGAATATCGTCCTCGTCGGAGCAGGTGGACAGGCCGCCCCACGGTTCCACGGCCACAAAGTCCCCCTCGGGCTTGCTCCACACAATCAGGTACGGCATATCGGGGAACGTCAGGCGCACGCCCTTGTCCTCGGTCTTCTTGGTCAGCGTAACCACGCGGCTCTCGAGCACGTCAAAGATGGTCTCTGCGAAGTCAAAGAGTTCGTGGGTCAGCGGCAGGTCATGGCCAACCATCGGGTTCTTGCTGCGATGCTCAACATCAATCAGGCCCGTCGAGGGAACGGCAGTACAGAGCTCGGCGGCCTCGCGCTGCTCAAAATGGAGCTCGTAGTCGTCATAGGACTCGCCCTCGTCAAGCGGGCACTTAAAGCCAGGGTGACCGCCCACAAAGAACGGCATGTCTTCGGTGCCCTCATTGGTCACCTCGTACGACACGGCCACCTTCTCCGCATCGATCGTGTAACGAGCAACGATCTTAAACGGATACGGGTACTGATCGAGCAACTCGGCATGGTCGGCAGAGCTTAGGCTCAGCGCGACCATGTTGTCGCCCTGCTCCTCGAGCTTCCACTCCTGTTTGCGAGCAAAGCCGTGACGGGCAAGCTTGACCTCGCGGCCGCCCATGGTCATTGCGCGACCGTCACGAAGGCCGCCGCAGATCGGGAAACAAATGGGTGCCTGGCCCGACCAGACCGCCGGGTCACCCTGCCACAGATACTCGCGACCGTCGGCCACAATTGAGGTGAACGAGCCGCCAGCCGTGCTCAGTGCTACGCGAATAGAACCGTTATCAAGAACAAACTCCATAGGAGCCTTCCCTTTCTTACGACAGCCCGCCAAGTCAATAGGGCTGATAGAAAACCGGCCCGCGCCCCCTCACAGAAACGCGAGCCGTCAACGGACTAGTTAATTACGCCGGATACCCGCTAATCATGGTATTCGCCGCGGTCCCACTTCTCGAGGAACTCGTCAAAGAAGTGCGGGTCAGCCTGAGCCTCGGCGTCGGCCTTATTGCAGGCATCGATCTTGGCGATCAGGGCGTCGTGCTCGGGAGTCTTCTCGTAGGGCTCCTCCAGGAAGGCAAGCATGATATCGGCCATCAGGAACTCGCCGGTGATCTTGCCGCCAAAGCCCACGATGTTGGCGTTGAGCTCGCGACGAGCGTACAGGGCAGAGGTCATGTCGCGGACCAGGGCGCAGCGGGCGCCGGGAACCTTGTTGACGGCGTTGGTGATGCCAATGCCGGTGCCGCACAGGGCCACGCCAAAGTCGGCCTTGCCGCTGGCAACAGCCTCGCCCACGGCCTTACCGTAGATGGGATAGTGCGTACGGGTGTGGCTGTAGGTGCCGCAGTCGAGCACCTTGTAGCCAGCCTGCTCCAGGCGGTCGGCCAGATAGATCTTCTCGTCCGTAACGATATGGTCGCAACCGATTGCGATGGTCTTCTTCATCAGAACGTCCTTTCGTCTGAATTCACAAGTTGAGGTAGAAGTTCGAGTTCTCGGTGGCTCTCGTTAGGCCATCTTGTTGAGCATGTCGACACGGATCTGGTGACGGCCGCCGGCGTACTGGGCGCGCAGGAACTCGCGGGCGATCTTCTTGGCGACCTCGGTGCCCACAACGCCCGGGCCCATGGTGACCATGCGCGAGCCGTTGTGCTCGCGGGTCATGTAGGCGGAACGCTCGTCGGAAATGTTGGCGACGACCATGCCCTTGATCTTGACGGCGGCCATATAGGAGCCGACGCCGTACTTATCGAATGCGAAGCCCTGGGAATCCTTGTGCTCCAGCAGGTCCTTGGCAACGGCGGTCGCGGAATCGACAAAGTCCGCGGCAGGGGTCTCGGAATAGTCGACGACCTCGTGACCGTCGGCGATGAGCATCTCCTTGATGGACTCCTTCATCGACATACCGTCAGCATCGGAAGCGATTACAACCCTCATGACATCCTCCTTGAGAGATACGCAGGTGCGTAGTTTCTGTTTGGAAGTGTTGAATCGCGTTCAGGTCCGGGCATCTGAATGTGCGGTTCTTCACTGTTCATGTTTATTTGAACACATTCGAACAGTAACTGCAACAATTATTTGTTTGTCTTTGTTCTTTTTTGAACAAATACCGTCCACGGATGATTGCTGACCGTTTGGACCGGGCGCGGACGTAGCGACCATGTGTTCAACAAACAAAAGGGCGGCCGAGAACTCGTCTCGGCCGCCCTTCTTACGGTTGATCTTCCAAGGATCGCCTTGCCGCCTACTCAGACTGCCCGCTCTTCTTGGCATGTCTGGACGGAGCGCTCAGGAAACGACCCGTCAGATAGTTCGCGGGACCGGAGATATCGATCCCCAGCAGCACGTGTCCTAGCCACAGGAACGCCACGAGCACCAGTAGAGGAATCACACACGAGGTCACGATCATCACGATGACGCCTTCGATCAGATCGGTCACCTGATGCACGATCTCATCGGTCATCTGCTTGGCACCGCCGGTCACCGACGTAACAAGGCTCGAGGCCCCGTCAGTCAACTGCTCGAGCACGTTTTTGGACTCCTTGGCCTCGGATTTTTTCTTGTTCGATTTCGAGCTGGTCTCGGCTGACTTGTCCGTGGCATCAGCCGTCTTTGCGGCATCGCTCGCCTTTTGCTCAGCTTGCTCAAGACTTACGCGATACGTTTCATCGACCTTCTGCGACACCCATACGCTCGCGGGTACGAGCGCCATGCCGATCACGGCAACCACCAGCACGCGTGTCGCCACACGGCGCAGGACGGCGCTCGTACTCCAGCGCCCGTGAATGCCGAGCGACACCGCAAAGAGCACCAACGCAAACGGGATTAGGACGCCCAAGCCAACCGACCACAAAATCGTGAGCAAATATTTCTCTAGGTATAGCACGGCAAGCACGATACCAAGGTTGCCTGAAAGCTGCGCGAGCTGCTCGGCAACCGGCGTTCCCGTATCACCCGGCAGCGCGGTAATGCCCGCAGACAGCGCCACGCACGAGGTCGTGAGCGCCAGTACGTTACCCTTCTTTTGGTCGATGACCTCGATGGTGGAGTCCCAAGTTTTGGTATCGGCGAAATGCGGACGAGCTACAAAGCCCGACAGCAGCGCCAGGACCACGAGCGCAACGATAAAGCCAATCTGCAGCTTTTTGTTTGCGCACACGACATCGGACAGACTGGGCTGCAGCTCGGTTACCGCCGTGTGCTCGGTTATCTGGACAGGACGCCCATGAGCCATCTCGTGCGCATCTTTCTTTTGAATCAATCCGTTGTCCGGCATTTGGATACCTCCTCATTCCGGCCTGTATTGCGGATGGAAGTATACCCACCGAGCAAAAATCGAACGGGAGGACAACGGTGCGCACCAAGACTGTCCCCAATGACTATCTCGGGATGAGTTGCGGTGGAATAGGGATTGTTTTGTGCCCGCCGGCCCCTATTCAATCCCTATTTCACCGCAACTTGGAGGAGGACAGAAAAAGCCCTGCTGCGGATAGCGGCAGGGCTTATGGAAGGGAACTTGGTTGTGAGGGCTCGTTAGGCGAGCTTGGCCTCGAGCTCGGCGATGCGCTTGTAGGCATCGATGGTAAAGCGGGCCTGCTTCTCCAGGATCATAGTGGTCATGAGAGTGTCCTGAGCGTGAGCCATGATGAAGGTCATCTCCATCTCGCCACCGCCGGCCTCCTGCGAAAGCAGCTTGGTCTGCGTGTCGTGGGCACCGATGAGCGCATCGCTGGCATCCTTGTGCAGCTGCTCGGCCTTCTCAAAGTCACCCTCGCGAGCAGCATCGAGCGCTGCAAGCAAATCGGTCTGGGCGTCACCAGCGTATGCGACAATCTCGAATCCAACCATCGAGATTTCTTCTTTGGTTGCCATATTGCGTTCCTTTCACATATGAACCAATGGAGAGCATCGCGTCCGGGCATACGCGCTGCGTTGTGTATGACAGAAACAATAACATTCAAACAAAAAAGAACAGCGCAAAACGTGATTTCGAGCTATGAACGGTCGCTTTTCGCCCGTGAACGGTTTTTAAACCAATCTGAACAATATCGAACACAATTAGCGGCAACCCAAACAGACCTGCGCCCTAGCGTACATCGCGCACCGTATCGCCCTCGACGAGCACGCCCGGAAACAGCATGTGCTCCACACCGGGCGCAACGCCCTCGGCGCCGGCAATCTTGTCGACCGCCCACATGCCGACGCGCTTGTTGTCAAAGCGCACCGTGGTCAGGCGACGGTCGGGCACGATATCGCCCAGGCTGTCATCAACACCCACCACACTCACGTCCTCGGGCACGCGCTTTCCGCGCGACTCGAGCCCGCGAATGCAGCCGTAGGCCATGGCGTCGTTGGAAGCATAAATGGCCGTACAGGTCGGATCATCCGCCAGGGCCTGACCTGCGGCATATCCGCTCTGCGCCGTCCAATCGCCACGGATAAGTCGCGGTGGCTCAATGCCATGCGCGCGCAATGTCTCGCGCCAGCCTTCCTCGCGCCGCATGCCCGAAAGCGAGCGCTCGGGACACGAGATAAAGTGCACGGTCTTGTGCCCCCGCTCCAGCAAGTACTCGACCACCTGGCGCGAGCAATCGAACTGGTCGTTATCGACCGTTGAACAGAGCGGGTGCTCCAACATCGTAACGAGCACCGTCTGCATGCCGGGCAGCGGCTCAAAAGTGCCAAAGTCTGCCGGCATGCGATTCATGATCACAACCATACCGTCCACTGGCAGTGCGCTCATGCGCGACGATGCGCTCTCGAGGGTATACGGATGCCCGTCTACTTTAGTGAGGGTGATGGCATAGCCGTGCTTATCGGCCGCGGCGGCAAAGCCCTCCATACGGTCGAGATTGCCGGTGCCGGTAATGTTGAACATGGCGACGCCGACGGTCTTAAACTTACCGCGGCGCAGCGATCGACCGGCAAAATTGGGGCGATACCCCAGCTCGCGCATGGCGGCACGCACGCGTTCCTTGGTCTCGGGGCGCACGCTGGGCGAATCGTGCACGGTGCGCGAGACCGTCTGCTCCGAGACGCCCGCGAGGCGCGCTACGTCTTTGACGGATACCGATTTTTTAACAGCGGCCATAGGTCGATCTTTCTATGTCAACGATGCCATTGGTGGCACCTTGCGCAGTCATTTTTAACGCCTTCAAGTATATCCAACGCCTCCCCCACCATACGCTCACCACCCAAAACCTACCGTTCACCGACATTTCTGCTTCCCCGAACGGCTTTTGTCGCCCAAATGTTAACGTTGCCATTGTGCAAACACAGAGCCACCGGGCGGCTCAAACGTTTACGCGCAAGGAATCGACGGTCCACAGGCACAGGGGCCATCGGTTCGCGTCTTATTTTGTGTCGCAAAATGGCAACGTCAACATTTTGGCAACCAAACGTCAAAAGCTACCATCGTTGCCAACCCACCGACTCTTAGGAGCTTTGCATGGAGCAACTCATCGCCATCATCGAAAAGGGGCAGCCCTTTTTCAACGCGATCGCCCGCAACAAGTACCTCAAGGCGATCCGCGACGGTTTTATCTCCGTCATCCCCATCATCATCTTCTCGTCCATCTTCTGCCTGGTAGCCTCGGTTCCCAATATCTGGGGTTTCTACTGGCCCGATGACATCAACAACGCCCTGTGGAAGTGCTACAACTACTCCATGGGCATCCTGGCCATCGCCTGTGCCGCCACCACGGCCAAGCACTTCGCCGACGCTCAGAACCGCGATCTGCCCAAGAACAACCAGATCAACTTCATCTCGTGCATGTGCGCGGCCATCATCGGCTTCTTGCTCCTTTCGAGCGACACGATCGCCACGGACGCTGCCAGCGGCTTCAACACCACCTATCTTGGCTCCAAGGGCCTGCTGACTGCCTTCATCGCTGCGTTTGTGACCGGCATCATCTACAAGTTCTTCATTAAGCGCAACATCACCGTCAAGATGCCCGAGCAGGTTCCGCCCAACATCTCGCAGACCTTTAAGGACATCATCCCCTTCTCCGTCTGCATCACCGTCTTTTGGGTCTTTGACATCGCCTTCCGCGCTGCTTTTGGCTTCTGCTTTGCCCAGGGCGTCATCCAGGTGTTCCAGCCCCTGTTCACCGCTGCCGACGGCTACATCGGCCTCGCTGTGATCTACGGCGCCATGAGCCTGTTCTGGTTCGTGGGCGTCCACGGCCCCTCGATCGTCGAGCCCGCCATCGCCGCCGCTCTCGTTGCCAACATGACCGACAACCTGGCTGCGTTCCAGGCCGGCCAGCACGCTTCCGCTGTCCTGACCCAGGGTGCCCAGTACTTCGTCGTCTGCATGGGCGGCACCGGCGCCACGCTCGTCCTGGTCTTTATGTTCTGCTTCCTGGCCAAGTCTCAGGAGATGCGCGCCGTCGGTAAGGCAGCTATCGTCCCCGTGTGCTTTGCCGTCAACGAGCCGCTGCTGTTCGCCGCGCCCATCGTGCTCAACCCCGTCTTCTTTGTCCCGTTTGTCTTTGCCCCGATCGCCAACATCTGGATCCTCAAGATCTTTATCGACTTCTTGGGCATGAACGGCTTTATGTACACCCTGCCCTGGACCGTCCCCGGCCCCATCGGCACCATCATGGGCCTGGGCTTCCAGCCGCTCGCCTTTGTGATGCTCGCCCTTATCCTGGTCGTCAACTTCGTTCTGTACTATCCGTTCTTCCGTGCCTATGACGCCCAGAAGTGCGCCGAGGAGGCCGAGATCTCCCAGGAGGAGCTCGCCGCCAAGAACGCCGAGAAGGCCGCCAAGCTCAACGATGCCTTCCAGGGCAAGGCTGACGCCAAGAGCGTTGCCGCCGGCGCTGCTGCCGAGGCCGTGAAGGCCGACGCCCCCGCCGCTTCCGCAGCACCCGCCACCGAGGCTACGGCCACTAGCGACCTCAACGGCAAGCGCGTGCTCGTGCTCTGCCAGGGTGGCGGCACCTCGGGCCTGCTCGCCAACGCGCTGGCCAAGGCTGCCAAGGAGCGCGGCATTAACCTCGAGACCGCTGCCGAGGCCTATGGCAACCACGTGGACATGCTCCCCGACTTCGATCTGGTCGTCCTGGCCCCGCAGGCCGCCAGCTACCTGGCCGACCTGCAGAAAGACTGCGAGCGCGTAGGCAACAAGTGCGTCGCCTGCCGCGGTAAGCAGTACATCGAGCTCTCCCAGAACGGCGACAAATCTCTCGCCTTCGTAAGCGAGCAACTCTCGAAGTAAGTAACGCCCAGGGCCAGCCGACCATCCAAGACCGGTTGGCCCTTCGATTTAGACGATTGGATCATCATGTCCGTTAACCCTGCTAGCGTCACCAATCCGCCTGCGCAGTTTCCCGAGGACTTTGTCTTTGGCGGCGCCACCGCTGCCTACCAGGTAGAGGGCGAGACCCGCACTCACGGTAAGGGCAAGGTCGCCTGGGACGACTTCCTGGAGGCCCAGGGGCGCTTTTCCCCCGATCCCGCTTCGGACTTCTACAACCAGTACCCCGTCGACCTGGAGCTGTGCGAGGAGTTCGGCATCAACGCCATTCGCCTCTCCATCGCCTGGAGCCGCATCTTCCCCAATGGCACCGGCGAGATCAACCCCGAGGGTGTGCAGTTCTACCACGACCTCTTTGCCGAGTGCCACAAGCACCACGTTGAGCCGTTCGTCACGCTGCACCACTTTGACACGCCGCTGACTCTCTTTGAGAAGGGCGACTTCCTCAACCGCGAGACCATCGACGCTTTTGTGGACTTTGCCACCTTCTGCTTTAAGGAGTACGCCGACCAGGTGACCTATTGGTTCACCTTTAACGAGATCTGGGCCGACGCCTCCAACACCTACATCGAGGGCACCTTCCCCGGCGGCGTTAAGGCACATCTTGCCGAGGCCTTCCAGTGCGAACACAACATGATGCTCGCCCACGCCAAGGCCGTGCTGGCCTTCCACAACGGCGGTTTTAAGGGCAAGATCGGCGTCATCCAGTCGCTGGAGTTTAAGTATCCGCTCAACGAGAACGACCCCGCCGACATCAAAGCCGCCAACAACGAGCACGTGCTGCAGAACCAGTTCTTGCTCGACGCCACCTTCCGCGGCGACTACGCGCCCGACACCCTCGAGTGCGCCAACCGCCTGGCTGCCGTCTCGGGCGGCACCATCGAGATCCTGGACGAGGATCTGGAAATCATGCGCGAGGCCGCGCTCTACAACGACTACCTGGGCGTTAACAACTACCAGTGCCGCTTCCTGAAGGCTTACGACGGCGAGAACGACCTGCACCACAACGGTACGGGCGAGAAGGGCACTGGCCGCTGGCGCGTTAAGGGTATTGGCGAGCATGTGAACAAGCCTGGCATCCCCACCACCGACTGGGACTGGATCATCTATCCCGAGGGCCTGTTCGACCTGCTCGTCTACATTAAGCAGCGCTACCCCAACTACAAGCAGATTTTCATCACCGAGAACGGCATGGGCTACAAGGACCCCTACAAGGACGGTTTTGTGGACGACCAGCCGCGCATCGACTACATCGAGCAGCACCTGCGCTGGTTGCTCAAGGCCATGGAGGTGGGTGTCAACGTGGGCGGCTACTTCCTGTGGAGCCTGCAGGATCAGTTCTCCTGGACCAATGGCTACAACAAGCGTTACGGCTTCTTCTACGTTGACTTTGAAACCCAGAAGCGCACGCCCAAGGCAAGCGCATACTGGTATAAGCACGTGGCCGAGACCCGTCGTCTGGACTAGCTAACGCCATCGGCCGCCGTGACCATCACGCCGCCGCGCACCTTACCATTCCCGATCGCATGGGCGCTGCGTCCATGCACCTCTTTCCGTGTGGCGGATACGACCTTCCCGGTCGATGCTTCAGCATCCTTGGTCGTATCCGCCGTTTTTGTTTTTAGGGCGGGCTGGGCCGCGTTCGTTTGTCTCGATCTGTAACATGTAGACCACTTTTGACCGTCTAGTTGTTACAAATCGAGACAAACGGAATAAGCCGGGCCGAATTGTCTAAATCTGTAACATCTAGCCGAGTTTTTGGGCCCTACCTGTTACAGATTTAGATGAACAGGCCGAGCACGTCTACGCCCGCAGATCCCTTACGCTGGAACGCTCGACCAACACGCCCGAGACGAGCGTACGGCTTCTGGAGCTCGGGGCTTCCAGACCTGCGACGACCTCGTTAAGCGCACGGATGCCCAGTTCGCGGTGGCGAAACTTCACCGACGTCAGAATCGAGTTGGGAATCGTCTTGTAGAGCTCATCGTCGAAGCCGATCACGGACACGTCGTCGGGCACACTGAGCCCTTTGTCACGCAGAGCCATCATCACGCCGTTTGCCATGCAGTCGTTAGCGGCGAGGACCGCCGTGCAATCGGGTTTATCGGCAAGCACAAGGCCCGCGGCGTAGCCACTATCCGCATTCCAATCGCCTTGCAGAGGCTCGGGCGGCTCAATGCCACGCGCCCCGAGTGCCGCACGCCAACCTTTCATACGGCACTGGCTCGACAGCGACTCTTTCTTACCAGAGACGAAGTACACGTTCTTGTGTCCGCGATTCAAGAAGTACTCGCACGCCATGCGCGCGCCGTCCTCTTGATCGTCACTGACGGTGGAGCAGGTAGGATGCTCCATCGGCGTAATAATCACCGTCTTGAGGTCTTTCGGTGCCTCAAAGGTATCAAAGTCATCGACCATCTGACGCAGGTTGAAGATCATGCCATCAACAGCCAGCAGCGACATCCTACGCGCCGCTTCGGCAAGGGTCATCTTCTCCCCCGCCCGCTTTTTGATCATCGTGAGCGCAAAGCCGCGTTCTTCGGCGGCATCTGCGATACCGTCAATCATGTCCACGGCACCGCCCGACAAGTGGAACAGCACCACGCCGATGCACCCGTAACGGCCCAACTTGAGCGAACGCGCGGCAAAGTTGGTTCGAAACCCGAGCGCCTCCATTGCGGAATGAACCTTATCGCGTGTCGACTCTCGCACGCTATCGGGCTCGTTGATCACACGCGAAACCGTCTTGAGAGAAACGCCCGCAGCAACTGCTACATCGTTCATTGAGATATTTTTCTTGTCCATCGTTGCCACTACTTCTCCAGTCGGTTTTGCATCGCTTGTTTTTTGCGTTCTAGCATACACTACCTGCCCGACTGACAAATCAGCCGTTTATCGGACGATATCGACCGTTCACCTGTAAATCCTTGTTGCTCTTCCAAAAATGTCTTACGTTGTCATTAGCGAAATGACAACGTTGTCATTTCGCAATGCCTTCCTTAAGCAGGAAGGTTTCCGGGCAGTCCTGACCATCCATCGACGACCAGTTCCATCCACATGCATCGCGCATCAAGTAGCAAAGGAGCTCTATGGACGCCATCGTAAAGATGCTCGAAAAGCATCAGCCGTTCTTTGAGAAGATCTCGAGGAACATCTACCTCCAGGCTATTAAGGACGGATTCCTTGGGTGCATGCCCATCGTCCTCACCTCTTCGATCTTTCTGCTCATTGCCACCCTTCCCGGCGTAGTCGGCATCACGCTGCCCCAGCCGCTCATCGACTGGTGCAACAAGCTGTACAACTTCACCATGGGCGTCATGGGCATCATGGTCGCCGGCACCACTGCCAAGAACTTTACGGCTTCCATGAACCGTCGCATGCCCGCCGGCAAGGTGCTCAACGACGGCTCCACCATGGTGGCCGCCCAGTGCAGTATGCTTTTGCTCGCCGTTACGCAGTTCACCACCAAGTTCAACGGCTCCGAGCTTTCGGTCTTCGACTGCACCAGCATGGGCACGCGCGGTCTGTTCTCGGCCTATATCGCCGCGTTCATCACCGTGTGGGTCTACAAATTCTGCGTCTCTCGCGATCTGACCATTAAGCTGCCCAAGGAGGTCCCGGGCGCCATCGCTCAGAACTTCCGTGACATCATCCCCTTTGGCGGCGCCGT
The DNA here is from genome assembly GCA_900549535.1 of uncultured Collinsella sp. Taxonomy (GTDB): domain Bacteria; phylum Actinomycetota; class Coriobacteriia; order Coriobacteriales; family Coriobacteriaceae; genus Collinsella. Next base: position 24,918 of record UROR01000002.1, on the reverse strand, counting down.
CATCATCTGCGGCATCATCGATGTCGTCGTGCGCAACCTCATGGGCGTTCCGTTCTCCGAGCTGCTCATCAAGCTGCTCTCCCCGCTCTTCACTGCAGCAGAGACCTACCCCGGACTCATCCTTATTCAGGCAGCCACCGCGTTCTTCTGGTTCATCGGCGTCCACGGCCCCTCGATCGTCCAGCCGGGCATCGACCCCATCCGTCTTGCCAACCAGGCCGAGAACCTGCAGGTTCTGCTGGCCGGTGGTCACCCCGCCCATTCCCTCACCTTCAACATGTCGCTCGTGGGTGAGTTCGGCGGCACCGGCGCCACGTTCATCGTGCCGCTTCTGCTGATTCTCTTTATGAAGTCCAAGCAGCTCAAAGCCGTCGGTAAGGCCTCGATTGTCCCCGTCGCCTTCGCCGTCAACGAGCCGCTGCTCTTTGGCGCGCCCATGATCCTCAACCCCTACATGCTCATCCCCTTTGTTGCCGCCGGCTGCGTCAACGTGAGTGTTGCCAAGTTCTTTATCGACAACGTGGGCATGAACGGCTTCTCCTTCGTGGTGCCTTGGGCTACCCCCGCTCCCATCGGCATCTTCATCACCACGAACTTCCAGCTTATCGCCTTGGTGTTTGTCGCGATCATCATCTTGCTGGACGCCGTCATCTACCTGCCGTTCTTGAAGGCATACGACAAGCTGCTCTGCGACCAAGAGGCCGAGCGCGCTGCCGAGCTGGGTCTCGAGTCCGATGGTGCCGCCACCATCGCCGCCAGCACCTCTGCGCCCGCTGCCGAGCAGACTACCGCTTCCGTCGAGACGACCGTTGCCGCTGCCGTCGACAGCGAGCCTGCCGCCGATCAGCCCGAGCCCGCCGCCGACGCATCCGCCAAGAAGGACGTCGATGGCCTGAAGGTCCTCGTCCTGTGCGCCGGCGCCGGCACCTCCGCCATGCTCGCCAACGCCATTAAGGAAGGCGCCGCACAGACCGGCGAGAACATCGCCTCCTCCGCTGGTGCCTATGGCCAGCACACCGCCATCATGGATCAGTACGACGTGATCGTGCTTGCCCCGCAGGTCCGTAGCTACTACAACGACATGAAGGCCGACACCGATCGCCTGGGCATTAAGCTGCTCGCCCCGCGCGGCAAGGAATACATCGACCTTACCCGCGATCCCGCCGGTGCCATCAAGTGGCTCCGCGAGAACCTCGACTAGTTTCCTCCCTCTGTTGGTGCCCGGACCCCAGTTCGGGCACCTCTCCCTATTCGTATCCCACAGAAAGGACGACTCATGACCAATCCCATGCAGTTCCCCGACGGCTTTGTGTTTGGCGGCGCCACCGCCGCTTACCAGGTTGAGGGCGAGACCCGTACGCACGGCAAGGGCAAAGTGCCCTGGGACGATTTCCTGGCTGCTCAGGGTCGCTTCTCCCCCGACCCCGCAAGCGATTTCTACAACAAGTACCCGGTCGATATCGACCTGTGCCAGCGCTTCGGCATCAACGGTATCCGCGTCTCCATCGCTTGGAGCCGTATCTTCCCCAACGGCACCGGCGAGATTAACCCCGAGGGTGTTGCCTTCTATCACGAGCTCTTTGCCACCTGCAATAAAGCCGGCGTTATCCCCTACGTCACGCTCGATCACTTTGACACGCCCGAGGCCTTCTACCAGGACGGCGGCGAGGGCTTCCTGACGCGCACGACGATCGACGCCTTTGTCGAGTACGCTAAGTTCTGCTTTGCCGAGTTCACCGAGGTCAAGCACTGGTTTACCTTTAACGAGATTCCCGCGACCGCCGAGGGCAGCTTTATCGTCGGCAACTGGCCGCACGGCGAGAAGTATCGCCTGGACAAGGCCTTCCAGCTCATGCACAACATGATGGTGGCCCATGCCAAGGCCGTCGTCGCCTTCCACGAGGGCGGCTTTGAGGGCGAGATCGGCATTGTCCAGAACCTGGAGCCCAAGTATCCCCTCGACCCCAACAATGCCGCCGACTGCGAGGCAGCTCGCATGGCCGACGTCATCAACAACCGCTGGGTACTCGATGCCACCTTCCGCGGCCACTATGCAGCCGACACCATGGAGGCTGCGACCAAGCTGGCCCATATCGCCGGCGGCGAGCTCGACGTCCGCGACGAGGACATCGCCGCACTGACCGCCGCGCTCCCCTATAACGATTGCCTGGGCGTCAACACCTACAAGTGCCAGTTCCTGCGTGCCGCCGAGGGCGAAAACGACATCAACCACAATGGCACCGGCGACAAGGGCTCCTCGCGCTGGTTCCTCAAGGGCGTTGGTGAGTCATGCGTGCGCGAAGGCGTACCCACCACCGATTGGGACTGGATTATCTATCCCGAGGGCCTGTACGATCTGCTGCTCCGCATTAAGAACGATTACCCCAACTACAAGAAGATCTACATTACCGAGAACGGCATGGGCTATAAGGACGACTTCGAGGACGGCTTTATCGACGACGCCCCTCGCATCGACTACATGCGCCAGCACCTCGCGTGGATCCTCAAGGCAATCGACGGCGGCGTCAACGTCGACGGCTACTTTGTGTGGTCGCTGCAGGACCAGTTCTCCTGGACCAACGGCTACAACAAGCGCTACGGCCTGTTCTACATCGACTTTGAGACCCAGAAGCGTTATCCCAAGGCGAGCGCGTACTGGTACAAGAACGTCGCGGAGACCGGCCTGCTCATGGCCTAGTTTCAGCCACATACCCCTTGTCGGCCGCATGCGAATCCCTCCACGGGTTCGTATGCGGCCTTTTTGTTTTTGGTGGGCCCGAGCGGATCATTCGTCTCGATCTGTAACATCTAACTGGGATTTTCGGCCCCAGCTGTTACGGATCGAGACAAACAGAACGCCCGAGCAGAAATGTCTAAATCTGTAACACGTAGCCCACTTTCGACCGTCTACCTGTTACAGATCAAGACAATAAGATAGTCAAATCCAAACTTTCCAAGCAGTTATGAAGCACGGTTTCTAGTTTTCAGTATCACGAACATACTTTCGGTATCATTTGATACCGATATGATACCGAAAACATATTCGGTCCCGCTGGAGGACTTCGTACGTTACCCAACCAAGTTGCAGGTTCACGAACTCCGTCGATCTTCCGAGCGCCCACGAATTCCTATTTGCGTGTCAAATCGCATCTCGTTGACACGTAAAATGACGCGCAAAATGGCGTTTTAACTTTTATGTGTCATTCTGCACGTCAAATTGAAGCGATAATCCCCGCGTCGGCAGAGGGCAGAAGTATCGCCTGCAGCGCTAGCTAGCAAATGACCTGCGTGAGTTCCTCGATGGCGGCGCGATCCTCGGCGGCGATGCCCGGCTCGCACACCACGGCGTCCAGGCTGTCCAGACGGCAGAAGGTGTAGAAGTCGCGCTTGCCGATCTTACTGGAGTCGGCGATCAGATAGCGCGAGTCGGCCTTGCTAAAGGCGAGCTGCTGGATGCGGCCCTCTTCCATATTGGATGTAGACACGTCGCCGTCCAGAATGCCGTTGGCACCGATAAACGCCGCGTCGATGCCCAGCGCACGCAGGGTATCCTCGGCCGTTGGTCCCACAAAAGCGGCGGTGCGGCGACGGTACATGCCGCCCACCAGGCACAGGTCGCAGTCTTCGCGCGCCTCGAGCAGGTTAAACACCGAAAGCGAATTGGTCACAATGCGCAGGCGAAACGCCGGCAGCATCGAGGCCATCTGCTCAACCGTAGTGCCCGTGCCCAAAAAGATGGTCGAGCCTTCCTCGATAAGCTCCACAGAACGGCGTGCAATCTGCAACTTTTCCTCGGCATGCTTCGTGCGCTTTTCGCTGTGCGAATACTCATGGCGCAGCATAGCGTGTGGACGGCCCTGCGCACTGCGGGCTCCGCCGTGCACGCGCTCGATCTCGCCCAGGCTCGCAAGCTCCTCAAGGTCACGGCGGATCGTCATATCCGAAACACCTAACGCATCCGAAATCTCCTTGACCGAGACCGTTCCCTGTTCCTCGAGCAGCTGCCGAACCTTATCCTGTCGCTCTGCCTTAATCACGATGAATCCTCGCCGTTCTTTGCGCGCATATCATTCAAACAGTAACGAACAAATTGTATCAGACTCGTGCGCGTCAAAAATGAATGCCCGCACAGCTCCAATCATCACTTTTTTGAGAAAAATACCCCCTGCTTTAGTGGGGTGTAGTGATAATCTCGCCTGTTCGCGCTACAGTTTGTCGGAAATACCTCGATGTTAGGAACCAAATGATCACTTCCGAGCTTTTCGGCACCGCGCCGTGCGGTACCCCCGTTCATCGTTACACCCTCAACGGGCCCGAGATCTGCGTTCGCATTATGGACTATGGCGCCACCGTGCTGGGTATCGATGTGCCCGACATTCCCGGCAACGTGCGCGATGTGGTGCTGGGCTTCGATAAGCTCGAGGATTACTTTGACAACCCCGCCTGCTTTGGCGCGACCATCGGACCTGTGGCCAACCGCACTGCAGGTGCCACGATCACCATCGCCGGCACGGACTGGCATATGCCCGCCAACGAGGGCGCCAACAACCTGCACAGCGATCTTGAGCATGGTCTGCACAAGCGCGTATGGGACGTTGAGCTCGACGAGGTCCACAATGCCGTGCGCATGACCACCTCGCTTGAGGACGGTGAGCTGGGTCTTCCCGGCAACCGCACCTTTACGGCCGTGTTTACCGTGACGCGCACTGGCTGCTTCCGTATCGAATATGGCTGCGAGAGCGACCGCGCCACGTACGTGTCCATGACCAACCACACGTACTTTAACCTTGCTGGCCATAACGCCGGCATGGACTGCGAGCACTTCTTTGTTGCCAACGCTGCCCACTACCTGCCCATTAACGAGCAGAACATCCCCACCGGCGAGATTGCTTCGGTCGAGGGTACGCCGTTTGATTTCCGCGAGCTGCACCCCGTCGCGCCTGGCATGGAGGCCGACGATCCGCAGATTAAGCAGGCCCGTGGCTACGATCACTGTCTGTGCATCGATGGCTATCAGTACGGTCGCAACCTGCGCCGCGCCCTGCACGTCGAGGAGATGTGGACCGGCCGTGAGTTGGACTACTACACCACCGCCCCGGGCGTGCAGCTCTACACCGGCAACTGGTTGGGCGACGAGCACGCCAAGGACGATGCCAACTATGGCTGGGGCGCCGGCTTTGCCCTCGAGGCAGAGATGTACCCCGACACGCCGCACCAGCCGCTGTTCCCGCAGGGCATTGTGGGCCCGGGTCACCCCTACAGCAATGTGATCGAATACCACTTTATGAGGCACTAAGCCCACAACGCGACATATCGCACAGCAGCGCCCGCCGGCACCACCGCCGACGGGCGTTTTGCTACCTAGTCATTGGGGACGTTCTTACATGACTAGTTGGATGGGGTCGGGGTTGGAGCTGGGGAGGTAGCGGATTTCTAGCTCTATGCCGAGTTCTTGCAGCTCTTTAAAGGCGGCGGCATCTGCCTCGCCTACGGCAACGGCAGGCGTTACAGAGCGCTTGCCCTCCCCTGCCTGCATATGGCCAATGCTGATCTTAGTGATCGGCACGCCACCCTTAACCAGCGCGAGCGCATCCGCGGGCGACGCCACCATAATGAGAATCCATTGGCGTGGCGTTGCGGTATGAATGATGTCGATGGTCCTTTGCACCGAGAAAAACCGCGTCCAAACGCCTTCTGGCGCCGTCACCCTCATAGGTGCCCATTGGCGCGAATCCGCCGCGATCTCATCGTTGACGATTAAGACGAGGTTAGAGCCCACAGATTCGTTCCACAGCTCAACGTCTTGCCCGTAAATGAAACGGTCATCGATACGCGTGAGAAGGATCTTGGGTTGAGCCATGGCTGCCCCATTCTGTTTGAGACCCATACGAGCGGGACGTCGGCCACCAACTCAACAGCAGGTCAAGCGCCAAATGAACGCCGCAGACATCACGTCTCCAATATTAGTGCATTTAAAGTGAGAAAAGCTGTCAGAACACTTGCGCGGATGTGCGATGTCCCGTATCATAGACAGCCGTTGACGCCTCAGTTGCGTCACCACATGGCCGCCAGCGTAGCTCAGTTGGTAGAGCACCGCTCTCGTAAAGCGGGGGTCACCGGTTCGAGCCCGGTCGCTGGCTCCATTGCACAAGATAGCCGCCTTCGGGCGGCTTTTTTGTTGCCGATTTCGAGCGCGAATCCGTCAATCCAAGCACAACACCACCGGCAACTCCCCTACGCGACAAAAAGCCCCGCCAAACGTGATTCCCCTAGGGAAAGCAGTTTGGCGGGGTCCTAGCGTGATTTCCCTAGGGAAATCACGCCATCAGACGAACAGCTCAGCCGAGCGGCTCGTTACTCCTCCCAGTAAGCGTCTGCAAGCAGCTTAAAGCAGATCTTCTTGACCGGCTGCGCGCCATCGCCCGGGAACTCGAGCGTGGGCATGTGAGGCTCGCCGGCAACAAACAGCGCAAACTTGTCGTCAGCAAGATCGCCGGCGATCGAGGCGTCGGAATCGACCAGATCGTAGTCGTCCTTCTCGTCAAACTCCTGAACCAGCGTCAGGCTGCCCGTGGCAACCTTAAAGGCCTCGCGACCCTCGACGTCGATCTGCAGGTCGTGATAGCGCTGATGCGTCTCATAGTGAGCCTCGGCTTCGGGACGCGTCGTGGGAGCCATGACGTTCGCAAAGACCTTGTCGCCCAGAATCGGATGGCTGCCGACCTCAAGCTTCGCCGGATCATTCTCCTCGAGCCAATCGATCAGCACGTCGAGGCCCTTGAGCATTCCGCGGTACTCCTCGATATCGCCCAATGCACCGTAAATCATCTAAATCCCCTCTCGGATCGTTTCTTTGGCGGCTACTCGGCAAACGCATTACCGACGCTGTTGCCACCCACATACGTCTCGACCAGGGTAAGGTCGGGATTGAACACGACAAAGTCGGCGTCGCGCCCCGGCATAATGCTACCGCACTTGTCGTCAACATGAGCTAGCAAGCGATGCCGGAGCCGTCGCCCAAACTCTTACAGCTCAGTCACAACAACGCCGTTGTAAACCTCGTCCCAACGATCCATAACCAAGTGGCCAGTCATGGGATCCATGGCATTGAGCTTGCCGCAGGTGTTGGCGGTACGCAGCACCGTCTCGTCGTCGGCGCCGGCAGCAATCGCATGTGCGAAGCCGGCAATGGTCGAATCGCCAGAGCCCGTAGCGTTAACGGCGGGGATATCGGGGGTCTTGGCGCGGAACGCACGGCCATTGTGGAAGCCAACTGAGCCGGCAGCGCCCATGGATACGACGACCCAGGGGATATCGGAGAAGCGGGCGTCAGAGGCGAGCGCGGAACGGAGCTCGTCCACATCGTCGGTGGTAAAGCTCGTGCCCAGAAGGCCGTTAATTTCGGTCAGGTTAGGCTTAACCAGCTCAGGCTTGACCTCGGACTTGAGCGCAGCCTCAAGCGAGGCACCCGAGGTATCGAGCAGCACCTTGGCGCCGGCGTTCTCAGCAATGCCCGTGATCTTGGCGTAGTAGTCCGCCTCGACGCCGCGGGGCAGCGAACCCGAGATGGTAACGACATCGGCCTTGCTCGCAAGCTCGGCGAACTTGGCGGTAAAGGCATCGAGTTCCTCGGGGGCAATCGTCGGGCCGCTCTCGAGCAACTCGGTCTGGTTGCCAGCATGAAGGATATTGAGGCAGATGCGGGTCTCGCCCTTGATGGGCACAAAATCATTCTTAATGCCGTTGGCATCCATGAGCTCGGCCATATAGGCGCCCATATGACCACCAAGCAGGCCGGTTGCCATGACATCGTCGCCCAGCTGGCCCAGGACGCGGGCCACGTTGAGGCCCTTACCGCCGGCGGTCTTTTCGGGCGTCACACGGTTGACGTCGTCGATAATGAGCTCATCGAGCTGATAGCGCGTATCGACGGACGGGTTCATCGTAACGGTGAGGATCATTTTTAGCTCCTTATCTCGCAGGCTCCTTGTGCCTCGCGATACGAGTCGACAAAACGGAATTACAGAATCTCAATCGTGAACGAGCGAACGATGGTTTCTTTGGGCTTGGCGATAAGGCAGCCGCGCTTGTGCTCAAGCACGTCGTCCTCATCGGAGCAGGTCGAAAGGCCGCCCCAAGGCTCAACTGCCACAAAATCGCCCTCGGGCTTACTCCACACAATGAGATACGGGAAGCCCTCAAAGCTCAGGCGAACGCCCTTGTCCTCCCCCTTCTTGGAAAGCGTGACCTGACGGCTCTCGAGCACGTCAAAGATGGTCTCCGCAAAATCGAAGAGCTCATGCGACAGCGGCAGGGTCTTTCCCACCATGGGGTTCTTGGAGCGGTTGGCCACGTCGATCAAACCGGTCGAGGGAACGGCGGCGCAAAGCTCCGCGGCCTCGTCCTTCTCAAACCGCAGCTCGTAGTCCGTATAGGCCTCGCCCTCATCGAGCGGACACCTAAAGCCGGGATGCCCACCGATAAAGAACGGCATGTCCTCGGTACCCTCGTTGGTAACCTCATAGGAGACGCGCACGGCGGTATCCTCGAGCGTATAACGGGCGACGAGCTTAAACGGATACGGATAATCGCTCAGCAGCGCGGCGTTATCCTCCGAAGCCAGGCACATCGCCAGCTCGTTCTCGCCTTGGCTCAGCAGCTTCCACTCCTGTTTGCGCGCAAACCCGTGGCGAGCGAGCTTTACATGATGCCCGGCAAACGTCATGGCGTTGCCATCGCGCAGGCCTCCGCAGATCGGGAAGCAAATCGGCGCCTGACCGGACCACACAGCAGGGTCGCCCTGCCACAGATACTCGCGACCGTCGGCCTCAATCGAGGTGAACGAGCCGCCAGCCGTGGAAACCTTAATAGAAATCGAATCGTTGGAAAGAGCGTATTCCATTGCCCATCCTTTCGAACAACTACTTTTTTTGCTCGCAAGCACCCGTCTCGGCTCTTACCAAAGGGCAAACCCGCACGTTCATCGATGTGTCCGGTATCCCAGCCACCCAACGGGGTACCATATTGACATTGACTTCATTACAGCTGAAAGGCCTTCTTATGCGAACCATCATCCTCTATGCCTCGCGCCACCACGGCAACACGAAAAAGCTCGTGGACGCCATTGTCGAGGCGCATCCCGAAATCGATACCCTCGACGTAAAGGCACTCGGTAAAAACGAGTACCCCGACCTGCACGAGTACCATTTGATTGGTGTGGCCACGGGCATTTATTATTCCGAGATCGACAAGGATATGGCACGCGTGCTCACCAACGTGCTGCAGCCACAGGACAAGGTGTTTGGCCTTATGACCTACGGCGGTAAAAACAAGTGGTACGGCAAGGATATCGATGGCATCTGCCGCATGAGGCAGGCCATCTTTATGGGTGTCTACGGCTGCCCCGGCTTTGACACGTGGGGGCCGTTCAAGCTCACCGGCGGCGTCCAGAAAGGCCATCCCAACGCCGAGGAAATTAAGGGCGCTGTCGATTTCTTCGATAAAATCGAAGATGAGTACGGCGACATCATCGTCGAAGAGTATGCCAAACGCGAGAAGCGCCTGGCATACGAAAAAGAGCATCCTGCGGGAGGCCTGGTGGCCGGCGTCAAGCGCACGGCAAAGAAGATCGCTAACAAGCTGTAACTGTTAAGGTGCTTTTGAGCGTTAAGCCATACGGCGGGTCCGAGCAAATTCGGGCCCGCCGTCTTTTTCTGTCGTTACTCGGTAAATGCGTTGCCGACGCTCTGGCCGCCAACGTAGGTCTCGACGAGGGTGAGCTCGTGGTCGAACACGACAAAGTCGGCGTCGCGACCAGGCATAATGCTGCCGCACTTATCCTCGATGTGCGCGGAGCGTGCCGGCACCTCGGTTGCCATGCGAATAGCAATATCGGCGCTGGCGATACCCCAGTCGACGATGTTCTTGACGCCCTGGGCGAGCGTGAGCACCGAGCCGGCAATGCTCTTGCCGTCGGCGAGCCAGCACAGGTTGTCCTTCATGATGACGTCCATGCCACCGCTGGTGTAGCTGCCCTCGGGCATGCCGCCGCAGCCCAGGCAATCGGTAATGAGCACCGTGTGCTGCCAACCCTTGGCCTGCAGCAGCGCCTTGATGGCGGCAGGGTTCACGTGCTTGCCGTCGCAGATAACCTCGGCGTAGGTCTCGGGGGTGGACATGGCCGCACCCACGACACCGGGCTCGCGGTGATGCAGACCACGCTGGCCGTTGTAGGTGTGCGTAAAGCAGCTGGCACCGGCGTTGATCGCAGCGACGCACTCATCGTAGGTGGCGTCGGAGTGGCCGATGCTGGTCACAACACCCTTGGCGTTCAAGGCGGCAGCATAGGCGGCAGCACCGTCGCGCTCGGCAGCCATGGCGCTCTTAACGATGCGTCCGCCGGCAGCCTCCTGCCACTGGTCGAAGACCTCCTCGGAAGGATCAACCAGGTAAGCGGGGTTCTGCGCGCCCACGTGCTTCATGGTAAAGAAGGGGCCCTCCAGGTAGATGCCCTGAATGCGAGCGCCGCAGAAGTCGGGGCCACGGCCCTCGTCAGCCTGTGCGATAGCAGCGCAGGCATCCTTGATCTGCTCGACGCCATCGGTAAACGTCGTGGGCAGCCAGCTGGTGGTACCGCGACGGGCGAGCTCGGTCGAGCTAATATCGATGCCCTCGGGGTCGTTATCGGTAGTCGAGTGGTTATAGAAGCCATGGATGTGGGTGTCGACCATGCCCGGCGCGATCCACGATCCCGTGTAGTCCTTAATCTCGCAAGAGGGCTCGTCGGCCTGCCAAGCGCCAAAGACGCCGTCCTCGACCATGAGATAGCCGCCCAGCTGCGGGCCCGCCGGCAAGAAGAACTTGTCGGCCTTAATTGCGTACGTGCTCATATGCACTCCTTGCTTCTAAAGCAGTTGACCGTGGTGATGCTTATACCCGGTTTAACTAAAAACAAAAAGCGCCCGCCCGCCGTTATGAGCGGACGGGCGCCCTTACAGGGGGACGCGATTAAGCGGTGAAGGGGTGAATCGTCACACCCTTGACCACGCGGTTGACCGTGCCGGTGGGGCTCGGCGTATCGGGCGTGTTGCCCACGCGCACGGAGTTGAGCAGGCTGATGGCCTGGGCAAACATCACGAACGGCAGAGCAAGGTAGCCCTCGGGAAGCGCCTCGTAGCCCTTGAAGGTGAAGGACTCACCCTCATAGACAGTAGCGCCATCCTGCTGAACGGCAACGGTGTGCTGAGCGATGTCGTCGCCACCGATCTCGTTGAGGATGTCGATGTCGTACTGGCGGGTGTAGGCGTCGTTGTTAACGAAGACGAAGACGAGGGTCTTGTCATCGACGAAGGACTTGGGTCCGTGACGATAGCCCATGGAGGTGTCGTAAGAGGTGGCAACCAAGCCGTGAGCAAGCTCGAGGATCTTGAGCTGGCTCTCCTGAGCAAGGCCACCGAAGGAGCCGGAACCCAGGTAGGTCACGCGGTTGAAGTCGCCAGCCAGGTAGTCGGCGACCTCGGACTCACGAGCGATGACCTCTTCGCCCATCTTGGCGATGGTCTCGACCCACTCGGCCTTCTGCTCGTCAGAGGCAGTGTCAAAAATAAGGGTGGAGAGCAGGGTCATGCAGGAATAAGAACCGGTCATGGCGAAGCCCTTGTCGTTGGCGCGCGGGATGAGCAGCGTCAGCGCGTTGGGATCATCGGCAGACTCGACGGCGAGCTTGCCCTCGGGAGCGCAGGTGATGTTGAGGAACTTGACGTTGTGGACGAGCTCCTTGGCAACGGCAACGGCAGCAAGGCTCTCGGGGCTGTTGCCAGAGCGGGCAAAGGAAACCACGAGCGTGGGATCCTCGGCGCGCAGGAAGTCGCGCGGGGCGCTCACGATGTCGGTCGTGGCGATGGGCTTAAAGTCGTAGAGATCAGTGTTGCCAGCGTGACGCAGGTACGGGGCGCAGGTATCGCCAACGTAGTCGGACGTACCGGCACCGGTGAAGACGACGGACAGACGGCCCTCGCCCATAGCGCGAGCCTCGGCCAGGAAGGCCTCGATGGCCTCCTTGTTCTCGCGATAGATGTTGAGCGTATCACGCCAAAGCTCGGGCTGCTGAGCAATCTCGGCCGTGGTGATCTGGGCGCCGAGCTCGGTGAGCTCCTCGACACTCTTCTCGAACATTTCTAATACCTCTCTCTAGAAGTAATCCTCTGACGTGCAATTATACACTTCAGTTGGTTATCTGGTAGTAACCAGTTAAAAGCAAAGAATCATCATATGGATACGATGCGAACACTAGTCGCTACGCTGGTGATAAACCTTGTATTTAAACTGATCGGCACGAGCAACCGAGAGTGTATACTCCACAACCTCGTTTGACTCGTTATACGTAGTCCTGACCAAATCGAGCACAGGCGAGCCCTCGACAATTCCCAAAAGGTGGGCATCGGTGGGACGGGCTATGCTCGCATAGAACTCCTCTTCGGCCACGCGTATCTTTTGCTGAAAGTCTTGCTCAATCACATCGTAAAGCGGCTTACGCTCCAGCAGCGGTCGCTTTAGGGACAGAAATTGACGAACCGGTAGATAGCTGCGTTCGACCATCATGGGCATGTTGTCGGCAGAACGAAGGCGCTTGAGCTTAAAAATGCGATCACCGATACGCAATCCCATATGCTCGGCCAGATTCTTATCGGCCTCCATCTCGCAAAACTCGAGAATCGTGGTCTCGGGGTCGCGACCCATCGCGCGCATCTGCTCGGTAAAGCTGTAGGACTGCATAAGATTGGTTGCCTTTGCCGAACGGTCGGTCACAAAGGTACCGCGACCGTGCTGCCGAACCACCAGTCCTAAACGCTCCAGTTCCTGCAGAGCCAGGCGTACCGTAGTGCGCGAGAGACCATAGCGCTCCGAAAGTTCGCGCTCGGAAGGAATCATGTCACCGGCGCGATATTCATGGTCAATCTTTTCGGTCAGAATATCGACCAGCTGATCGTACAGCGGTTGCTTACGCGCTCCGATCGCCATCCTATCCTCCCATTTTCTCAAACTCGGCTACTACCTTGGGTGTTTAGCATTATCTGTCTGCCACACCCAAATCAACAAGAAAACAAAAGCCGCGCGCTCTTTCGAGCACGCGGCTTTTAACATACACATGGCTTAAGGGGTCGGGGTGTGAGCCGCGTAGGGACACACCCCTCAAGCTAGAGCCTTACCAGATGCTCGGCCAGAGACCAAGCGGGCCAGCGCCCAGGATGCCAAGGACGAAGAGCAGGAGAATGCCCTTGGTCGGGGTCCAGCTGTGCTTAGCGAACATGTAGTAAAGCAGCAGCGTAAGCATAAGCGGGACGAGCTTCGGGACGATGGTGTTGAGGGTGTCGGCAACAGAGAAGTTGACCGGATCCTCGGTAACGGTGCCGTAGGTCACGGACTCCATGCCGTTACCCAGATCGGTGACGCCGCACTCGACAGCGTTGCCGTCGGCATCGGAAGCGGTAAGGGCGTTGCCGTCCTTATCGGTCATGGCGATGGTACCGGCCTCAGCGGTCTCGGTATCGATGCCCTCCATACCGGTGAAGTTCTCGGCCTCCTTCTCGGAGACGATCACGGTAGTAGCGGAGAGGCCACGGGTGGTGCCGTTGGGGATCTGGAGGTTGATCTGGGTGCCACCCATGGTGACGACCAGGCAACCGACGACGAAGACGCCCATGATGGAAGCGGCACGCGTGAAGGCCTGCATGTTGGCGGTCAGAGCGTCAATAGCGCTGGTGCCAAGCTTGTAGGACCAGTTCATGAGCCAGAAGCGCAGAGCGAACTGGACAGCGTTGAAGATCACCAGGAAGATGATCGGCGCAGCAGCGTTGCCGTTGATGGCCATGTTGGAGGTGATGCCGGCCGTGATAGGCACGAGCGTCAGCCAGAACAGGGCGTCACCGATACCACCGAGCGGGCCCATTGCGGCGACGCGGACGGCGCGGATCGTGGGGATGTCAACCTTGTTCTGCTCGAGCGAAAGCACGATGCCCATAACAAAGGTGACGAGGAACGGGTGGGTGTTGAAGAACTCCAGGTTGTGGCTCATGGAAGCCGCGAGGTCGTTCTTGTTGGTGTGGATCTTCTCCAGACCGGGGATGATGGAGTAGAGCCAGCCAGCGGCCTGCATACGCTCGTAGTTGAACGAGGCCTGCAGGAAGCAGGAGCGCCAAGCCATCTTGTTGAGGGTCTTCTGGTCGAGCTGCGGAGCAGGAGTGAGATCCTCGTAGTGCTCCGGGATTACATACTCATTAGATGCCATCTTCGAAGTCACCTCCGTCAGAAACAGCTGCACCCTTCAGCTCGGTCTGCTGCTGGAAGTCCCAGAAAGCGATGCCGAAGCCGATGAGAGCGAGGATGAGCAGGGCAGGGGTTGCCAGAGAATCGTTGGCAACGGTGATGAGCGCGAGGCCAAAGCCCATGAGGAAGAAGCCCCACATATCGCGGTTCATCATAACCTTGAGCAGGACGGCGAAGCCGACGAAGCGCATCATGCCGCCTGCAGCGGACAGACCGGTCTGCAGCCAAGTCGGGATGGCGGAAGCGATGGTCTGACCAATGGTAGCGCCAGCGATGAAGAACAGGGTGACGACGACAGCGAAGATCAGGCCGAGCAGAGCCATGGCGAAGTAGTTCAGGCGCTCGATGCCCTTGGTGTCCGCGTTATGAGCCATGTTATCGGCCGTGGACATAAGCGGGGACATAAGCGTGAAGACCAGGGTAACGCCGAGCTGACCAAGCAGGGCGAACGGAATGGCAAGGCCGACTGCCGCGTTGGGCTCGAGACCCGTAGCGATAGCGAGAATGGCTGCCATGATGCCGCCAATGACGGCGTTAGGCGGCTGAGCGCCTCCGATCGGCATGTTGCCGATCGTCATGAGCTGATAAGTACCACCCACGAGAAGACCGGTGTTGAGGTCGCCAAGGATAAGACCGATGACGGCGCCGGTGACGATGGGCTGATAGAGAGACTCGAGGAAGTCAAACTGGTCGATTGCCGCGATGAACGTGACGACGAAGACCAGAGCGATCTGGATGATCGAGTATTCCATCTTGCTCCTCCTTTCAAAATGAATGTACGCACTTTGGATATCACGTACAGAACGTCAGGGTTTCACTCCCGACAACGTGGATCACGAGGATTACGAGAAGAGCTTGCTCGTGTCCTCAACAGGCGTGCTCGGAACGCGCCTGATCTCCAACTCCACCCCCAATTCCTGCAGCTCTTTAAACGCAGCGACATCCTCGTCGTTAACTGCGACGGAGGTGGCGACTTGGCGCTTTCCTTCCGACATGTGCATGTTGCCGATGTTTACCTTCTTTATAGGCACACCGCCCTTGACGAGCGTAAGCACGTCTTCCGGTGTTTCGGCCACGATGAAGATCTTCTGGCGCGGGCTCGCCTTGCCAATGACGTCGATGGTCTTCTGCAGAGAGAAGAAACGCGTAGCGACGCCGGCGGGAGCGGCCATCTTCATGAGGTTCTGGCGCATGGTGTTGGTCGCCACGTCGTCGTTGGCGACGAGGATGAGGTTGGAGCCCAGGGTGGAGTTCCACTGGGTGGCAACCTGACCATGAACCAGTCGGTTATCGATGCGGGTAAGAAGAATGTTGGGTTCTGCCATGTTGATCAGCTTCCTTTCGTTATTTGCTGACGACAGTTACTTGATCTCCTGAATCGCGTAACGCGAAACATCTACGACGGCCCCGGATCGGACTTTGATCTGGACCTTCTCGCCTTCGATGCCTTTGACGGTTCCGTAGATACCGCCGGCGAAAAGAACCTCCTGACCCGGCTTGAGCTCGGTGTGCAGCTCCTTGAAGTACTTTTGCTTCTTCTTCATGTTGATTTGCGACCAGATGGTGTAAATCAAGCCCATGATGGCAAGCAGGCCTAAAAGGGCGACCGAGGAGCTCAGGACGTTGGCTCCGAAATCGGCCATTAGATGCCGTCCTCGTCGCCGAAGATATCCTCTTCGTCGGAGCCGGCAACGGATGCGACCGTCTGGGCGGTGATGCCCGTCTGGCCAACGGTCACGGCCTGCTCGCCAAGCTCGGCGAGCGTGGCGTTGCCGCGGAGGAACAGAAGCTCAATAACCATGGGAAGGTTAGTGCCGGTCAGAACCTCGACATTGTCGACATCCTGGGCAATCATCATCGACTGGTTGAACGGGGTGCCGCCAAGCAGGTCGGTAAAGACGAGCACGCCATCGCACTCCTCGCGCATGGCGGTAATAGCGGCGCGGAGATCCTCACCGTAGGAAGCAGCCTGGTCGCCCTCAAAAGGAACGACGGTAAAAGCAGGCTGGTCGCCGGCAACCATAGCGATAGCGCTTGCAAGGCCGGGTGCGAACTGTCCATGACCGGTAAGAATAAAGCCAACCATTCAAATTTCCCTTCCGAAGGTGTGTACAATCTGAGTCCGATGATTTTCGGACGCCAGCGGGCAATCGCCCTTAAAGCTTCTTAGAAAGCGTTCTTTGAAGACCAGTGGTTTCTAAACTGGTAGTAACCACGTGACGTGTTGTTGTCACTATATCACCCCAGAAGAGGTCGCTTCCGTTGATTCATACGGTAAAACGTTTTTGCACCGCTCACGGTGATAAATCGACCGTTTACCGGTCGTTAACACTTCTACCTGCGGTTTTGAAACCGTTTCGAAATGTTTTGGCAAAAGATCGGATCTTTTCCTGTGTCTAAACAACGCAGGGCGGCTAAAAATAGCGTGAAGAAAAATTGCAGGTCATTGTGAAGATATGTGAATTGGTCTTTTTGACTTAATACCAGTTAGAACCAGTTTTGAGATTATCGGTGAACGGTAGTTTTTGACCGTTCACCGGTCATTTGCAATCGTTTTCAGACGTTTTCCCATATCAATTGAGGAAAGTTACCAGGTCCTCAGCGTTCGTGCTGCCCCGTCCGTCGCGGTCTACAGGGCTAACGATATGGCACCATGGGGACACTCGTATGTCAATTTTGGTCTAACAGAGCCAATTAAAAACGGGACAAGTGATGTAGCTCACTTGTCCCGTTTTTATTTATTTTCGAAGAGCATCGGCCAGCCGCAGGATTGAAACCATCGAATGATAGGCGAGCTCCACCTTTTCACCCGCAAGCAGTCGTTTTGAGCTAGCCTCATCTAGCCCCACAAGCCGAGAAAACAGCAAGCTGCTCATCATACCCTCGTCAATAGAGTCATTTATGATTTTAAGAACGTCCGCATCATTAAGCGATGCCGAGCTGTAAGGGGCAACACGAGCGGAACTCTCAATTAACGATGAGACAAAAGGATGGAGATGCTTTGGGCATAGCCCATCAAACACCACATCCCCATTGTCATTCGAGCCGACCAGGCGCCAAGTATAATGTTCGACCCAATCATCCCCGTCATATATGGTGTCCACAAGCGACCTCCCGACTAAAGGGAGAAACCTATTTGGACATCGGGGCGCAAGACGGCAATCCATATCGGGCCTGCAGCAGCTCCAACCCAACGCACCACATAGGTTCCTTTCCGTACATGCGTATCAATCTGCCCCGAAATGCCGGTGAAGGCAATTCCTGAACCGTTTGTCGGATAGCAATCGACGTATTTTTGTTTTCCGCTCACAACCTTGTATAGATATACCGTTCCAGCGAAAGAAAAGGGGTCGTTGGCAATTTTGTCCGGAAGAACTTGCCACCTCAAAATCCCGCTTCCGATATGGTCGAGCTTGACCGTTCCGCCGTCCCCCTCAAAAGTGGCAAGGGGATTTACCCCAGACTGAGAGTCGGCATCGCCCTCCTTAGCGGTTATCAGCAGGCTGCCCGTATAAGACTGCTGAGGCTCACCTTCAGGACAGGCAGCCTCGGCCCAAGAAGGGCTGCTCAGACAGAACAGTCCGAGCAGCATCATTACTAACAAAAGAAAACTCTTAGATCTTTTCATCTATATCCCCAACATCTCTCAATATTTGTATATTGTGACTATTTTAGATTTATATAACCAACTCGAGCCCTTAGCAAGTCAATTGCTGCAGCAGGTTATATTTCTTTTGGCTCTGTTAGACCAGAATTGACATACGAGTGTCCCCATGGTGCCATATCGTTAGCCCCGTAGACCGCGACGGACGGGGCAGCATGAACGCCGAGGACCTGGTAACCACCTTCAAACGGGACATGGCGAAGCTGAGCGGGGCCGAGCGCCGCCGCGCGATCGATAGCCTCTTTGGGCTTAAAGGGTAATTATTAATTAGCAAGCCACCGTTACCCTCAACGCAAAAAGCCCGCTAGAACAATGTCCGTTCTAGCGGGCTTTATCAGATTGATTGGCTACGCGCTAAGCAGCTCAGGCAAACCTTTACGCAAACAGGCCGTAGATGCTGATGTTGGCCTTGGCGTACAGGCCGTTGGCGTACTCGGTCCACTTGGAGCTGGCGCTCGAGGCCTGGGAGGAATACTGCTGATAGGCGGTGTAGTAGGCGGTCATGGCCTGCTTGTAGGTGGCGCTATCGGCGGTAAAGGCATCGTCGGCGAAGGCCTTGGCGTAGGTGCCGTCCTCGTCCTTCCAAGTGCCCTTAGAGCTATCCCACTCGTCGCCGGCAAGGTTGATGATGTAGTCGGCGTAATCCTTGCTTGCGGTCTCCTCGTTGCCATCGGCAGGCTCGGTCGGGGCGGTCGGCATGCTTGCGGAGCTATCGCCCACCTTCTTCTTGTAGAGCTTCTGCAGCGTCGCGGACTGGCGGACGATCTGCTTGGCCTGGTCCTTGGACACGCCGTACTGCGTGGCCATGGTCTTGTAGTCGGAGGTGCCGATGGAATCCTCGGCGTACTGCTTCATTTCCTTGGAAGAGACGGTAATGCCCTCGTCCTCGGCAGCGTCCAGCAGAATCTGGTTGCGCACGTAGGACAGGATAACGTCGGCAGACGGAGCGGTGTAGTTGCCGTCGTCGTCCTTGACGGTGTCGAGGCTGTACTGGCTCTCGATGGCCTCGCGCGCGGTAATGTCGCTTTTCTTGCCGTTGTAGCTATAGCTTGCCACGGTCGAATCGAGCTGGTCCTCGGTGAGGGTCGCCGAGCCGACGCCCTTGCCGCCAAAACCACCGTTGCCAATAAAGAAGCCGACCACGGCAGCGATCACGACTGCAACTACAAAGGCGGCAATCATCGTCTTCTTGTGCTTGCAAGTGTGGTCGTCCACGTCGGAGTCGTTGTCCTCATCCTGCTCCTCGGGCATGAGGTTCTCGTCGGCGGCGTCCGCGGCGATCTTTGCCTCCAGGCGAGCGTCCTCCTCCTCGGCGGTCGTGCCGGCGGCAATATGTTCGGCAGACGTGCCGGCGACCAGGTCGATCTTCTCGTCCTCGTCACCGTCGGGGCCTTCGCCGCGCTCGATGATCTGGATGCCGTCGATCTCGTCCTTCTCGTCCTTCTTTTGAATCAGACCCATATCAGTTACTCCTTGTTAGGAAACATAGTCCCCAATAGAATACGCCCGGCAGAGCGCCGGGCGTATTGATTCTTAGGTTATACGCAAACACTTAAGTACTATTTAGGCGTTTGCAGTGTGCATGCCTTAGGCCAGGTGCGCGATAACGGCATCGGCGAAGGCCTGCGTACCCACCGCGCCCTCGACGGAACCGGTCTGGGCACGACGCACGTCGCCGGTAACCTGCTCGCCCTCGTCGAGCGTGGCAGATACGGCGGCACGAATGCGATTGGCGGCATCGTTCTCGCCCAGGTGATCGAGCATCATCGCAGCAGAGAGGATCTCGGCCGTGGGGTTGGCGATATCCTGGCCGGCGATATCGGGCGCGGAGCCATGCGTAGCCTCAAAGATTGCGCAGTCGGCACCGATGTTGGAGCCGGGGGCCATGCCCAGGCCGCCCACCAGGCCGGCGCACAGGTCGCTCACGATGTCGCCGTACAGGTTGGGCAGCACCAGGACATCGAAGTCGTTGGGGTTCTGGACCAGGCCCATGCAGGTGGCGTCGACGATCTTGTCGTTGAACTCGATATCGGGATAGTTGGCGGCCACCTCGCGCGCCACGCGCAGGAACAGGCCGTCGGTCGCCTTCATGATGTTGGCCTTATGCACGGCCGTCACCTTTTTGCGGCCGCAGCGGCGGGCGTACTCAAAGGCGTACTCCACAATGCGACGGCTCTTGGCGATGGAAATCGGCTTGATCGAGATGGCGGAATCGGCGGCGAAGGTCTTCTGGCCCGAGCGCTCGACGAGCTGCGAGAGCTCCTCGACCTCGGCAGCGCCCTCATCGAACTCGATGCCGGCGTAGAGATCCTCGGTGTTCTCGCGCACGATGACCAGGTCGACGTCGCGGAAACGAGAGCCGTCGCCCGGCTGCGACAGGCAGGGGCGCACGCAGGCGTACAGGTCGAAGTGCTTGCGCAGGGCCACGTTGACGCTGCGGAAACCCGTGCCGACCGGCGTGGTGATGGGGCCCTTGATGGCAACCTTGGTCTCAGCGACCGCATCGAGCACGTGCTGGGGCAGCGGCGTGCCAAACTCGTCCATGACGCCGGCACCGGCCTCTTGGACGTTCCAATTGATCTGGACACCGGTGGCCTCGACCACGCGGCGCATGGCCTGCGTAATCTCGGGACCGATACCGTCACCGGGAATCAGGACTACATCGTGCGCCATAATCTGTTACTCCTCGTCTTCGGCGGCCTCAGATTTTTTAACGCTAGCACGCTTCTTCTTTTTGGAGAGATCCAGGCCAAAACGTTTAACAAGCATTTCGCAAATCTCGCTCGAACGGGCCTTGAGATAGCTGCCCTTGCCGTTCTCGGCATCGAACTTAAGGCGCAGCGCAAGCTTCTCGGCGACCTCGGCGTCGATCTCGCCCTGGCAAAACTCGTACAGGCAACCGAGCATGTCGCGATACTCGAGGTCGCCGTGGTAGCACTGGATGGCCTCGTCCAGAATGGGCCAAGCCTCGCGCGAACGCTCGACGCTCGTGGCGCCCCACACGCACAGCAGGCGGAAGGCGGCATAGCGCAGCGTGGAGGAAATCTCGTCGAACAGCGCGGTCTCGGCGCCCTCAAAGGCATCGCCCAGCTGCTCGGGGCAGGTGGTGGCAAGCGCCGCCAGGGCATCGAGGGCCTCCCAGCGGGTCTGAGCCTCGGGGCGGTCGAGTGCCTCGATCAGCGCGGGCACGCAGGGCACGACGCGCTGCGGATCGCGCTCGGCAAGCAGGTGCAGCACGCGGGCGGCAAACTGACGGATGCGGCGCGTGGGGCAGCCGAGCTCCTTGACCAGACGGTCGACGGCGTTCTCGTTCTCCTCTGCCAGCTGAAGCTGTGCCAGCTCCTCGTCGGTGAGCTGTTCTTCCTTGTTTTCTGCCATAGTTACCTCTTCTTACTATTTCTTAGCGTGCTTGCCAGCACCCTTGCTGTCATCGGTGACCGAGATGAGCTGTCGGTCGGCCGCGCCATTGCGGCGTGCGCGGCGACGCTCCTCGGCATCGCCCGCGTCGGCGGCGGCGCGGTGAGCCTTGTTGACGTTAAAGACCTCGTCGTGCTTGCGCCACGGACCCACGGACTCGCCAAAGCTCATCTTAAGGCCGGCGATAAAGCCGCCGAGCCAGCCGATCGGCGCAAACTGCACCAGCGGGAACAGCGAAAACACCCAGGTCAGCAGGACGACTGCCGCCGCTCCCGCAAAGTTGGCGATCCAGTAGTCGCGCTTGGTGATGACGCGCTTTTCGCACGCCCACTGGCCGCACAAAAAGCCGATGTAGATCGCAAAGAGAAAGAGCACCAGCGCGAGCACCACGAACGTCCAGCTCATGGGCGCTACTCCTCGTGATGGTGGCCGCAGCAGCACTCGTGGCCGTCATCGTGGCCGTGGCCGCCGCAGCACTCGTGGTCCTCGCCGTGATGGTGGCCACAACCGCACTCGTGGTCGTCGCCATGCCCACCGCAACCGCAGCCTTCCTCGTGGGCACCGTGCTCCTCGGGACGATACTGCGACCAGTCCAGACCGGCGGCGATGGCGTCGGCCTCCTCCTTATAGAGGACCGTGATGGCCTGGGTGCCCAGCTTGGCGCCACCAATGGCGTCGAGCATGTCATAGAGCGTAAAGGCGACGTCGGCGCCGGGCAGCGCGAGCTCGCGGTCGTCGGCATAAGCGAGTGCCAGGCGCAGGTCCTTGATGAAGTGCTCGACCATAAAGCCGGGCTTGTAGTCGCCGTCGAGCGCCTTGGGAGCCAGGCTCTCCATGGCGCCGGACATGCCGGTACCGCCCAGGATCATCTGGCGGGTCTTCTCCAGATCAAGGCCGCTCAGCTCGGCAAATGCCATGGCGTCTGCCATGCCGACCATGCAGGCGCCCAGCGACACCTGGTTGGCGAGCTTGGCAGCCTGACCCTTGCCGGCGCCATCGAAGCAGCAGATGGTTGCCGCAAAGGTGGAAAGGATATCGCGGACCGGAGCGATGTCGTTCTCGGTAGCGCCCACGATAGCCGTGAGCGTACCGGCAATAGCGCCCGACTCGCCGCCGGTGACGGGGCAGTCAAACGCCATGCGACCAGAAACCTGGGCGGCCTCGGCAATGTCACGGGCGAGCTCGGGCGAGCTCGTGGTGAGATCAATCAAGACCGCGCCCGGCTTGGTGCACGCGAGCAGGCCGTCGCCCGCCAGGTAGAGCTCCTCGACCTCGGAGGGATAGCCCACCATGGTAAAGACGACATCGGCGTTCGCCGCGGCATCGGCCGGCGTATCTGCCCAGACGGCGCCGCGCTCGATAAGCGCTGCGGCCTTGGACTTGGTGCGGTTGTTGACCGTGACGGGATAGCCGGCGTCCAAGATGTGGCCGGCGATGGGGGCACCCATGATTCCGGTGCCGATGAATGCGACGGAGAGCTTGTTTGCCATGAAACCTTTCCTTTTGGGTTGGGTGTTGTTACCAGGTTAAATACTCGGTGCCAACGCTTGAACTGCGGGGCGCCCGCGGTTGTAACGCCTGTCTACTCGCCACGCACGCGGCGCGCGATGCGGTCGGAAAGCGAGGCTTTCTCGGCACGATTCTTGCCCCAAAACGCGCAGGCCACCATGCCGGGGCCCACGTGCGAGCCAATGGTGGGACCCACGGAGCTGCGAATGATCGTGACATCGGCGCAGCCCTCCTCCTTGCGGATGGCGGCTTCGAGCCAGTCGCCGTCCTTTTCGGCATCGGCCGTCATGATGGCGATGGGCATGGTGCGGTCGGGCACGTAGTTCTCGCGGAACGACTTGAGGATGGACTTGAGCGCCTTCTTGCGACCGCGGTTGACGCCGATCAGCGACAGCGAGCCGGCAAGGTCGTAGGAGAGCTCGGGTTTGACGTCGAGCTTTGCCGTGAGCTGTGCCGCCGCGGGCGGAATGCGGCCGCCGGCAGCCAGTGCGTCGAAGCTCTCGAGCGTAAAGTAGCCGTGGACGTAGGTCTTCGCCTCGTTTGCCCAATCGACCAGTTGCTTGGCGGTCAGCCCCGCCGAACGCTGGCGCACGGCCTCGAGCGCCAAGAGCGCACCGGTCGCGCAGGGCAGAGCGTTGTCGACCACGTAGAGCTCAAAGTTGGGATACTCGGCGCGCACGGCGTCCGCCGCCTGGCACGCGGAGTTGTAGCTCGACGACAGCGCCGAGGTAAAGCACAGGTAGACCGTTGGTGTGCCTTCTTTGGCGCACTCGGTAAAGAACTCGATATAGCGACCGAGCGACACGGCGGAGGTAGACACGCGAGCGCCTGCGCGCATGCGGTCGTAGAACTCCTTAGGGCTCATGCTCGACCAGATATCGTCCGTGCGCTCCTCGCCATCGATAATGAAGGGGAAGCCCAAGATATCGACATCGAGGTTCGCGGCGACCTCGGGGCTAAAGTCGCAGCAGGTATCGACGACGATGCGGCAGCGGTCAGAATGGCCGGTAGATGCAGCCTTGTCCATCAAAGCGACTCCTTACGTAAAAAAGGCGGCCATCCGCATGGGATGACCGCCGGCCGTTAACTCATGCAAGTTAACGTATTTTACTCGTCAAGTGTTTCGATACGGGGCTTGATGATGCCATATCCACCATTCTTACGGTGATACACCACATTGATGAGGCCAGTCGTCGCGTTCTCGAACACGTAGAAGTCGTGGCCGAGCAGATCGGTCTGCACCAGTGCCTGCTCCTCAGTCATCGGGGTGACATCGATGACCTTCTCGCGGACGAGCAGGTCATCCTCCTCCTCGGGCAGCAGCAGGTCGGCCAGATCGTCGACGCGCTCGACCGGCGCGACATCCGCGGCGCTGGCACCACCCTGGCGGTTGTCCACGACCTTGGTCTTGAACTTGCGCAGCTGGCGGGTGACCTTATCGGCGGAGAGGTCGATAGCGGCGTACATATCGGCGCCGTGCTCGGCAACGCGAATCACGGAACCGCGAGCGCGAACCGTAACCTCGACGATTGCCGGGTTGGGGTTCGAGGGGTTCTTCTCGTAGCGAAGTACAACGTCGACCGTCATGGGCTCGATGTCGAAAACCTTGAGCGCCTCGCCGATCTTCTCATCAACATGCGCACGCAGAGCATCGGTTACCGTCGTCTTGCGTCCAGAAACCTTGATATCCATACGTGGCTCCAATCTGCCTCGGGGACTTACTGTACTGGCTATGTACCCATTGCCGTGTATTTAATCACCCGGATTCTCAAAGACCCGAATAACGACTGCTTGATACCGCATACCGAAGTCTCGCACTTTTCCGTGGCAAAGTGCGCTATAGGAAGACGTCGGCGGCGTTGGATTTTTTCCTGGAAATTGGCTTTGACCTGCCGGTTTTATCAAAATAGAAAAGCCGGGCTCCCCTACTTGGGAGACCCGGCAACGCGTGTTGAAACCGTGAAGAAGCGCCTCATTTAATGAACGGAAGACGCCACCCCAAC
>UROR01000001.1 GCA_900549535.1 uncultured Collinsella sp. | reverse complement strand
GCATGGATCATGCCCCTTTCCCCCACCTGCATCGTCATGGAGCATTTCATTTCCCCGACGCACAACATGCAGCTAGCCGAATACACGCCCGAACCGTACGCGTGCGTGAGCGAGGTCAGCGCGCCCACGCTCATGTGCATGCCCGAAGCCGGCATAACGCCTGCGAACCTTAAACCCCTGCATGGACCGTGGCCAAACAATGCCGTGTGCAGCTTTATCCAAGATAACTGTGGCGAGGAGTTAAGCCCACTGTTTGCAGGGCAGCTTTATCACTCGCGCTCGGTGCTCTTTTTGCCTGGATATTTTGACGAACTGGAGCACCGCTATCCCACCGAGTTCGCGGGGGTCTTTGAGGCGTTTGCCGAGTCATGGCACGAGGAGGCAGCGTCTGCCATCTACCACACGCTGCGCCGGGTTAACGAGGAACGCGCCCGCACCGTAGGCGGACACGTCTATATGCAAGGCATCGTAGAGACCATGGTCGCGGAGCTCGCCTGTTCGCGCGCGGCCCACAGGCAAGCGCAGCAAGCGACAGACACGCGCGCCAGCGTTACCATTGCCCAAGAGGCGGCGAGCCTTGTGGAGCGCTCGCTCGACAAGGGCAGACATGTGAGCATCAACGAGGTGGCCGAGGCGCTCTTCTCAAGCCGCTCCAAGCTATGCGCCACCTTTAAGGCCCAAACTGGCGAGTCCCTGGGCGCCTACATTCGCAGACGCCGTATGGAACGAGCACAGGACCTTTTGGCCGATAGCGCGCTCACGATAGCGCAGGTGGCAGAGCGTCTAGGCTACCCTCAGCAGGCCGCCTTCGCCCAAGCCTTCAAGCAACACACCGGCACCACCCCCACCGCTTGGCGAAGCAAGCACCGCTAAGGTCCAAGCTCCCTGGCCGTTACGGAGCGATTTAATTAGCCGCCGCCCATCAGCTCGCCCAGGATCTAAACGTCAAGATGTGCACAATCAAGCGCCTTTTTGATAAGAGGGGCAGATCGATCAGCCAAATACAACGGAATGTTGAGCACCCCGTCGTCGAGCTTTAGGTTCTTAAGTGAGTAGCGGACCCTCAGTGGAGTCGTCTCCGCATGCTTGTCGGCATAGTACTTAAGACTCTTGGAATGAACCACCTCTCCCGATTTGACCTCGACGGGCACGATTTCGTTCCCGACTTGAATCAAAAAATCGACTTCGTGCTTCGGCTTCTCGTTTGTCCAATAACGCGGAGCAGCATCTAACTGTGAAAGTAATGCCTGAAGCACATAATTCTCGGCGAACGAACCTTTGAACTCCGAAAATAGCGCATCCGAGATGGCAAAAGCGGACGCATCCAGTCTTGCCATGCGGCGCAGCAAACCGACATCAAGACAGTAGACTTTAAATGCCTTGAGGTCATCGTATGCAGAGAGCGGCACGCCACCGGCAGCATTAAGGCGAACCGCCGTGATGAGCCCAGCATCGGCAAGCCATTCCAGAGCATCCTCGTATTCTCGAGCACGAGCCCCCTCGCGCACCGCACCCCAAACGAACTTTTTATTCTCGCGCGCCAACTGAGTTGGAATCGAGTTCCATATTTGCGAAAGCTTGGCGAACTGCGCACGGCCACCATGCTTGGCAAAATCGCGCTCGTAGGAATCCAAGAGATCGGACAACACCTTATCGACCTGAACGATATCGCCCGTCTCCACCCACCGACCAAGGGCCTCTGGCATGCCGCCACATGCAAAATAACGACGAAGATGCTCGACGAGACGGATATGGAAGAAATCGGGCACTTTCTCGATCTGATCCAGGCCGCCAAGGTATTCGTCGTAGTTTGCAGCGCCCTCGGCTTTCAGAAACTCGGAAAAGCTCATAGGGTGCATCTCCATGAACTCGACCTTTCCCACCGGAAAAGCGCTGGTCTCACGGGACAAGCGAACGCCCAATAAAGACCCTGCGCATGCGACGTGATACTCGGGGGCCTCGTCACAGAAGTATTTAAGGGCGCCGACTGCAGAAGGACAATCCTGGATCTCATCAATAATAAGCAGCGTCTCGCCGGGATCGATAGGCTGCCCAAGTGCCAGGGAAAGGTTTGAGATGATCCGCCGAGGATCGCGCGTACCTTCGAAAAACTGAGCGTACTCGCTCCGTACCCCAGGTGACGGTTCCTCGAGCGTCAGATACACAAAATTGCGGTACGAGGTTCGACCGAACTCCTTAAGCGCCCACGTCTTTCCAACCTGGCGCGCCCCCTTAAGGATAAGCGGCTTACGATATTCCGACGCTTTCCAAGCGTTAAGCTTGGCAATGATATCTCGCTGCATGACCGAACCTCCCGCAAAGAAACTTCCGCAAACGTGATATTTGCCACATTTTACCCCAGGGAAAACGTGATGTTTATCACATTTACGGAAGTTTTAAGCTCGTTTCGCCACACTTTCATCACATTTATTGCAATGTGACAAAGGGGCAGCCCCTTTGTCACCCGCACAAAAATGGACGCGCCAACGGCGCGCCCATTCACTCTATTTATATCAGCCCACCTGACCCGAACGGCCGAGTCGTCACGGAACCGAGGGGCCGGGCACAGGGCCTTGCCACTCAATGAGTTCCCCTCAAAACAACGGGCGTGCCAACGGCGCGCCCATTCACTCTATTTCATTCAGCCCGCCTGACCCGAACGGCCGAGTCGTCTGGCCGGGGAAGCCCCGAGTCGCCGGGGTGTTTGCTCCAAATGAGTTCCGCATGCAAAGAAGGCCACTAAATGTGGCCTTCGTCTTGCATAGGACTGTTTGAAATTTGGAGGAAATACCCCGGCGACTCGGGGCTTCCCCGGCCTCGCAGCTACGAGAGCGACGTTCTCAGCAACTCGTTGAAGAGCTTCGGGTTGCCCTTGCCGCGGCTCGCCTTCATGCACTGGCCCACCAAAAAGCCGATGACCTTCTGGTTGCCATCACGATACTGCTGCGCCTGCTCGGAACAGTTTGCCAGTACCTCGTCCACAATCGGCTGTAGCGCGCCGGCATCGCTCACCTGACGCATACCACGCTCGTCGACGATCTTGTTGGGGTCGTCGCCGGTCTGGGCCATGGCCTCAAAGACCTCGTGCGCCTGGTTGGAGCTGATGGCATCGGTCGCCAGCAGCTTGGCAAGGGCTGCCACCTGAGCCGGTGCAATGCCGGACTCGGACAACGAGACGCCCGCGCCCTTGAGGTAGGCGATCATCTCGTTGACCAGCAGGTTTGCGACCGTCTGGGCCTCCTTGCCGGCCATACCGGCAGCGGCGGCCTCAAAGAAGTCGGCAAACTCCGGGTCGCCGGCGATCTGCTCGGCGTCGGCCGTCTTAATGCCAAAGTCGGCCTCAAAACGGGCGCACTTGGCATCGGGCAGCTCGGGGATCTCGCCACGGCAACGGTCGATGAACTCGTCGTCCAGGTCGAACGGCGCCAGGTCGGGATCGGGGAACAGACGATAGTCGTCGGCCGTCTCCTTCACACGCATGACCACGGTGCGCTTGCGGCTGGGCTCCCAGTGGCGGGTCTCCTGGTAGATGATGCCGCCCTCCTCGAGCACCTCGGCCTGGCGGCAGATCTCGTAGGCAAGACCGTCGTGCAGGCTCTTGAACGAGTTGAGGTTCTTGAGCTCGGTCTTGGTGCCCAGCTTGGTCTCGCCGCGGCGGCGCAGCGACACGTTGCCGTCGCAGCGCATGGAACCCTTCTCCATGGAGCAATCGGAAATGCCCAGCGTCACAAAGATGCGACGGAGCTTCTCCATAAACAGGCGGGCCTCCTCGGGCGTACGCAAGTCGGGCTCGGTGACGAGCTCAATCAGCGGCGTGCCGCAGCGGTTGTAGTCGACGAGCGACTCGGCCGCGGCGGTAATGCGGCCCTCGGCACCACCCACGTGGACCATCTTGGCGGCGTCCTCCTCCATGTGGATGCGCAAAATGCGGATGGGTACCGTGTAGGAACCGTCCTCGCGACGCTCGGGCATCTGCAGGTTGGACGCGTCATAGCTGGCCAGGTGGCCGGCGCGCTGGTTGCCCTCGCGCATGGACGACGTCATGGACGTGGACAGGCCCTCGGCGTTGGCCGAGGCGCTCGCCAGGCTCTGGGCCTCGGCCTCGCCAAACGCGCAGTCGGGGCGCTCGGCGGCACCGCGACCGGTCACGTCCAGGTCCAGGTGACCGTACATGGCAAAGGCGACCGGACCCTGCGTGGTCTGGAAGTTCTTGGCCATATCGGGATAGAAGTAGTGCTTGCGGTAGAACATCGAGTGGCGCTGGATCTCGCAGTTGGTGGCGAGACCGGCCTTGACGATGCTCTCGATGGCGCGCTTGTTGGGCACCGGCAGGGCGCCGGGCAGGCCCAGGCACACCGGGCACACGTTGGCGTTGGGCTCGTCATCGTGGCTGAGCTTGCAGTTGCAGAACATCTTGGTATCGAGTGCGGTGAGCTCGGTATGGATCTCCAGGCCGATCACGGCCTCCCAATCCTGCAGGACCTCGGAAAGCTCCTTCATTACAGCTCGCCTCCCTTCCCGGCAAAATCGGGCGCGACGGAAAGCGCGGACGCACCCGTGGCGACATCGGCAAAGCCGCGCTCCAGGGCGCGGGCAAACGTGAGCAGCTGACGGTCCTTAAACGCCGGACCCACCAGCTGGGCAGAAACGGGCAGCTTGCTGTCCTCGCCCAGACCCAGCGGCACCGAGATACCACCGTTGCCGCAAATGTTGAGCGAGATGGTGTACAGGTCGGAGAGGTACATCTGCGTAGGGTCGCTGATCTCGCCAAACTTAAAGGCCGTGCGCGGCGAGGCGGGCATGAGGATGGTGTCCACCTTGGCATACGCGGCGTCGTAGTCCTGCGTGATGAGCGTGCGGGCCTTTTGCGCAGCGTAGTAGTACTTGTCGTACACGCCCGAGCTCAGCAGGTAGGCGCCAAGCATCTGACGGCGCTTGGCCTCGGCACCAAAGCCGTGGGCACGCGAAAGCGAGCTCTGGTCGGACAGGTTGGCGCAGCCCTCCTCCTGATAGCCATAGCGAATGCCGTCGAAGCGGGCCAGGTTGGAGAACGCCTCGGCCGGGCCGATGACGTAGTAGGCGGCGATAGCGGCGTCCAGGTGCGGCAGGTCGACCTCGACCAGCTCGGCGCCCTGGTTCTGCAGCTCCTGGGCGGCGCGCTGAACAGCGGCCTTGACCTCGGGCGTCAGGCCCTCGGCCTCCATAAACGCGGGGATGATGCCCACGCGCTTACCCTCGATGCTGTCGTTGAGATGCTCGGTAAAGTCGACGGCGCAATCCTGGCTGGTGCAGTCGTATGGATCGTGGCCCGCGCCGGTAAGCGCGTTCATGGCCAGCGCGACATCCTCGACCGTGCGGCCAAAGGGGCCCACCTGGTCGAGCGACGAGCCAAAGGCGACCACGCCGTAACGGCTCACGGCGCCATACGTGGGCTTAAAGCCCACCACGCCGCACAGCGACGCCGGCTGGCGAATGGAGCCGCCGGTATCCGAGCCCAGCGAGAGCGCGACCTCGCCCGCGGCGACGGCTGCAGCGGAGCCGCCCGAGGAGCCGCCGGGCACGCGCTCGGTATCCCAGGGGTTGTTGGTGCGGTGGAACGCCGAGCTCTCGGTGGAGCTGCCAAAGGCAAACTCGTCCATGTTGGCCTTGCCCATGGGCAGGCAGCCGGCATCGAGCATGCGCTGGACACAGGTGGCGGTGTAGACGCTCTGGTAGTCCTCGAGCATGCGCGAAGCGCAGGTGGTGCGCGTGCCCACGAGGTTCATGTTGTCCTTAATGGCCAGCGGCACGCCCGCAAGCGGGGGCAGCGGCTTGCCTGCGGCACGGTCGGCATCCACGCGCGCGGCGGCCTCGAGCGCAAGTTCGGGCGACACCTGCAGGAATGCCTGGACCCCGCCCTCGCGCGCCTCGATGGCAGCAAGGGAGGCCTGGGCCACCTCGGTAGCGGTAAAGTCGCCGGCGGCAACGCCTGCGGCAATCTGGGCGGCGGTAAGGGAATCGAAGCTCTGCGCCATTACTCGCTCTCCCCCTCTCCCAAAATGGACGGCACGCGGAAGTAGCGGTCGCGCACGCTGCCGGCGTTCTCGAGCGCGACGTCGAGCGGCAGATCGCGCTCGGGCTCGCGCAGGTCATCGCCCATCACGTTGGACAGGCTTCCGATAGGATGGAACGTGGGCTCCACGTCGGGCAAGTCATATTGCAGGACGGGCTCGAGCATCTGGACGGCGTCGTTCAGGTAGGACGTCATCTGGGTGAGCTCGTCATCGGTCAGTGCGATCTTTGCGTACTCGGCGATGCCGCGCACGTCTTTCTCGCTGAGTGCCATAGGCGCTCCCTTCCGCATAACAGTTAAACCGCTCTAGTATACAGGGCAACGCCGCTTGGAGCAGGTGCTTTACCCAAATGCAGCGAAAACGTAACGAGGGCGGCGGCTGGCAGGCGGCAGGCTGGCGATTCTGCAGCGAAACCGCGCCGTCCATAGCGAAAACCGTCCCGCCCACAACGATAACCATCACAACATTCGACGTTTTTCGCCAAAATCGAGATTTTCATCGAATGTTGTGATGGTTTGGAAGCCCCGGCCACCACAAAGGTGCCTGTCCCTATTGCGGTGGTTCTGGAGAATGCCCTATGCCGAGGCCTTAGCCTTGCGGCGCTTGCGGACCGCGTGGATCACGATGTCCAGCAGCAACAGCACAATGGCCACGACCACGATGAGCACGGCAAACTCGCGCTTGCCCCAGTGGCGGCCGGCCAGCGACTTTTGCTTGTCGACGTCCTTCTTGCTGTACTTGGTGCGCACGCAATGCACCAGCAGGCGATGGTCGTTCACGCCGTAGGGCGTGCAGGTGACGAGCGTCACCTTGTCGGCGCCGGGTTCGATGGTCAGCGACTCCATCTCCTCGGGCAGCACCACCTCGGAGTCCACCATCTTGTAGGCGAGCGTCTTGTTCATGGTGTGCAGCAGCACCAGGTCGCCGGGCTCCAGCGAGTGGATGTCGTCGAACATGCTCAGGTTGCGCATGCCCGAGTGCGCGGTGAGCACGCAATGCGTCGAGGTGCCACCCACCGGCAGGCTCGTGCCCTCCAGGTGGCCGACGCCCGCCATAAGGACCTCCTCGCTCGTTCCGTGGTAGATGGGCATGCTCACGTCGATGGAGGGGATCTCGACCCAGCTCATCATGGGGTCGCGGTCAAAGATGAGCTGCTGGGCGTAGGGCTCGATCTGATCGGCGGGAAGCTCGGTGGCCTCGCCCGCCAGTTGCTCGTTAAAGGAGCGCGCCTGGAGCAGGATGCGCTCGCGCTCCTCGGCAGACAGCGCGTCTACGGTGCTGGACACGGTGCTGATCTGGTTAAACACGCTCGAGGCCTCGAGCCGGTCCAAGATCCATGGCCAGGTCATAAGGCCCACGCCGATAAGGATGATGACGATGGTGATGAGCCGGTCGGCCCAGCGCGGCAGCCGCTTGCGACGACGCTTACCGCCCTTGGGCTTGGGTTGTGGGCTTGAGCCGCCGTTGGTCGCAGCGTTATCGCTCTTCATATGTTTGGCGCCCTGCACCATCGCCGGTCACTCCTCTACAGCTCAGGTTGTCTAAACAAATAATAGCCGATTAGCAGGCTCCTCCGCCCGACAACACGGCTAGACCGCACCGTCCAGTCGAGGATAAGCCAGCATTTGAGTTTTCAAAATGTCCCGAATCGGCGGGGCGATTCGGGATACAATGTCAATAGAAAGCGACGCACCCCGCGTAAGTGTTCGAAAGCGCGGGCGGCCTAGTTTTCTGGTTTTGTTAAATGCCCGGGCCTCTAACCCCGGGCATTCTTATTTGCGCTTGTTGCGGCGCAAATGCCTTCTACCGTCCGCACCGCGCGTGCGCCTACGGACCTTAAACCGAACCTCATACGAGTCAAAAAACGCGATGACGGATGAGTCCGCATCGGACGGTGGAAGCTGCTTGTGCTGTCCAAAAAGAACGGGGCAAACTCCAGTGCGGAGTCTGCCCCGAAAAGAGAATGGCAAAGCTAGAACGTCGATGGACGAGAAAAGTGTCCGCAAGTCTCATGGCCATCACATCCCACCTGCCAAAGGGATGGGCGAGCAAGCGTTACTCCTGCTCGGACTCCTCAGCCTGCTTACGGCTGCGGATGAGGTGCGCCACGCCGATGCACAGCACCGCGCCACCGGCGATCCAAGTGAAAGTCACGCCGTTAAGGCCGGTCAGCGGGAGGCCCACGGACTTGGTGTTGCCGACATTGATGGTGACCTCGCCGGCATCAGCGTTGGTGCCGGTGTTTTCTTGACCATGAAGAGCATTGTCGCCGACATTACCGTCAAGCTTGCCGAAGGCGATGTCGGTGCGCTTCTCGTCTGCCTCAGACACCTTTGCCTCAAGGGTCTTCACCTTCATCGTGTCTTTGTTATACGTCGCGGTGATGATGAAGGTGAAGGGGTCGGCCTTGGTGGGGTACTTGGCAGGGTCGGGGGTCTGGACCTCAGTCACCTTGTAGGAGCCGGCGTCGAGGCCGGAAACGGAGATCTTGCCTTCTTTGTCGGACGTGAACTTCACACACTCGGGAAGGTTTTCAGTATTGGTGACGGTCACGAGCTGACCCGCGACGACACTGACGCCATCAACAGTACCCTCCGTCGAGGCAATATACTGGTTTTCGGTATTCTTGTCCGCGGACTGGATGGTGAAGACGGCATTCTCAAGGCCCTGCTCGGTGCCCTGGTCGACCTTCTTGAGGTTGAGCTTGAACGCAAAGTCGGCGACGGTGTCCTCGATCGTCGTGCCCGTGCCAACGCCATACGGGTTGTTGGAGTACTCAAGCTTAACGGTGTTGGGGTTGCCGCCCTTCTGAGTATTGTCAGTAGTGTTACCAATCACGGCATTGCCGTTGAGCACCGCCTTGTAGAAGACGACTATCTGAGTGCTGGCGTCTACCTTTGAAATCTCCTTGAGATACTTACCGTGCTCTCCCGCATTAGCGTTAATAGCCAAGGTGGTAGTTCCATCAGCATTGGTGGTTGGCGTCACAGTAAAGTTCTCTGTAATGTCGGCATATTGATCAATGTTGTTCTGATCTTTGTTTACAGCAAAAACTTGAGTTTGGCCACCAACATAGCTGAGGCCCTTGGAAAGGGTGTCAGTGAACTTATAGGTATAGCTATCGTAAGTAGCGTAGTTGCTGGCGATCGTGCCGGTGAGCTTGTAATTGACCTCCTGGCCGATCTGCGAATCGGCGACGTCATCCCAATCTTTCACAGGCACGGTCGTGAGGTTATCCTCCGCCTTGTTATCATCAAGAATCTTCTTTTCAACCGTGGGGACGCTCTTCTTAGGGGTAATATTCACAGTTGTGTCCGTACCGTCAATAAGAGCGTACACCGGAGCTGAATAAGCATCGGTCGACTTGTCCTGGGGCTTTACCGTCGTATCAGTGAGGAACAGCCAGTAGCCGGCGTCAAGATTGGAAAGAGACGGCTGTGCGGCAGACGTCTCCTGCCACGTTGCATTGTTCTTCAAATTGTCGGCGATCATGCTCAGAACATTATCGCTTGCGACCTGAGAAGTGCTCCCAGTCACGCCTGACTTCTCGTTCAGCCAATCAGCGGCATCCTGGGCAGTCGTTTTGTTGTAGGCAGGCTCTTTTTTCTGAATTGCACGAACAACTGCGTCCTGAATTGCCTGTTGCTCTGTCACGTTTGTGCCCGCCCACTGAATGTTCTTTACAGTGGAGCCATTTACGTCAGCAGCGAAGATTTGAATGCCCTTATAAGTCGTTGATCCAGCGTAGTCACCGTAATCGAACGTAACGGTCGTGTTGCCCGCTGCAAACGCCATGGTCACCGGGGCCATGACGCCACCGAAGCTCAGCGCTGCCGTGAGGCCGGCGGTTACTGCCAGGCGTGCGATGTTCTTGCTCATGCTCATCTTCTTTTCCTCCGTTTTCCGTTTGATTCTCATTCGATCGGTCATCATCTGTCTGTGTCTTAGCATCTACTTCGCTACGTCTCGCCCCGCTCTCTGTGGGGCTGCCAGCTACTCTTTATGGCTGCCACCTCCCCGCTTGACCAGGAGCGCGACCACGATGAGCGCGGCTCCGGCGACCGCTGCGGCGGCCGCGGCGTACATTGCCATATCGCCAGTCGAGGGCATAAAGCCTCCGGTGGTAATGCTAGGGGGTGTGCCGGTGGGCGTGTTGATGAGCGACGCCTCCAGGCTGCCCGTCGACCCGTCCGCGCTGTCGGCGCGCAGGGGCGACTCGGCCGTGATGGTGAGCTTGGGCTTGGCGGCGGCCACCTGGTCGACGTCCAGGCCCTCGGCCTTGACCGTCACAGAGCGCGTGCCCTCAAAGGCGGTGTAGCCCTTGGGCGCCTTGAGCTCGCGGACCTCCAGCTTGCCCGAGTCCACGCCCGAGACGGTCACGCGGCCGTCCTCGCCCGTGGTGACGGTGGCCTTGCCCTCCGCATCCCACGTGCCGTCGGCCGCCAGCGTGCGACCGCGGTCGTCGGCGATGCTCAGGACCGCCCCGGCAAGCGGCTTGTCGCCGTCGCTGCCGCGCTTGGTGAGCGCGAGATCCCAGGTGTAGGCGCACGCATCGTCGCTCGGCGTGCGGGTGAAGCCGGCATCGCCGGACTGGTCGGCAAAGGGAGAGCGCGGGTAGCGCAGGTAGACCTCGTTGGGGTTGCCCTTCGCGATGCCGTGGTTGCACGCGCTGTTGAGCGGCGCGTTGTACACGGCGACCACGCGGGCGCCCGCGGCGAAGGCGTCGGCCCCGCCGAGCGCGGCGACCAGGTCGCCGGTGCGCACGGTGAAGGTCTTGCCGTCGGCCGCTACCTTGGTGGCGCACTGGGCCGTGATATCGGTCCAGCCCTTCGCGGGCTCGGTGCCGGCGCGCCCGTCCTTGCCGGTCTGAACGGCGTCAAAGCCGCCGTCCGCGCCCGCCGCAACGTACACGCGCATGCTCGCGGCGACCTTGGAGGGGTCGAGCCCCGCGCTCATGGTGTCGACGAACTGCACCGCGTAGGTATCGTAGGCGGAAAGCCCCGCCGGGACGGTGGCGGAAAGGCGCCAGTACAGGTCGTCGGCGACCGTGGCGTCGGCGGCCTTCTGCCACGCGGCCGTGCTGTCCTCCAGCACGTGCTTGGCCACCTTGGGCGTCGCGGCCTTGGGCTTGACGGTGACGGCGCTGCCGCCGACCAGGGCCATGATCGGCGCGGTGCCGGCCTCGTTCTGGGCGATGGCGTCGTCGTCGGCGACGATGAGCCAGTAGCCGCAGGGCAGCTCGGCCGCCGTGCCCGCGTTAAGGGGCACGGACACGGCGCCGGAGCTCTGGAGGGAACGAGCGAGCTGTGCGCTCAGCGCGCTCGTAAGGTGAGAATCGGCGTTGAGCCACTCGGCAGCTTCCTGCGCGGTGGTCTGGGACTTGGGCATGCCGGCGCTGTGCAGCACGGGCAGGACGGCGTCGCGCGCGGCGTCGCTTGCCCAGGCGATCTGGGAGTAGACCTTGGCGTCGTTGTCGCCGTCGGAGACATCGGCGCTAAAGATCTGATAGGCGTCGTAGCTGCTCGCTACGGTGCCGCTCACCGTGATGGAACCGGTCGAGGTCGGCGCGGCCTGCGCGGAGGCGGGGAACACAACCGCGCAGGTGCCGATCAGGAGGGCAAGCAGCGCAAACAAGATCGGGAAGGAGTTAAACTTCTTATTCACGACGCTCACCTCCCTTCGCATTCGCCTTGCGACGAATGTGCATCCAGGCCGCAGCAGCGCAAAGCACCGCCGCGCCGGCAAGGTACGTCAGAGTGACGCCCGACATACCAGAAAGGGGCAAAGAGGTGGAGTAGGTGTTGGTGAAGGTGGGGGTGTCAGCGTCGGTGTCCACCGGCTTGCCATCACGATCCAAAATCTGCTTGTAGGTTACTTTGCAGTCAATTTCGCCCTTGGCGTTATCCGTTGCCACGACCTTAATCTCGTAGACCGACTGATCGAACTTGTAATGAGGATAGGTTGAGCGTTCTTCCTTCTCGCGCACATAGTACGTGAAGGTCTTGGAGCCATTTTTAAGGTCCTTGAGCTCATAGTTCTTTGGATTGAAATTGACCGTGCTCGTCGCATTACCGTTTTTGTCAGTTGTGGCTTTCGCGGGATCAATTATTACCGTTTCTGGTTTTTTGAAGTTCGGGTCGTCCTCGTTCGCGAGTTCGAATGTGAACGCCTTCATCTCGCCGCCATCGACCTTCTTGATCACCTGAGGTGTCCAAGAGCCGCTGGAGGTGTACGTGTTGGTGAAGGTTGCACCCTTGGTAAGCGTAATGGTGGCAGCGTTTTCGCCCTCAGCCGCTGCGATGGCTGCTGATTCTGTTTCTGATGCCTTGGCACCAGTGCCGTCATTTTTTACCTTTGTAACCGAAACGCTCTCGACTTTGTAATACGTGTACGTAATGCCAAGCACACTGTGCGTCCTGCTTGTATCCTCCACAACCGTAGGATCTATCTTGTAGATCGTATTGTCGTAATTTATTACGTCCTTGTCTGCGCCCGGAACCTCTACCAAGTAGTAAACAAGGTCGTCATCGGCATAAACTTCACCCAGGTCAAAGGCGAATTTGCCGTAACCGTCGTTTTTCACCGTATTGACCACCGAGCAGCCATTGGGCTGGAGAGTGCCGTCACTGCCAAACGAGGGAGCTCTCTTATCCGCACCCTGCTTGAGCAGCATGAACTCGAACTCTTCATTCTTAAGCTCGCGGCCCGTCAGCACCTTGGTGCCATTGAGCTTCATCTTGGGGTAAACCTTGACTTCTTGGGTGGAACCAGCGACAACGTCGCCGTTGGTCATGATGCCGCCGCCGACGATGTTGGACTTGTTGCCCGAGATGTAGAGGGTCGCAGCCGCGGTAGCAGCATCCTTATCCTCCTGAATCGGCTCAGATTTAAGGCCGATCCTGTACTTAGCCTGAGCGCCTTCGTACTTGCCGATAGACGTTGGCGTTTTTTTGTCGATCGTGCCCGACCAATTCGCAGCTCCCCCACCAAGCATCTGGCCAGTTACGGCAGCGATATACGGATTAGTTTCAAAATTGGTAGAGTCGTGAATTAGGAAAAGGTCCTCATGGCCGGCATTTATAAAATCTGGGGTTATTTCGCCGCCGTTTTCGCCGCCGTTCGGGTCGGCATCCCAGTCCTCGCTCTTCCCATTAGTGCCGCCCGATCGATTAGTGCCCTTTTCGTCAGTATTTCCAAAAATCGCGATGCCATTGGTATCGGTAATGGCAGTCTTACCAGTCGGGCAAGCGGCAAACCCGCCGCCAAAGCCATTGGCATGATTGTTGGTAATCAGCGCGTTATATATCCCGAGGCTTGCCGGCTGAACGTTGTTGTCGCTGCTGCCCTGGACGAATACGCCACCGCCGCCCCAGTCGTTGGTGGTATTGGTCGTATTGTTGGTGATATAGGCTTTCGTACCGCTCACATTAAATTTGCCAACGGTAGGCGCTGCAATGCGGATACCGCCACCCTCTGAGTTTTGCGCCACATTGCTAGCTATGGTTCCACCAGAGAACGTAAACGAGGAGAGGGCCCGTTTCCAAGCGCCGGCGTAAACACCGCCACCAGCCTCGGCAGAATAGTTACCGGTGATGTAGCCACCGTTAATCGCGAGACTACCGTTTGTCTGCCCCTCGCCACTGCTTAAGGCAGCGATACCGCCACCGCCATGGCAACCGAAACCGAGATGCTTCCACCCCGACTCCTCGTTCACGTAGAACTGATATTTGTTATTGGTGATGTAACCATTCGTAATGGTCACACTAGAGTTCTCAGCACAAATTCCCGCGCCATAACCGCGTTGATCCTTATTTGTACCGTTGCCGGAGATAATACCGCCATCCATGTTTACCGTAGAATTCATGGCATAAACGCCGCCGCCACTGGGGGCATAGTTACCAGCGATTACGCCGCCAGAGATCTCCAGGGTTGAGTTCTCAACATGAATTCCAGCACCAGCACCATTGCGGCCCATAGAAGCACCACAAACGTATCCGCCACTCATGTTGACAGAGCCGTTCTGGGCATAGATAAGGCCATCAACGTTGCAATTGTTCTTTTGAGTAAGCACGCCACCCTGAAGGTTAAACGTACAGTCCTTATCATTGAGTTTGATGAGACTCACTCTGCTGTTGCACGCCACGATGGCACCATAAATATTGACGCTATATTTGAAAAGCGTTTCGGTTGTCTTGGTTATGTCTGCTGTACTCGGGGACGATTCGGTCACGTAGTAGGTAAGGCTAGACGGAATGTCATCGTTGTAAACAAACTCTGCTGCTTTACCATAATTGTCGGGATTAAAGTTCTGGCCCTGATTATTTAGCTTCTTGACTTCGGAGACCTCTTCACTCTCTTTCTCAGGATCAGAATCCTTAAAATCAGAATCCTTAATTAAATCCTTAATTGTAAGTGTCGCGCCACCGGTGATGTTAAACAGGGACTGGCTCTGATTCGTATATTTAATCTTATGGCCGTTTAGATTCAGCGTGATATTGCTGCCGTTGCCGAGCGTGATCATCTCGCTGGTCTCGACATCATTCATAAGCTTGAAGCTAGCAACACCGCTTGCATTCGCCAACTTGGTTTTTAAATCGTCAACGTTTTTTATCTCGTCGGACGCCGCTTTGGTCTGTCCACCTTCCGCAGCTGCCATAACGGCGCCGTCATCGGACGACTCGCCGTCTTCGACCTGCAACTCGCCCTCAGGCTGATCCTCAGACTGACCTTGCTCAACACCATTTGAAGAGTCGGCCTCGCCGCCCTCGGTCTCGTCACTATTCTGGTTTTCGGTATCCCCGTTGGTAGTGTTGTCTACATCAGTAGACTCACTTGAGGAACCCCCCCCCATTACAGGTTCCTCGGTAGGAGCTGCCTGGGCATCATTGGCAATGGCCTGGGAGATCGGGGGCATGACGAGCGACAGTACCAAGCTCAAGACAGAAGCTCCGCACATAACACCCGCTATCACACGATGCGCCGCTTTATTACCTTGCTTAGATTTATTTGAATTTGCTGTCATCGATGCCTCCTCCCCAAGAGACCGCGATCCTGCTCTTTCACTATCAAACGTATCTGCGCAATCTGTAATTGCGCACGCTTGGAGTACATATTGTAACGATTGTTTGAACATCTAAGCAAAAATACCGATAGTTTTGTAGCGAATTCTCAATTCTCTTGACATTTACTCAGATTTGCTTTCGTTTATTCGTTTTTTAGTTTTTATTTCTGCTGGTAATTTAGTTGCCTATCATTTTTTAATAGCATTTTATTTATTTGCACAACATTTTGCTCAAGAGTAAACATCCTGTGAACGGTCGAAAATCGACCGTGAACGGTAGATCATTAACCGGGAGGAATAGACTACCAAATTGATGGGAATATCTTTAACTCATCGGTGGTTAGAAGCATGATGTTCAGACAACGTTATTTGAATTTTCGCGCAGTTTTTAGGCATCAATTCGCCCAAATCGCCTGAGGCCACCGCAAAGGAGCCTGCCCCCTTTGCGGTGGTCCCCCCCGGCGCTACAGCAGATGTTCCTCGATAAAGATCGCGATGCCGTCTTCGTCGTTGCTGGCGGTTACAAAGTCGGCAGCGGCGCGGGTGGCATCGCTGCCGTTTGCCATGGCCACGCCCACGCCGGCGTCGGTCACCATGCAGGTGTCGTTATCCGCGTCGCCAAACACGCAGATGTCCTGGAGCTCCATGTCGTTGAGTTCCGCCACGCACACAAGGCCGCGCGTCTTGGACACGCGCGGATCCATGAACTCGTAGAGCCGCTGCGTGGTTTGCAGAGCCGCCGCCTTAACAGTGTCATCGGCAAACGTCGACGCCCGCTCAATCACCCGCGGCATTACCTCGGGCGCCATGGTAAACATCACCTTGGGCTGCGGTTCGCGCAAGAACTCGGCAAAATCGACTACCTTGTAGGGTACGCCGTCGACACGCGATAGATGCTCGACGCACGCGTTGCTCTCGGGAACGTAGAACACGCCGTCTCGGGGGCAGACGGGCGTTGCCGGAAGGTCCGCCATGTGCTTGCAGATGCGCGCGATAGTCTCGCCTGGCAGCGGATAGCTCAGCTCGTTGATGTCGTGCGCGCGGTCGATGACCTCGGCGCCACCGCAGCCCACGAGCACGTCCACCAGGCCTTCGATGCCCCAGAGCTCGTACATGGCCTCGGTCGCGCGGGCGTCGCGCCCGGTACACAGGCCAAAGAGCACGCCGCGCTCGCGCAGGGCGCGGATCGCCGCCACGGTGCGCGGGGACACCGTGTGCTGGCTCGTGAGCAGCGTACCGTCGATATCGCAGAGTACGGCTTTAATGTGGCTGAAGGTGGCGTCCATGGGGGCCTTTCTAGGTTGTGCGGCGGTGCTGAATGTGGTCGGAAATGGTGTACATGGTATATCAAGGCGCAGGCGCGGCCCGTCAAAGCAAAAACCACCACAAAGGTGCCTGGCCCCTTTGTGGTGCCCGGACCCGAAGGGTGGCCTGGCCCGGGGCGCAAACCATCACAACATTCGACGTTTTTCGGCAAAATCGCGATTTTCGCTGAATGTTGTGATGGTTTTACTGCCTTGCAGAACAATCGAAATGCCGGCGGCCAAACAGCAGCAGCGCCGCGGGAACCGCCGTCACGACCATGCCCGCACCAACGAGCGTCTGCTGCACGCCAAATGTTGCCGCCAGCCACGGTGCAACCGCCAGCGGCGCCACGCCGGCGAACATATTGCCAAAGCCCATGACCGAGTTCACGCGGCCGAGCTGCTCGAGCGGAGCCGTCGTTTGCACGATGGTGTTGTGGAGCGGGTTGACGACGCCCCAGGCCACGCCCAGGGCAAGCTGGCCGACAAGGGCTACGCCCACGTACGGCGTTCCCACGTAGAGCAGGCTTCCCAGACCAACGGACATGAGCGCCACAAGCAGCGTCTTAAGGTTGACCAGGTGCGGCGGCAAGCGGAGCGCGGCCACAGCGCCCAGCACCGCGCCCACACCGCTGGCCGACGAGAGCCAGCCCATCCATTCGACACCGACGTGCAGAACATCGCGGTAGAAGAACGACTCTAGCGGATCGAAGGCGCCATAGCCGAAGTTCGAAAGAAAGATGATGCAGAACAGTAGGGCGAGGACGCTGTTGGTAAAGACTGTCTTGATGCTGGTCGCGAAGGTTGCGCGGGTGGATTTGCTGGAGTCGGAGCTTTGACTGGCAGTACTTGCCATTGTGCTGCCGTCCGCAGGAGTACTTTCGCGCGCGGCGACGCGACCTCCTTGCGGCCTAAAGCCCCAACCGGCGACGAGCGCCAGTACGGTAAAGATCATCATGAGCACGAACACCGCGCGCGACGACGCAGCTGCCGCGACAAAGCCGCCCAGCGTGGGGCCAACGATGATACTCACGTTTGAGAGCATGGCGATGGCGGAGTTGATGTCTTTGAGCTCGACAGGATCGTCAGTGAGGTAAGCCGGATAGGATGTGGCGATGGGCTGGGCGAACCCCATCACAAAGCCCAGGAGCACCGCGCCGAGCAGGACGATGCCGGTCGCGCTGCCAAAGGCAATAATCGCCACGCCGGTTGTCAGCGTGCCCACGATGCTCAGCAAGAAATGGTGGCGCGGGCCCCAGGCGTCGAGCGCCGCGCCACCCGCAAAGGATCCCAGGATTACAAAAACATTCATAAACAGAACGGCCAACGATGTCGCCACGACCGAGGCATCGTCCGCATAGGTGAGCGTTCCGATAACGCCGATAAAGTAGCTAGTTTGAAAACCGGTGTAGATGAGAAAGCGCATTGCCACCAGGTGTTTAGCCTGCGCGGACAGCGAAGGTTGAGGTTTTGAGAGAAGAGATGCGAGCATGGAAACTCCTTGTTTCATACGAATGCGGACGGCGGGCATTCGCCACCGTCTATCGAATCAATCAATCCGCATGAAACATTAAGGACGCATCAGACCCCTTCTCTCCGTTTTTCGCCCGTCATGAACTACTTGGTAGATTGTAAGGCATGTCCCACACATCTACCAAAGCAAAAACCACCACAAAGGCGCCTGGCCCCTTTGTGGTGGAAATGACGTTTGCCAGGATAAAACCTGCCAAAAGAATCCTGTCCCTTTTTGGCATGTTATGGCAGCGCAGCGAGCCGGTTCCAAGTGCCCCAGGTCGCCCCGAAAGAGGAGCGACGCGTACTTTGGTACG
Source organism: uncultured Collinsella sp. (assembly GCA_900549535.1). GTDB lineage: Bacteria > Actinomycetota > Coriobacteriia > Coriobacteriales > Coriobacteriaceae > Collinsella. The sequence goes on along the minus strand of UROR01000001.1, from coordinate 25,223 downwards.
CGAGCGACGGCTTGAGGGGCGAGACGGGGTGCTTGGGGCCGGCGCAGCGTCAAGCCTGAAGGTGATCTTGGATGAGGTCGCAGATGGCTCGGGCGTCGTTGATGTTGATGGCTCGGGTCGCAAAGCCGGCATCGAAGGCCTGGCGTGCCAGGGCCTCATTGCAGGCAAGGGCCAGCGTGTGACCGTCGACCAGGTCGAGCGAGCTCTTGCCGCGCAGACGGTCGACACCGGAGCGCGCGACCACGATGTTGTCGAAGCCCTCGGTCTTGTAGCCCTCGATGATCACCACGTCAACATCGCTGTAGCGCGACAGCAGCTCACGCGCGGGCATCTCGTCCTCCTCGCGCGTGTCGGCGTACTCCGCCCAGCGCGTGGCGCAGATAAGTCCCACGTGCTTGGATCCGGCCTGGTGATGGCGCCACGTATCCTTAGCGGGCACATCGATATCGAAGCCATGATGCCCATGATGCTTGAGCGAACCCACGCGCAGGCCGCGGCGAGTGAGCTCGGCGATAACCTTCTCGACAAGCGTGGTCTTGCCTGAGTTTTGGTAGCCGATAAACGCGATCGCGGGGACGGCCGGTGCCAGAGCTGCGGGCGCGGCGCCCGCGGCTCCCACGGACTCAACAGCAGCGGCCTGACGCTCGGCACGATCCCACACGCCCGAGCGGCCGCCTTCCTTGTGCAGCAGGCGCACGTCGACGATCTCCATGCCGCGATCGACCGCCTTGCACATGTCATAGATCGTTAAGCACGCAGCACTCGCGCCGGTCAGCGCCTCCATCTCAATGCCGGTCTTGCCCGTCACGCCCGCCGTGACCAGCACGTGAAAGCCAACCTGCCCGTCCGCGCGCGCCGGCGCCCAGCCCTCGGGCATGTCATCGACAGGCATCCCCGCCGGAGCGATGGGCGCAATGTCGCACTTGCTCTTGGTAATGAGCAGCGGATGGCACATAGGAATGATGTCGCTCGTGCGCTTGATGGCCATGATGCCCGCCACGCGCGCGCAGGCAAGCACGTCGCCCTTTTTTGCGCGATCCTGCAGCACCATGGCCTGCGTCTCGGGGTGCATGAGGATGGTGCCCTCGGCGATGGCGATGCGATGGGTCTCGGCCTTGTCGGACACGTCGACCATGCGTACCTCGCCCTTGGCGTCCACATGCGTCAGCTCGTCGCGACGGGCGTCACGGGCGGGCTCGACAGCAGTGTTGGCAGTCGGCTGCGCGGCTGCGACGGCGTCGCTGTCAGTAGCCGTGGCTTTGTGGGCAGACATCGCGGCCCTGCGAGCGGCCTTGGTGGCATCGGCGTACCTGCTCTTGGCCATATGATCATCCTCCGATTTGGGACATAAATCGTTGCGTGCCCTCAATTATCGCGTGTTCCTGCGGTTTGTGGGCCACGGCATCGCGCCAAATCGAAAGTACCTGCATATCATCACCACGGCGCAGCGCCTCACGCACCGAATACTCGGCATCGCTGAACAGGCACGGACGCACGTTGCCATCGGCCGTCAGGCGCAGACGGTTGCAATTTGCGCAAAAATGGTTGGACATGGCGCTAATAAAGCCGACCGTTCCCGCCGCGCCCGGAAAGTGCCAATAGCGCGCGGGGCCCGCGCCGGCAGGAGCGTCGGTGATCTTAAGCGGTTCGAGCTCGCCCAGCCCCACCGCAGCGGCCCCGGCATTGATGCGCGCTCGCAGCTCGTCACTCGGCACGGTGTCGCTTGCGTCCCACAGCTCGGGATTGAGTGTGGGCGCGTGAGGGTCTACGGCACAATGCGAGCTCGTGTGCTCGTCGCCGATGGGCATGTATTCGATAAACCGCAGGTGGATAGGGCGATCGACCGTCAGGCGCGCGAGGGCAGCTACATCCTGGTTAAGCCGGCGCACAACAACGCAGTTCACCTTAACGGGCTCAAAGCCCCAAGCCAGCGCCGCATCGATGCCGGCCATGGTCTGCTCGAGCCGACCCAGGCGCGTGATCTTTCCAAACAGCGAGGGGTCGAGCGTGTCGAGCGAGATGTTGACGCGGTTAAGCCCGGCATCTTTGAGCTGCGGCGCCAGCTTGGGTAGCAGGGCGCCATTGGTGGTGAGCGAGATGTCCTCGATCTGCGGAATCGCGCGGATGTCACGAATGAGCGGGATGATACGGCGGCTGACCAGCGGCTCGCCACCCGTCAGACGCACGCGGCGAATGCCTTCCCCCGCTACCAAGCGCACAAAGCGGGCGATTTCCTCGGCGCTGAGCAGCTCGTCGTGCGCGCGGGGTGCCACGCCGTCGGCTGGCATGCAATAGATGCAGCGGAAATTGCACTTGTCGGTAACGGCAATGCGCAGGTAGTTGATATCACGGCCAAAACCGTCATGTTGCACGCGCCCGTCCACGCAGCCCTCCCCTCACGCGGCGTTTTATTCTTCGGAAAACATAATACCCCACGAGAGATTCATGCCGACACCCGTACGACAGGACAGGTCGCTTCGAGCAAGACCGGCTTCCCGAGCCCATCCTCAACACACAGACCATCACAACAATCGATGCTTTTTCCGTTTTTGGCAAAAAACGTCGAATGTTGTGATGGTTTGCCTGCCCACAGCACCCCGTAGAAGGACCAAAACGCCCCTAAATGCCGCCGTCCCAGTGCCGAATCACGAATTCTCGCAGGTCGTTTTGACGTTTCTGGAACGCTTCGCTTCGGTCGCACTTAAGACCCATAGCGAGTGCGATGGCGTTCGTCGCCCGGTGCAATTGCAGCTGGTGGGCAAACTGAGTCCCGGTGAGGACGATCATTCTAAAGCCCAGCGCGCTCAGCACGGTCATACGCTCCGCATCCGACGCGCTGCGCTGTTTATCAAGATGGTCCGAGCCGTTGTATTCAATCCCCGTACCGCTCGCAGGCGCATATACGTCGATTTCGAAATACCCGGCCTTTGCGAGATACTTGAACTCGTTGGGAACATCGACCCGATGGTTGAGCTCGATCTTGACGTATCCCAGCCCGCCCTGGGAACGTTTTGCTACGACCATGATTGCGGCGGCCGTCTCCATGGGCGACCGCGCGCCATCGTGCACGCGCTTGAGCACGGCGGCCGCACGTATAGTCCCCTGACGAGATCGGTTCTCATTGCAATAGGCAATTAAATCGGCAACGGTATACCTCTGCCTCATCTCGATATAATCGCCTGTCGACAGATGATTCAAATGGTATCGGGCGCAGATTTCAAACCCATATTCCAGCTGCTCGGGCTCACTCATCCACGAACCCGCCTGTACGAAGCACATGGCCTCATCAACCACCAGAAGGCCTTCTGCCACCTCGATAAGATGCTCCGAGGGTATGGGTGCCCCAAACACATGGCGTCGGAGACCCGCCGGCTGAGAGCGTTCAAAATCGAAGCCAACCAGCGTGTCAATACGATCAAGCTCCTCATGCGGAATGCCAAGTGAGACCAGGTAGTCGGTAACAATCTCAGACGCCGCAGATATTCTCAGTCCCTTGGCATCGAGTCCCAATTTGGGCAGGCCCGCAGTCGGCTCCGCCTCGTCGGCAATCGAGTCCTCATCGTATAGGACGCTTGCTCGCGAAAGCGGCTCGGACGGGCGCACCACGTTGTGGTACAGCCAGGCAGTCTTATGGGACAGGACGATCGGCAGGTCCATGAGCCCTCCAATGGGTCGGATAACCAACCTTATTCCCCTGCTCGCGGATTCGCACACCTTCGCATGCAAGTTAGCGATTCCACCCGATCGGATGACAGAAAAACCGTCCCAACATTCGATGCTTTTTCTCAAAATCGAGAAAAACGTCGAATGTTGGGACGGTTTGAGGCGAGGTGAGGAGCATGGAGAGCCAAAGCACCGTGATTGAACGGGTTAATCCAGCTCCTTCAGCCCATGTGCCAGTTGCCAGTACTCGCCGTGCTGGGCCAGAAGCTCCTCGTGGGTGCCGCGTTCGATGATGCGGCCGTGCTCGAGGACCATGATCGCGTCGGCGTCGCGGACGGTGGACAGGCGGTGCGCGATCATAAACGTGGTGCGACCGCGCATGATGCGGTCCATACCGCGCTCGATGAGCTTTTCGGTACGCGTGTCAATGGAGCTCGTGGCCTCGTCCAGGATGAGCACCGGCGGATCGGCCACGGCCACACGCGCGATGGCGAGCAGCTGGCGCTGGCCCTGGCTCAGGTTGGCGCCGTCGGCTGTGACCGGCGTGTCGTAGCCTTGCGGCAGGCGGCGAATAAACGAGTCGGCGCAGGCGGCCTCGGCGGCAGCACGAACCTCCTCGTCGGTCGCGTCGAGCTTGCCAAAGCGAATGTTCTGCGCAATGGTGCCGCTAAACAGGTGCGTATCCTGCAGCACAATGCCGAGCGACCCGCGTAGGCTGGCCTTGGCGATGTGCTTGACGTCGATGCCGTCGTACGTGATCTCGCCGTCATCGACCTCGTAGAAGCGGTTGATGAGGTTGGTGATAGTCGTCTTTCCGGCGCCCGTCGAACCCACAAAAGCGATCTTTTGTCCCGGCTTGGCAAACAGGTTGAGGTCCGTGAGCACGCGCGTGCCCGGCACGTAGGAAAAGTCCACGGCATGGAAGCGCACGTCGCCGGCGAGCGGCACCAGACCGGTCACAAGCTCGGTACCGTCGGCCGACACCGCACGACCTGCATCGTCGACCGAGGCAACATCGTGCAGATGCCCGTACGCGCCCACGCCACGGCCCTCAGGAATCTTCCACGCCCACGCGGACTCGCCCGTCTGCACCAGCTCCACGCAGCCCTCGTCCACCTCGGGCTCAAGGTCCATCGCGGCGAACAGGCGCTCGGCACCGGCCAGCGCGTTGAGCAAGAAGTTGCCCAGCTGCGTGAACTGGTTGATGGGCATGGCCGCCTGGCGCACAAAGACCAGGTAGCTCGCGAGCGCGCCCACGTCGGCCAGACCGTTGATGCAGAGCATGCCGCCCGCCACCGCAACGATCGCGTAGTTGGCATAGCCGATCACCACGGTCATGGGCACCATCGAGTTGGCGTAGGCCTGCGCGGCGCCACCGGTGCGGCGCAGCTCCTGGTTGCGCGCGTCAAAACCGGCCACGTTGGCCCGCTCGTGGTTGAAGACTTTGATGACCTTTTGGCCCGAGACCATCTCCTCGACATATCCGTCCAAGTCGCCGAGCGACGCCTGCTGAGCGGCAAAGAAACGCTTGGAGCGAATGCCCGAGTAGCGCGCGTACAGCACAATGGCCGCGTCGCACACGAGCGTGATGATCGTGAGCTGCCAGTTGAGGATGATGAGCATGGCCGTGGTGCCAATCACCTGGATGGTCGCCTGAATCACGTTAGCAAAGCTGTTGTTGAGTGCCTCGGAGACCGTGTCGACGTCGTTGGTGAAGAAGCTCATGATGTCGCCCGAGCGCGTGCTATCGAAATAGCTGAGCGGCAGCGTCTGGATATGTGCGAACAGGTCGCGGCGGATGTCGGACACCACACGTTGGGCCGCGCGCACCATGATTTGCGAATAGCCCAGGGCCGACAGCACGCCCGCGGCGTAGATGGCGGCCGTAAAGAGAACCTGCTTAGTGAGCAGCTCCTCCCCACCCGCAGCCAGGCCGTTGACGATGGGGCGCACCATATAGGTGCCGGCAAGGCTCGCGATAGCGGCGATAGAGGCGAGCACGCCCACCGCGAGCAGCGAGAACTTGGCATGGCCCATATAGCTGAGCAAGCGGCAGAGCGTCTGCCCCAGATTGGCCGGACGGGCCTGAGCGGATGTCTTAGGCATGGAGCTCACCCCCTTCTCGGGCCGGGGCATCTGAGGTCGTATCCCCCGCGAACTCCATCTGCGAGGCATAAATCTCCTGGTAGATGTTATCGCCAGCCAGCAGTTCCTCGTGCGTGCCCACGCCGTGGACACGCCCGTCGTCCAGTACCACAATACGATCGGCATCCATTACGCTCGCGATGCGCTGGGCGATGATGATCACGGTCGTATCGGGAATCTGCGCGATATGCTCGCGGATCCTGGCATCGGTCGCCATATCGACCGCGCTGGTGGAGTCATCAAAAATGAGCACGCGCGGATGCTTGAGCAGCGTACGCGCGATGCACAGACGCTGCTTCTGCCCGCCCGAAACACCGGCGCCGCCCTGGCCCAGCTCGCCATCCAGCCCGCCGATACGGTCCAGGAACTCGTCCACACACGCCGCACGGCAAGCACGCAGCAGTTCCTCGTCGGTGGCATCGGGCGCGCCCCACTGCAGGCTCTCGCGCACGGTGCCCGTAAACAGCACATTCTTTTGCAGCACAATGCCCACGGCATCGCGCAGAGCGACCAGGTCGTAGTCGCGCACGTCGCGCCCGCCCACGAGCACGGCGCCCTCGGTCGCATCGTACAGGCGCGCGATGAGCTGCACGAGCGAGCTCTTGCCCGAGCCCGTACCGCCGAGCACACCCACCGTAGAGCCCGGCTCGACACGAAGGTTGATATGCTCGAGCACGTCTTCGGCGGCATCCGCGCGGTACTTAAACGACACGTCGCGGAACTCGACACTTCCGTCGGCGACCTCGTGCACAGCCGCGTCTGCCGCAGGCGCCTGGATGAGCGATTGCTCGTCGATCACCCGCGATATGCGCTCCACGCTGGCGAGCGCGCGCGTGAGCAACAAAAACACGTTGGAGATCATCATGAGCGAGTTCATGATCAGCAGCACATAGCTCATAAAGCCCGTGAGCGAGCCCACGCCCAGCTCGCCGGCGATAATCATGCGCCCGCCGATCCACAGGATCGAAATGGCGGCCACGTACATCGACAGCTGAAACACCGGCAGATTGAGCACGGCATTGCCGAAAGTCTTCGTCGCCGTGCGCGCGAGCTCGGTATTGACGGTGTCGAATTTGGCCTCCTCGTGCTCGGCGCGCACATACGCCTTGACGGCGCGCACGGCGGTGAGGTCCTCCTGCACCACACCGTTGAGGTGGTCCATTGAGGTCTGCAGCTGGCGGTAGAGCGGGCTCACGCGGTAGGTGATGACACCCAGCACAATCGCCAACACGGGCAGGATAATCGCGAAGACCGTCGCGAGCGGGCGCGACAGTACCAGGGCATAGACCAGGCCGACGATGAGCGTCACCGGTCCGCGCACCATGGGGCGAAAGCCGTTGCCGATGGCGTTTTGGATGACGGTAATGTCGGTGGTCATGCGCGTGACGAGCGAGCTGGCGTCGTAGTTGTCCAGGTTGCCAAAGGCGAGCGTCTGAATCTTGCGATACTCGGCCTCGCGCAGGTTGGCGCCCAGGCCCGAGGCCACGCGAGCGGACGTGCGTGCGTAGCCCAGACCCAGCACCAGCGAAAACGCCGCGCACACCAGCATGCACGCGCCCTGCAGCAGCATGTAATTGACGTCGCCCGTGGGCACGCCCACGTCGATGATGTTCGCCATGATGACCGGGATAAACAGCTCGAGCGCGGTCTCGACCGAGACGAACATCACGCCGAGAATGGCATCGCGACGGTATGCCCCCAGGTAGGAAAACAGTATTTTGAGATTGCGCACGCAGGTTCATCCCCCATCAAACGTTGTTCGCAAACGCACGTATTATTGCGCGCCGAGCGATGGTGTCAAGTGTTCCGAAATCGATTTCTGCAAGGCTGGCGCAGGCGCTAAGTCCGCGCGGCGCGCGACCGTATTCAAATGGAAATGATTGTGGGCGCGATTTTTTCGCCCCGCCGTCAACATAAACCTTGACTCTACAATCGTTGTAGGGTTTTCACTACACTGGTACGTAAACGAACCAAGCCAGAAAGTGCCCGCCCATGGAACACGACCTCACACGCGGCAACGTCCTCAAGACCATCGCGGTCTTCGCCCTGCCCTATATGCTCTCGTACTTTTTGCAGATGCTCTACGGCATGGCCGACCTGTACTTTATCGGACAGTTTAGCGGCGCTGCCGGCATCACCGCCGTGGGCAATGGCGCGCAGACGCTCTATATCATTACCGTGACGCTCGTGGGTCTGGCCATGGGAACGACCGTCATCGTCGGCCACGCCGTGGGTTCACGCCGCTTCGACCGCGCCGAGGCCGCCATCGGCAACACCATCACGCTCTTTATGGGTGTCTCGGTGGTGCTGGCCGCGCTCTTGCTCGCGCTGTGCCCGCAGATCGTGGCACTCATCGGCACGCCGGCCGAAGCGGTCGAGGGCACCGCCGCCTACCTGCGCATCTGCTTTATCGGCATTCCGTGCATCGCCGCGTACAACATCCTTTCGGCCATCTTTCGCGGCCTGGGCGATTCGCGCTCGCCCATGTACGTGATCGGCGTGGCGTGCGTCATCAACATCGCGCTCGATTTTCTGCTTATTGGCCACATGGGACTCGGCCCCGTGGGCGCGGCGCTCGGCACGGTGATCGCACAGACGGCAAGCGTTGCCCTCGCACTCGTATGGCTCAAGAGCCGCCGCACGAATATCCACGTCAAGCGCAGTGACCTGCGCCCCCAGCCCGAGGTGCTCAGCAGCATCCTTAAGATTGGCGTGCCCGTGGCCGTGCAGGACGGCTGCATACAGGTGGCGTTTATGTTCATCACCGTTATCGCCAACCACCGCGGCCTGGTCGACGCCGCCGCCGTGGGCCTGGTCGAGAAGATGATCAGCTTTTTGTTCATCGTGCCGAGCTCCATGGGCGCCACCGTCAGCGCGCTCACGGCGCAAAACGCCGGTGCGGGCAAGGGCGACCGAGCGCGTCAGGTGCTCAAGGACGCCATGACCATCTCGGTGGTGTACGGCTGCCTGATCACGGCACTCATGTGGTTGGTGGCACCGGCGTTTCTAGGCTTTTTTGCCAAGGACGCCGCGGTGGTCGCAGCCGGCACCGGTTATATGCACAGCTATATTTTTGACGCGATCTTTGCCGGCATCCACATTTGCTTTAGCGGCTTTTTTGCTGCGTATGGCAAGAGCTACATCGGCTTTGCACACAACGTGCTGGCCGTGGCGCTCATTCGCGTACCGGGCGCGTGGCTGCTGTCGAACGCCTATTCCGACACGCTGTTTCCCATGGGCATCGCCTCGCCGTGCGGGTCGATTCTTTCGGCAGCCATTTGCGTGGTGGCGTTTACGGTGCTCAACCGCCGCGGCACTTTTGACAAGCTCGTGGCGTAGCGGGGCAACGCAAGCCTGGCGACCCTGTCCTGCTCTCTGCCGAAAGGAGTAATCCTGTGGCTGACACGTCCAGCGAACATACCGACGGTCTGCTCCGCATTGGCGAGGTCGCGCGCCTGCTCAATTTGAGCGTGGGCACGCTGCGTCATTACGAGCAGATGGGGCTGCTGGAGCCGGCATATATCGACCCCGCAAGCGGCTACCGCTACTACGGAACGCGACAGCTTTCCACGCTCAACACCATCGCCAACCTGCGTGTTCTCGACTTGCCGCTGGTGCAGATTCGCGAATTTGTCGCCACGCGCGACATGGATTTAATGCAGCGGCAGCTGACCCGGCAGCAGGAGTTAATTGAGCATAAACGACGCGAGCTGGAGCGCATGTCGCGCAAGATCGACCAGCGGCTTGCCTTGTTGCACGACGCTTTGCATGCCGAGCTCGATACCATCCGCGAAATCGAGGCGCCCGAACTTCGCTGCGCCGTGCTGCACGAGCGCGTCAACCCCACCGACGCTTATGCGCTTGGGTGGCATATCCGCCAACTGCAGCAGGGGCAGCACGAAACGTTTGCGTATCTAGGCAATCTGGGCGTGGGCATCTCACCCGAACGCCTTGCCGCCGGCGACTTTGATGGCTATGACGAGGTCTTTCTGCTGTTGGATGACACGGACGATTACCTGGGGGACGTCGAGGTTCGGTCCGCCGCACGCTGTTTGACCATTAGCTTCCGCGGCACGCACGGGCAAGCGGCTTCACGTTACGAGCAGTTGCTCGGCTATATGCGCGAGCACGACCTGACACCCACCGGCCCCTCGCGCGAAATCGCCCTCATCGACGACATCATCAGCGACGACCCGGCAACCTACGTGACACAAATCACGGTGCCTGTGTGTCTAGTATAGACGGAGCTTAGCTTCTAGTTCGGCCTTCTCCTCAAATTCATCGCGAGATGTGTCTGCCTCGGGCTCTCAATCGGTAACGTGAATTCGCGCCATCAGGTACTCTTTTGCCTGCGTTTGGGAGCGCCTCGTGCGCCCTTCCGCCTGCGAGTAATTGTGGTTCTCGATATCCATTACGCCTCTGGCACCTCACCAGTCGCAAGGATCTGCTCGAGTGCGTCCTCGTCCAGCACGGGCACGCCGAGCTGCTCGGCCTTGGTGAGTTTGGAGCCTGCCTTGGGACCGGCGACCAGATAGCTCGTCTTCTTTGACACACTGCCCGAAACCTTGGCGCCGAGCACCTTGAGCGCCGCGCCCGCCTCGTCGCGCGTGCGGTTGACGAGCGTGCCGGTGAGCACGAAGGTCAGACCCGCGAGCGGCTGTGCGTCGGCGAGCTCGCCCGCCACGCCAGCGTCAGCTGCAGCTTGCGCGTGTGCGGCGCCCAAATCGACCTCGAGCGACAGACCCGCCTGGCGCAGGCGTTCCAGCACGGCGAGATTCTCGGGCACGGCCAGGAACTGCTTGACGCTCGCCGCAATCTTGGGACCGATGCCCTCGCACTCGGCAATATCCTCTTCGCTCGCCAAGATAAGCTTGTCGATCGACAGGAATCGCTCGGCGATGACCTCGCCCACACTCTTGCCCACATGGCGGATGCCCAGGGCAAATAGCACGCGACCAAGCGGCTGGCTCTTGGACTTGTTGAGCTCGGCGATGATTTTCTCGGCCGTCTTGAGGCCTACCGGAATGGGGTCGCCCTTCTTGACGCCCTTTTTGCTGTTGGAGCTGGCATAGGTGCGGCCCGTGGCCAGGCCGGCGATATCGTCGACCGTGAGCTGGTAGAAGTCTGCGACATCGTGGATCAGCCCGGCGGCGATCATCTTGTCGACGATCTCGTCGCCTAGGCCGTCGACGTCCATGCAGCCGCGGCTCACCCAGTGAAGCAGGCGCTCCTTGAGCTGCGCGGGGCAGTCGATGGAGACGCAACGGTAGGCCACCTCGCCATCCTCGTGGACCACGGGACTGCCGCACACGGGACAGACCTCGGGCATGTGCCAGTCGACCGAATCGGCCGGGCGCTTGTCGAGCACCGGGCCTACGACCTCCGGGATTACGTCGCCTGCCTTGTGCACGATGATGGTGTCGCCCTCGCGCACGTTTTTGCGGCGGATCTCGTCGATGTTGTGCAGCGTGGCGCGCGCGATGGTAGAGCCGGCGACCGTCACCGGGTCGAACTCGGCGACCGGCGTGAGTACACCGGTGCGGCCCACCTGGATGCGAATTTCGCGCAAGACGGTCTGCTTTTCCTCGGGCGGGAACTTAAAGGCAATGGCCCAGCGCGGCGCACGGGCGGTAAAGCCCAGGTCGAGCTGCTGCTGAAAGCTATCGACCTTTACGACCACGCCGTCGATGTCGTAGTCCAGGTCGCCGCGGTGCTCGAGCGCCTGGGCACAGAACTCGTGGACCTCGGCCGGCGTGGCGCAACGAGCCACGTTGGGGTTGACGCTAAAGCCGGCGCTACGCAACCAATCGAGGAACTCGCGCTGGCTGTGGACGTGCAGCGGGTCGGTATCGGCGATGGCGTAGATAAAGGTGGCCAGATCGCGGCGCGCCGTGACCTTGGGGTCTTTTTGGCGCAGGCTGCCGGCGGCGGCGTTGCGCGGGTTGGCGAAGGGGTCGCGGCCCTCGGCATCGGCCTCGTCGTTCAGGCGCACAAAGCTGCCCTTGGGCATGTAGACCTCGCCGCGCACCTCAATGGTGCGCTCGCGGTCGGCGCCCATGTGGACAAGCGCTGGCTCGGACAGGTGCATGGGCACATCCTTGATGGTGCGCACGTTGAGCGACACGTCCTCGCCCGTGGTGCCATCGCCACGTGTGGCCGCACGTACGAAGGTGCCGTTTTGGTAGGTAAGGGCCACGCCCAGGCCGTCGATCTTGAGCTCGCAGGTATAGGTGACGCTACCGGCGCCGAGCGCATCCTCGGTGCGTTGGAGCCACGCGTCGAGCTCATCCAGGTCCATGGCATCGTCCATGGAATACATGCGTGCCATGTGCGTGACCGGCGTAAACTGCTCGCTCACGTAGCCACCTACGCGCTGAGTATAGCTGTCGGGCGTCACCAGGTCGGGGTAGGTCGCCTCGATTTCCTGCAGCTCAACGAGCATTTTGTCAAAGGCGGCGTCCGTGATCTCGGGCGCATCGAGCATGTAGTAGCGATAGGCGTGGTAATCGAGCTCGTGGCGCAACTCGGCCGCACGCGCTGCCGCCTGGGCACGGGCGTCGACCGGTGCGGTGGCATCCGCGCTCGCGGGCGTTTCGGTATCGATGTCCACACCGTCACCAAACAGGCTCGATTGCTCCATAGCGGCACTCCTTCGCTCGATTTCAAACGGATACTAGAGTACCACCGGTCGCAATGAGGCCGAATAGCGGTCTCGAACCGCACCGAATCGGCAGCCGCCAGACTGGAGTGGACAGTTAGTTCAGATACGTATAAATCCTAGAGCTGAATCAGGCACGAACACCCCTGTTTCAACTAATTTGGGCTCCTCGAGACCATGTAAACGTCCCGCTCTCCCTTCCAAACACCCATTCGAGCCCCATCCCAATCAAAAATTGCTCAAAACGCATCCCAAGCTGCCCCAGATTTATACGTATCTGAACTAACTGTCCAGACCATTCCGGACCAGGCCTCTTGTCAGCCCCAAGCGATCCGTTTTCCTCCGTCCCCAACGGATCAATAAGAAAAGAGGGGCTGTCCCACACTTGGCGGGACAGCCCCTCTGGCTTCGGCATATGCGAAACGGCTCGCTAGTAGCCCTGGCCGTAGCCCTGGCCCTGACCCTGCTGGCCCAGCAGCTCCTCCAGGTACTGGCGCAGCTGCTCGTCGGTAATACCGCCGTTGCCGGTGTCGGTCGAGCTGTCGTCCTGCTGCTGGTTCTGCAACTCCTCATCGGAGCCCAGCTCGACCGTGACCTTCTTCTCGTCCTTGCCGCGCATAAGCGTGATCTCGACCTTCTCGCCCACCTCGTGGCTGCGCAGTGCGATGATCAGGCCATCGGCGCTCGTGATCTCGTCGTCGCCCAGCTTGGTGATGACGTCGCCCTCCTGAATTCCGGCCTTAGCAGCAGGACCATCCTCAACGACGCTCGCCACATACGCGCCGCTATCGGTGCTCAGCTTGTTGGTGCGGGCGTTAAGCGCATTGACGCTCGAAAGTGTGGCGCCCAGATACGGATGAACCGGCGTCTTGCCGCCGATGATCTGGTCGGCAATGTTCTTGGCGTAGTTAACGGGAATAGCAAAGCCCACGCCCGAGCTGGAGCCCGAATAGCTCTCGATGAGCGAGTTGATGCCCACCAGCTCACCATTGTCGTTAACGAGCGCGCCACCCGAGTTGCCCGGGTTGATGGCGGCATCGGTCTGGATCATGTTGGCATAGATAGTGTTACCGTTGGTAGAGCTCATGGCCGTGGAGCGATACAGTGCCGACACAATGCCCGTGGAGACAGACTGCTCGTTGCCGAACGGCGAGCCGATGGCCATGACCCACTCGCCCACGTTGAGCTTGGAGGAATCACCGATCTCGATCGGCGTGAGCTTGGAGGCATCGGCGTCCTTGAGCTTGATAACGGCGAGGTCGCTCGAGGCATCGGTGCCCACGAACTCGGCCTCGTAGGTGGTGCCGTCGTCCATGGTCACCACGTACTGGTCATAGCCATCGACCACATGGTTGTTGGTGAGGATATGGCCCTCGGTATCGAGCACAACGCCCGAACCGACGCTGCCCGAGTTGTCCGACTCGTCGGCAGACTGCGAAAGCGAGCCATTCTGGCTGCCGCTCGAAGTGGCGGTAATGGAAACCACGGAGGGCAGGGCCTTGGCAGAAACGGCCTCGGCCAGCGTGGTGTCCTCGGAGTCGATCGTGATCTTTTGCGTCGACGAACCCGAAGCGCCCGCCGTCACGGCATTCTTGCCGCCACCGATATCGAGCGTGCCACTCATAATGAGCGCGATGACCAGCAGGGCACCACATGCGCAGCCGGCAAGCGCTGTGATAAAGATCGGTAGCTTTTTGGTCTTGGTCTTGACCACCGTGTGCTTGTTCACGACCTGTTGGCCGCCCAGCGGCTTGCCGGTCTGCGTATCGTAGGCCTGCACGTAGGGAATGTTGCCGTCGGCAGGCGTCGACTCCACCTGCACGCGCGGCTGCTGCTGAGTCTCGCCGGCGTTGCCCGCATCCTGGGGACGCTGGGAATCGTTCTCGCTCATGGCTGCGATCCTTTCGTCAAATAACCAAAGGCCCGCCAAACACGTGGCGGGCCATCATTGTTCACGTTGAGTTGTACCCCAATATGCAGGCGTACGTGTACGAGAACGCAATCTTTTAGGAAGGCTTAAGTTCTGCTTCAAACTCGAAAGGAGCCCGCACCTGCGTCAAAACCACCACAAAGGTGTCTGTCCCCTTTGTGGTGGAAATCTAGTCCTTAAACAGATATCCCACGCCGCGGACGGTGGTGATGTGTGCCGCGATCTGCGGGCCCACCTTGGAGCGGATGCGTCGAATGTGCACGTCGACGGTGCGCGTGCCGCCGCAGTACTCAAAGCCCCACACGCGGTGCAGCAGCACCTCGCGGCTGTAGGCGCGATTGGGATGCGTCGCCAAAAAGCTCAGCAGCGAGTACTCCATCAGCGTCAGGTCAATGGGCTCGTTATCGAGTGTCACCTGGTAGGTAGCCAGATTAATCTCGAGGTTATCGATGTTGAGCACATCGTCGGCGGTGACGGTCTCCTCCTCGCCCATCAGGCGCTGCGCGCGAGCCTTGAGCTCGTTGGGCGTCGCCGTGGGGCACACAAAGTCGGCATGCGCGTGATTCGGCAGGCGCAGGGTACCGAGCGCCTCATCGTCGACGATCACCAGCATGGGGACACCGCCGCGATCGTCGAGCCACTTGGCAATCTGATCGATGCGGTCGCTGCGGATGCCGTCGGAATCGAGGATCAGCAGGTCAAAGTCGTGCGCCGCAGTCGGCGAATCGGGGGTTGCCAGGCTCACCTCGACACCCAGGGTGGTCGTCAAGCTGCGGGCAAACTCGTGGAAGCGCGTCGTGCGCGCCATGAACAGGGCACTCTTATCGGACATATCGGCCTCCAAAGAAATGAGCTCAATCGTACTGAAACAAGCCAGCGCGATTAGGAGTTCGCCAGGTAGTGCTTGATCTCCCACTCGGTGATCGTGGACTCAAACTTATGCCACTCGTCGCGCTTCTTTTTGAGGAAGAAGCTGTGGATGTGCTCGCCGAGGGCATCCTTCATAAACTGCGAGTCCTCAAAGACGTCGAGCGCCTCTTTGAGCGAGCGCGGCAGCGGCGTGTAGCCGGCCTCGACCATCTGACGGTCGGTGAGCTTGAGCGTCTCGGCCGTGGCCTCGGGCGGGAGTTCCAGCTTGCGCTCGATGCCGTCCAGACCAGCCGCCAGCGTGACGGCGTTGACCAGGTACGGGTTGGCCATGGGGTCGGGGCTACGAAGCTCGATGCGCGTGGACAGCTGCTTGCCGGGCTTGTAGACCGGGATGCGGACCATGCTCGCGCGGTTGCGCAGGCCCCACGTGGCGTACTGCGGCACGGAGTCGCCACCCGTGGTGATGCGCTTGTACGAGTTGACCGTGGGGTTGGTGATGGCGCTGATCTCGCGCGCGTGCGCCAAGATGCCGGCCATGTAGTGCTTGGCGATATCGGAGAGGTGGTACTTCTCGTCATCCTCGCCCCAAAAGACGTTGTTGCCGTCGTGGTCGAACAGCGACTGGCACAGGAACATAGCACTGCCATCCTCACCCGCCAACGGCTTGGGCATAAAAGAGGCGTGGCAACCGCTCTCGTAGGCCTGCTGCTTAATGATGAGCTTGGCCGTGGTGATGGCATCGGACATGCTCAGGGCCTCGGCGTGACGCAGGCTCATGCCGTGCTGCGAGCGGCCGGCGGCGTGGAAGGTGTACTCCACGGGCACGGACATCTTCTCGAGCGTGAGGACCGTGTTGCGACGCAGGTCGCGAGCGGCATCGCTCACCGAAAGATCGAAGTAGCCCACGTTGTCGAGCGGCTCGGGGGTGTGCTCGTCGGGGAAGTAATAATACTCCAGCTCGGCGCCCACGTTGAGCAGATAGCCGGCCTTCTCGGCCTTGCGGAACATGCGGCGCAGGGCATCGCGCGGGTCGCCGGCAAACGGCTTGCGATCGGGAGTGCACACGTCGCAGAACACGCGAGCGACGCCGTTGTGGCTCGGGCGCCACGGCAGAATCTGGAAGGTCGAAGCATCGGGGAATGCGAGCATGTCGGCTTCCTCGGGCGTGGCAAAGCCCTCGATGGCGGAGCCGTCAAAGCCAATACCCTCCTCAAAAGCGACCTCGAGGTCCTCGGGGCTAATGGCAAAGTTCTTGAGGCGGCCGAGAATGTCGACAAACCACAGACGCACAAAGCGGATGTCACGCTGCTCTACGGAGCGGAGTACGTAATCGATGTTCTGCTGGTTCATGTCGCTCCCCTTTCTTTCGGGCGGGTTTCGACTGGTCTATATCGCAGATACTATCGCAGAAAAATGTTTCCGCAGGGTTAAAGCGTATCAAGCGCTCAAAAAACGTGTGCGAACAGGCAGTTGCGAACGAGCGGCTAGCGTAAGGTCGAGGCGCGGTGTTCGATGTGGCCGGGGATCTCGATGCGCTTGGGGGCGAGCTTTGCGGCATCGCCCACCGTAGTGGTAACGATGTCGATGCGTTCGGACAGACGCTCGACTACGCGCTCGGCAATGGTAAGAGTGTCCTGCGCTGCCGTGGTCACACCGCCAAAGAGCACGTGGTTCCAGGGATAGTCGTCAAACGTTGCGATCTTGAGACCCGCCGGCAACGAAGGTCCCAACTGTGCCAGCGCCTCGGTCAGGCGCAGGAAGACCAAACCGTTGACGGCAATGAGGCCGAGCTTTTTACCCGCATAGCCGCGGATGGTCTCGTCCAGGCGACTGACACCCGTGGCGCCACCGTCGGCCAGGGTGACGGCCTCGCCCGCAAGACCGCGGCGCGAAAGCTCGCCGGCAAAGGCCTCAGCGCGCTCGCGACGCACGGGGCTGTCATCGCTTGCCTCGGTGAGCAGGCACAGGCGCTCGCTGCCAGCAGAGGCCAAGGCGTCTACCAGGCCGGCGACCAGCTCACAGTTGTTGGAGGTCACCAGATCGATGCCACCGTCGGCAACATCGCGGTCGAGCAGCACGACGGGCAGGCGTCCCGCAGCCGCGGCAATCGCCTTGTCGTTGCCGCCACAGGTGTTGACGACCAGGCCGTCCACACCGGCATCGATAAGTCTGGTGAGCGACTCTGCTTCCTTGGCGGAATCATTGCCGCTAATGGCAGTCATAAGCGAGCAGCCGCGCGCGGCGGCACTAGCGGAAAGCCCTTCGAGCATGGCGCTGGAGAACGGGTTAGCAATGTCGGCCAAGATCACGCCGATGAGGTTGGTGCGCGAGCTGCGCAGATTGCGCGCGGCGGCACGTGGACGATAGCCGGTGCGCTCGATAACCGCCGCGATGCGAGCACGGGTTTCCTCGGTCATCTGCCCGGGGCGGTTGTTGAGATAGCGCGAGACCGTGGCCGGGCTCACGCCCGCCTCGGCGGCAATGTCCTTGATTCTCATCTGCGCCATAGCGCACCCCGTTTCCCAATTGTCGGCAGTCTGAGCCATTTTAGGCATTTTTTTAAAAATCTCGCTTGCAAAACGCTGTAGGTGAGTATACTACAACTCGAAACGAAACCGATTTCGTAAATCGATTTCGGCAAGCGTTGGCACGGAGGTGCAAAGATGTACCCTACCGTCTTGGCACCTCCGTGCCAACGCCATATCAAAGGTGTACGCACGAGCAAGAAGGAGCTGCGCGACCATGGGTAAAACGGTTCTTACCTTCGGCGAGATCATGATGAGGCTCTCGCCCAAAGACCATCTGCGCATTGAGCAGGCGACCGAGTTTGATGTCCGCTACGGCGGCGCCGAAGCCAACACCGCGCTTTCCCTGGCCTACCAGGGTGACAAGGCCGCTTACGTCTCCGTTGTCCCGGCCAACCGTCTGGGCGAGTGCGCCCTGCGTTCGCTGAAGGCCTACGGCGTCGACACCACGCGCGTCGTGCGTCAGGGCGACCGTCTTGGCTCCTATGTGTTTGAGGTCGGCGCCTCGCAGCGCGGTAACGGTTGCGTCTACGACCGCAAGTACTCTGCCATCAACATGGCCAAGCGCGACGTCTTTAACTGGGACGAGATCCTCAAGGGCATCGATGTCTTCTATTTCTCCGGCGTGACCCCCGCCGTCTCCGATGAGATGGCTGCCGCCTGCAAGGATGCCCTCACCGTCTGCCGCGCCAAGGGCATCACCACCGTGTGCGACGTGAACTATCGCGGCAAGATGTGGTCGCCCGAGAAATCGCAGGCCACCATGAAGGAACTCCTGCCGCTCGTCGACATCTGCATCGCCAATGACGAGGACGCGCCTGCCGGCCTTGGCATGACCTGCGTCTCTGGCTCCCTTGCCCACGGCATCGAGGAGCGCGACACCTACGTCGAGATGGCCCGCCAGATCTGCGCCGAGTACGGCTGCAAGAAGGTCGCCTCGGTCGTCCGCAACATCTCCTGCGTCGAGCGCTCCATCTGGATGGGCATGCTCTTTGACGCCGAGAGCGGCGAGCACTGGTTCTCCCCTGCTCACGATGTGCACGTGCTTGAGGGTGTTGCCGCCGGCGACGCTTTCAACGCCGGCCTGGTCCACGCCCTCATCAACGACTTCGATCCGCAGGCTGCCGTCAACTACGCGATTGCGGCTTCGATCCTCAAGCTCACCATCAAGGGCGACTCCAACTTGGTGACCGCAGACGAGATTGCAGCCGTAGCATCAGCCGCCGACGGTGGCACCCGCGTCGCGCGCTAGTCCGTCTCCATTCCGCAGGCCGCAGCTTTCCAATCCCATACCCCTGCGGCCCGCTCCCCGATTCCTCCGGCCGGGCAAAACCACCAGTCCCATTCCGGTTTTGCCTGGCATTCCCTACATGACTGGTCGAGCAGCCGGTTTTGGAATTGCTTGAACCCCAAGCGGTGCCTCCGATAACCAATCCAAAATCGGCTCCTGACCAGCACATTTGGTAATCACGCGCCCATGCGCGCCACACATCGAAAGGAACATCATGTTCGATCAGTTCTACACCACGCTTGAGTCCCTGGGCATCGTGCCGGTCGTTGTGCTCGACAAGGTCGAGGACGCCGCCCCGCTCGCCCACGCTCTTATGGCAGCTGGCATGAAGTCCGCCGAGGTCACCTTCCGCACCGCCTGCGCCGCCGAGTGCATCGCCGCTATGGCCGAGGCCGAGCCCGAGATGTGCGTTGGCGCCGGCACTGTCCTGACCGTCGAGCAGGTTGAGCAGGCCCGCGCCGCCGGTGCCAAGTTCATCGTCTCCCCGGGTTACAACGAGGACGTCGTGAAGCATTGCATCGACATCGAGCTGCCCGTCCTTCCCGGCACCGTGACCCCCTCCGAGGTCACCGCAGCCGAGAACCTGGGCCTCAAGGTCACCAAGTTCTTCCCCGCGTCCCAGTATGGCGGCCTGAACACCATCAAGGCCCTCGCCGCTCCGTTTGTCGGTCACCGCTTTATGCCTACCGGCGGCGTGAGCACCGCCAACGTCGAGGAGTACCTGAGCTCCTCCGCCATCATCGCCTGCGGTGGCACCTGGATGGTCAAGCCGGCCCTGTTTGCCGACGGCGACTTCTCCAAGGTCGAGCAGATCGCCCGCGAGGCCATGGACGTCGTCAAGAAGGTCCGCGGCTAGGTTTAGCTCTCTATCGTGAAAGGGGGCGTGCCCTAGACCTCGCCCCCTTTCTTTTAAAGCGGCTCGGAAGCGCGCCGTTTCCGTCACGAACAAGAACCAAAACCGTCTTGTATGCTGATAGAACGTGACGGAAGCGACACGCCCCCGAGCCGCTTTGTATAATCGGCTGGCAGTCGCGCTCAACTGAGCCACTTCGGTAAAAGCCGAGCCATCAAAACAGCTGCGGCGCCGTCTGGAGGAATGGACCTTTGCTTCCGGTCTTTTCCTCCAAGCGGCACCGCATCTTTGTGCCCCGGTCACACCCCAACGCAGTTGCGGTGAAATAGGGACTGTTTGCGCCACCTAGGTCACAAAACAGTCCCTATTTCACCGCAACTTATATGGGGATTGATTAGATGAACGAGTCTTTGGACAGCTCAAAATAGTCGGGATGCAAGGCGATAACCGGACCTTGCTCTTCGGGCATCAGGTGCAGGTGCGTCTCTGCCAGATAGCTCGCCGTGTCGGTATCGCCCCCCTTAATGGCCTCGAGAATCCGGCGATGCTGCCGACGAATCGGCTCCCAATCCAAATCCTGCGACACCATACGCAACCAGTTATACCGCTCAAAATGCGTATTGACGCTCCTCATCCAATCCCACAACATATGGCGGCCGGCAATCTCAAAGCACGTCTCATGGAACAGGTTATCCAGATCAAAGAAACGACGCGTCTCGCCATGGTCGAGCGACTCGGACTCGGCAAGAATCTGCTCGAGCCGACACTTCTGCTCGGGTGTGGCGGCAGAGCAGCATTTAATGAGCACGCTTCTCTCGAGTTTCTCACGCAAGAAACAGGCGTTCTCGGCGCGCTCCATGCTGATTTTTGAGACATAGGTGCCGCTTTTGGGACGCGTTTCCACCAGCTCCTGCTCACGCAGGCGCACAAAGGACTCGCGAATGGGCGTGCGTCCGATTCCCGTCTCCTTTTCCAGACCAATCGCCGAAAGGCGCGTGCCGGGCTTGAGCTCGGCATAGATGATCTTGGACCGCAATGCGTTGTACGCCTGGTCTTGCAGGCTCTGATAATGCTGCTGTTCCATAAAGCCCTCGGATGAAGCCTCGGTTAATCGAATACCACCATGCAATACTATCGCATCCCCCGCCCCCATAAGTTGCGGTGGAATAGTTCCTGTTCAAAGCCTTCAGCAGCAAAAACAGGAACTATTCCACCGCAACTACAGCCAACGAGTTGTTGCGATTAGGTGAACGTTCACCTTTTTATTGTTTTTCTCTTCGCAAATAAAATCCCGTGCGTATACTTAGGCTCAAACGAAACCGCTTTCGTTTGAGCGTGGGCAATAGGGTGTTAAGACACACCCTACCATCTTGGCATCTTATCGCCCACGCAATGCCATTTGCTTTCTTCCCGTCTCGTTGGACCTTTAGTCCCATTCCGGCACAGCGAGACACTTCCTAGACGACTGACCGTGGGGCCGGCTTTTCTGCTTTTGCAGCAGTGCCTCCGATAACCCTCTTTTGCCGGCCCGGGTCAGCTTTTTCACACAACCGAAAGGACGGGTAGCAACATGCGACCGCTCATTATCATGCATGGCGAGAACATCGACTGGTGCCATACCGTCATTAGAATGCTGATGTATCTTGTGGGCGTTGCAGTACTGGCACTCGGTATGAGTCTCCAGACGGCATCCGGCCTGGGCGTCGCCGCGCTCACGTGCTTTGCCACAACCCTATCCATGCTCACTGGCAAGACGCTCGGCTTTTGGATCACCGCAACCTACGTCGCCTACATCGTGGCGCAATTAGCCATCTTGCGAAGCGAGTTCCAGCCGCGCATCCTGCTCGAGTTGTTCTTCTCAACGCTGATTGGCGGCTTGACCGACCTCTTCATGGCGGTCAACCCACTGCATCCCACGGCACTCCCCACACAGATTGCGACCATGCTGCTCTCCCTCGCTGTCACCGCATTTGGCGTAAGTCTCGTCGTCAACATGGGCGTTGTCCCCAACGCGCCCGACGGCTTGGTGCAAGTCATTGCCGAAAAGCTTAAACGCCGCTTTGGTGACGTAAAAGTCGTGTTTGACTGCTCACATGTCGCCGCCTCGCTCGCGTTGTCGCTGATCCTTATGTACAACCTGGGCGGCTTTGGCGTCACGACCGCCATCTCGGCACTGTTCCTGGGCCATGTCATCAACGTCGCCAACAAGCTGTTCGCCCAGCGCTTTATCCGCGCGGCATTCGGAAAATAGCACCACCGTAAGAACCCGAGAACAGCGCTATACGTTGCTATATCTCACTATACTTTGCAATATCTTGCTATACTTTGCTATATCTTGCTATATCTTGAGCAAAGGTGGCTCACATGCAAACAAACCCTTTTAAGCCCACAGCAGGTAAAACACCTCCCACGATTATCGGCCGCGAAGATGTACTTGAAGAATTCAGTGAAGGCCTCACCAACGGGCCTGGTGCCCCTGGGCGCCTAATGCGCATAGCCGGCGTCCGTGGAACGGGCAAGACGGTCCTCCTTGACGAGTGCTCACGTTTGGCGCAAAGCCGTGGCTGGACGGTCATAAAAGAGGTCGCAACCGAGGGACTTTGCCAGCGCATTCTCGAACAGCTGCAGCCCAAATTCCAGGCCAAACCCGCCAGATTTGAGCCCACCGTAGCTGGCATATCCATCGGCAGCATAGATATTGAGCGAATCGGCCCATCGCTACGCGACGCCATGAGACAGACAATATCCAAGAATGGCAATGGCCTGCTCATCACTCTCGACGAGGTTCAAGACGCAGAGCTCGATGAGG
Source organism: uncultured Collinsella sp. (assembly GCA_900549535.1). Classification (GTDB taxonomy): domain Bacteria; phylum Actinomycetota; class Coriobacteriia; order Coriobacteriales; family Coriobacteriaceae; genus Collinsella. The sequence continues at coordinate 2,479 of UROR01000001.1, read as the reverse complement.
TCCGAACGCTCTCCATTGCGATTCAGCAGGTTATCGGCGAAGACCTTGATATCGCCTTTGTTTTTGCTGGGCTGCCTTCGATGATTGAAAGCATCATCAACGGAAAGACACTTGCGTTTTTGCGCCGCGCCCTCCCCTTTGATCTGAAGGCTGTGGCAGTAACCGAAGTGTCGTACTCCCTCGAGGAAACCATTGAAGCGTCTGGCATGGAGTTGCAGCCAGGTATTGCCGGCCAACTTGCCGAGGCAACGCAGGGCTATCCTTTCATGATCCAACTCGTTGGATACTACGCATGGCAGTTGGCAAGACGCGCACATACAACGATTATTGGAGAAGAAGAAGCCGAGCGTGGCATTGCAACGGCACGCGAACGCTTCTGCGCCATGGTGATTGAGCCCGCGCTGCAGCGCATTCCGCCCACGTGCATCGCTTATCTGCTGAGCATGGCGTCTTTGGGGCAGACGAGCTCGACCAGCATGGTTGCCGATGCCCTAAACAAAACGCCTCAACAGGTGAGTTCCGTCCGCAGCCGCCTGTTAAGAGAATCGATTATCGAGGCTCCCTCGTACGGCAAGGTCTCATTTGCCATCCCCTACATGCGCGACTACCTCTACGAGCACAAAGCCGAACTGGAAGTTGAACTGTAGAAACGGCAACTGCCCTGCAAGACGAAAACCGTTTTCGTACGGATTAAAGCAGACGTAAACGATTTTCGTCTTGATTTGCGTACGGAATTAAGACGTAAATTGCGCTTTCGTACGCTTATTACCAGACGCAAATTGTTTTCGTCCGGCCATGCGTCCCCAATCTAGACGAAAAGAGCCCCGAGCTCGTATTGAACTGCATCCCAATTCTTGGACGGGCGCCGATGCCCTGATCTCTGCCATGTCGAGGTGCGAGATCAAATCCTTGGCGCGCTCGCCGGAGTGGTATGCCTTGTTCGGCGCCACCTTCCTGTAGAGCTTCTTGAGCTTCGTCTTCCCCTTGTTGCCCGGTGGCATCTCCGTCTCAGGTGGCAGCCCTAGGAAGGACAGGACGCCGGGCAGGTCGCACAGCATCACGTCCTCGATGTCGGCCTTGGCCGCCAGGTCGACGACTCTCTGCGCTGTCGGCGAGATGTTCGGGGTGCTGCTACCGCCCGCTGGTTCGGAAGCTGGCGGGCAGTAGCGGGCAGTAGCGGCAGTAGCGGTGTGGCTCGATAGGCCCGAATATCCGTAAGGAAGGTGCTCGCTCTCATATGTGCTGATATGCCTCGCCTCGCGAACCTTGGGATGCTTCCTGAGGTAATCCCTCAATTCGAGCCACTCTTTATGCTCATAACGCTTCGAAATCGTTTTCCCGTCGACAGTTTCCTTCACATAATGGTATGTTCGAACGCCTTCGAACTTGCCGAACCCGTTCTCGACGCTGAAGTTTCTGAACCAGCGCGAAAACCCATTCAGGTCCATGAAGTTGACTTGGGGATGCCTGTCTTTCGTTCGTTCGAATGAGTGGACGAGCGGAGTGCCTTTGACTTGTTCCAGGCCGAAGGCTTCCATTTCGCGGGCCTGCTCCTTTTTCCAGAATTCGAGATACGACGTCAGCGTCTCGCTTATCGAGATCCTCCGCACGCTTTTCTTGCTTTTGGGCGAGCGAACGCTTCGATCGGCCGCGAACTGCTGCTCAATGAGGATGCTTCTGTTCTCGACGGAGGCATCGGACCACGTCATCCCGAGGGCTTCTGCCCTTCTCATGTCGGTGTCGAGCATGAGCATCACGCATGTGATGTGCGCGTCCGGTTCTCGATTGAGTAGGATGTCGAGTAGGCGAGCGGCGTGATGGTTCCTTCGCGGTTGTCGTGGAACTTTTTTGCGTACGAGCCGACGGTGTCCCTCGATTTTTGGACGTAGGTGCCGCTGTTGAGTTCTGCCTTGTAGGCTTCGAGTGCGGCGTCGACCTCTCGGCTTTTGGTGGTATGTATGGTCTGCCACGGCGAATAGCGGTATTTGCCCGTGACCGGATCCTTGCCGAGGCTGTGACGGTAGCGCCACGTGTATTTGTCGCGGCGTTGCTTCGTTCCTTTGCCTATGACGAGAGGTCGGTCGTTCATCGTGTTCCTTGCCTGAAGTGCCTGAGAATCGCGCTCGGTTGCGCGGAATGGCGCAAAGGGCTGGGGCGAGTGGGCATTACCCTTGGTGGTGGGCCCTGCGTGGGGTCACACCCCAAGGGTAATGCTCTGCCTGACCGCTTTCAAGCTCGTTGTGGGTCGAATTTGGGTCGAATTATTCCGCGTACTTTTCTTTCGTAAATCTATGAAAACATCAAATGACCTGGAGTTATATTGACTTCAATTTGGGTCGAAATGTCTGAATGAAACAACGTCGTAGCGACCTCATAACCCGAAGGTCGGTGGTTCAAATCCGCCCCCGCGACCATGAAACTTCAGGTCGGAAGCATAAAAGCTCCCGACCTTTTTCTTTGTCTAGGGGTTTCGGCATCT